>CAZOTV010000009.1:0-12305 GCA_964582795.1 uncultured bacterium
GACGGCGCGGTACAAGAGCGGGAAGCTCGCGCCTGCGAAGAACATGAACACCACCGCCACCCACTCGAGCGCGGGGTTCGCGAAGCCGGCGAAGCTCAGGCCGTTGGGGCTGAACCCCCCGGCGGCGAGGGTGGTGAAGGCGTGCGCGAACGCGTCGAAGGTGCTCATCCCGCCGACGCCGTAGGCCAGGGCGCACGCGAGCGTCAGGCCCGAATACACGCTCACCACGGCGCCCGCGGTGTGGCGCAGGCGTGGAGTGAGGCGCTCCTCGGTCGGCCCGGGCGCCTCGGCGAAGAACAGCTGCCGGCCGGCGATGGCGAGTTGCGGGAACACCGCGATGAACAACACCAGGATGCCGATGCCGCCTACCCACTGCGACATGGAGCGCCACAAGAAGAGCGCCTTACCGAAGGCGCCGAAGTCGGTGAGGACGGTGGCGCCGGTGGTGGTGAAACCGCTCATCGACTCGAACAGGGCGTTCAAGCCGGACATGCCGCCGTCGATCACGTACGGGGTGGCGGCGAGCGTTGGGAGCAACAGCCACATCAACAACACGGCTATGAGCGCCTCGCGCCGGCTGGGCTCGGCGTTGGCTCTGCCCAACCAACGCAGCCCCAAGCCGACCGGGAGCGCCACCGCCAGCGTGATCAGGAAGCCCGCGGCCGGTTCGCCGAGCGCCCACGCGAAGACCGTGAACGCTGCCGCGCTCGCCGCCAGGGCCAACATGCCCGTGCCGATGACGTACGGCGCGAACCTCCCGCGAGACTTGCCGTCGGGCATCAGTGCACCGGCACCTGGGACCTACGCTCGTCCAGCCACGTTTCCACCTCGTCGACTTGGTCGGGGGTAGTGACGACGTACAGGTGGTCGCCGGGTTTCACGGGCGTCTCACCGTGTGGGACGATGACGTTGGTGTCGCGCTGGATGGCGCCGATGAGCATGCTGGCGGGCGTGCCGAGGTCCTTCACCTTCCCACCCATGCACCCCTCGGGGTAGGTCACCTCCATCACCTCGGCGCGGTCCTCGATGGTGGCCAGGTGCTCGACCTCGTCCACCTTCAGCCAGTTCAGCACCTCTTGCACCGCAGCCGCGCGCGGCGTGAGCGGCGCGTCGATACCTACGCGGGTGAACAGCCTGCGGTTGCGTGCCCGGCCCACGCGCGTGATGACCTTGGGGATGCCGAGCTGCTTGCTCAGCAGGGCCACCAGCAGGTTCTTGGCGTCGTCGTCGGTGACGGCGACCATCACCTCGGCGTCCTCGACGCGCTCCTGCTCGAGAAGCTCGAGGTCCGTCCCGTCGCCCCGCAGGACCAGCGCGTGGGGCAGCCATTGCGCCAGCTTCTCGCAGCGCTCCTCGTTCTCCTCGATGATGGTCAGGTCGGCGTGCGTGTGCGCCAACTCCTCGGCGACCATGAATCCCACGTTGCCGCCGCCGATGATGGCGACCTTCAACGTGCGCCTGCGTGGGGCGAAACGACGCTGGATGTCGCGCATCCTGTCCGTCATCCCCATGAACACCACGCGGTCGCCGGCGCGCAGTTCCGTGGCGCCGGTAGGGATGCTGAACTCGTCGGCGCGGATGAGTCCTACCACCAACACGCCCTTCGGGAGCTTCAAGGTGCCGAGCGGGACGCCTAGGAAGGGATCGTCCTCCTCGAGGCTGTACTCCAGCATGGTGATGCGGCCGCCGGCGAAGCGCGCGCTGTCCACCGCGCGCGGCACGCGCACGATGTCGGCGATCTGGTGCGCCAGGATGCGCTGCGGCCAGAGCACGCGGTCCACAAGTAGACCCACGGACTCGAAGGCCCCCTGCTTCTTGAAGGCGTCGACGTAGCGCTGGCGCGTCACGAACGCCATCGTCTCCTTCGCCCCGAGCCCCTTGGCCGCGAGGCACGCGAGCACGTTGACGTCGTCGTTGATGGTGCAGGCGATGAACGCGTCGGCCTTCTCGACGCCGGCGGCGCGCAGGTCGTCAGGGTCGGTGCCGTTCCCTCGGAAGAACTGCACGTCCATGGTCGTGAAGGCGTCCTCGCGTTCGGGGTCCGTGTCGATGACCACGACCCCATGCGAGCGGTGCAGGGCTTCGGCGATGAGGAACCCGATCTCGCCTCCGCCTACGATCACGACGTTCATCGTCCGGCCATTCTACGCGCGAACAGCGTCGCCAACGCCAGCCAGGCGGCAAGGAGCGGTGCTAGCCACGCGCCGTAGCGCACCCAGAACGTCAGGTCGCTTCTCAACGCGAACCGCACCAGCAAGGTGCCCGCCACCGCCTGAGGCAGTTCGGCGGTGACGCGTCCATAAGGGTCGACCGCGGCCGTCACGCCGTCGTTGCCGGCGCGCAACAACCAGCGACGCGTCTCGATGGCGCGCAGGCGCCCCATGTCGAAGTGCTGCAGAGCACCGTTGCCGCGCCCGAACCAGGCGTCGTTGGTGGCAAGCACCAGTACCTGGCCGCCCTCGGCCACCATGCGCCGCTGCACTTGCGGGAAGACGGACTCGTAGCAGATGAACGCCGCCACGTCACCCAAGGGCGTCGCCAGCGGGTACGGTCCGGCTCCCGCCGTCGTGCTGGCCAGCAGTGGCAGGCCGAACATCCCGAACACCGCGCGGTACGCGCCCTCGAGCTGATCGATGAGCGGCCAGCGCTCGCCGAACGGCACCAAGTAGTACTTGTCGTACCGGCCGTGAAGCGCTCCTTCCTCGAAGCTGTAGAGCGCGTTGTACGACCGGTTCTGTTCGTATGCCCGACCGCCTACCAGGAAGGCTGCGCCCGGGGCCGTCTCGGCGATGGTGGCGCGGAGCTCGTCAGCCCCCGCGCCCTCGAGGGCGTACCCGAGCACGGCGCCCTCGGGCCACACCACCAGGTCGACCGGGGGCGCTTCCGGGGCGAATGGCGCGCCGTCCTCGGTGGCGGCTTCTGCCTCGTCGGTTGCCGCCCTCACCCCGTCCTCGGTCAGGCCGAGATGGATCTGCAGTTCGCGCGCCGCGTTCACGGCACGGGCGAACGGATCGACGTTGCCTTGCACCAGCAGCGCGCGGTAGGGCGGCTCGGCCGCGTGGTCGAGCTCTGCGCCGGTTGCGGTGTCGGTTGCGGTGTCGGTTGCGGCGTCAGGCGTGGCGCCGGTTGCGGTGTCGTTCGCGGCACCGGCTGCCGCTTCGATGGGCGCGTCGGGTCCTCGAGCCGCTCCCCACGCGAATGCGCCGGCGAGCAACGCGATCGCGGCGACCACGGCAGCGATGCTCGACGCACCGGACGCAAGGATGCCGTGGCTCGGCGCCTGCGTCGTGAGGTCGAGGGTTCGTCTTGCGCCTCGGGAAGCGCGCGTCGGTACGAACGCGGTGGCCGCCAGGGCGGCCGGCACCGTCACCAGCAGGCTCAAGCCGTACACCCCGACGATGTCGGCCAGCTGCGCCACCGGCGTGTCGAGCCAGGCGTAGCCGAGCGTGCCCCAGGGGAACGCGAAGTAGCCTTGGGTGCGTGCCCACTCGACCAACACCCAGGCCGCTGGCAACAGCAGCAGCACGCGGCGTCCAGCCGGTGCGCCGCTAGCGCCTCCCGCCAGGCGCCAGGACGCCCAGGCGGTGAGGCCCCAGAACACCGCCAGGATCGCCAGCAACAGCGGGAAGACCAGCCAGAAGCTGGGTCCGAACATGGCCGAGAAGCTCCGCGGCAGCCAGAGGATATAGAGCGCGAAGAACGGCAACGCGAACGCAGCGCCCAACCGGAACGCGTTGCGGCCGGCCGGCGCGCGCGCCACCAGCGCGAAGAGCGGTGTGATGGCGAACGCCAACGGCCACCAACCGATCGGCGGCAGCGCGAACGTCAGCAGAAGACCCGCGACGGCCGCGATCAGCGAGGGACGCATCACGCGAACGCGCGGTGACTGGTCACGGCGGAGGATGGTGACGAGAGACGGTGGTTGCTCGGCCGCGCTTCAGCCGCGCGTGAGAAGACCCGTGACGAGCGCGACGCGCTCGAGCGTGTCGCGGACGCGGATATGCTCGTGCCGCGCGTGCGGGCCGGCGCCGACGGAGCCGAGTCCGTCGAGCGTGGCGACGCCGATGGCCGAGGTGAAGTTGCCGTCCGAGCCGCCGCCCACCACGGCGCCGTCGGCCTTCAGGCCGAGCTCGTCGAGCACCGCTTTCGCCTCCTCGAACAGCTCCTCGTTGGCCGCCGTGAGCTCCAGCGGCGGGCGGTTCAAGCCACCCGCGATGCTCAGCGCCACGCGCGTGTCCCGCGGGGTGTAGCCGTGCACGACGCGCTCGACGCGCTCCGCTTCGCTTGCCTTCAGCACCCGCATGTCGATGGAGGCCTCGGCCTCTTCCGCGATGACGTTGGTGGCGATGCCTCCGCGAGCGACGGTGAGGTTGATGGTCGTACCGGCCACCTCGTCGGCGTGGTCCTCGACGTACAGCAGGAAGTGCGCCAGTTCCCGCAGAGCGGACGCGCCGTCGGCGGGGTTGTTCCCGGCGTGGGCGCTGCGGCCACGGAAGCGGACCTGGAACGAGCCCGTGCCCTTGCGGCCGGTCTTGAGCGCACCGTCTTCGCGACCCGGCTCCAACACCAGCACGCGGTCGTGGTCTTTGGCGAGCTTCTCGATCAGTTCCTGGGAGTGGTGGCTGCCGGTCTCCTCGTCGGAGGTGGCGAGCAGCGTCACGTTCCCTGCCAACGGGATGCGCGCCGCCTGTGCGAGGCGTACCGCCGTCATGGCGTTGGCGATACCGGCTTTCATGTCGAGCGCGCCCGGCCCGAAGACCTTGTCGCCGTCGCGCTTCCACGGCATCTCGGCGAGTGTGCCCTCGGGCCAGACGGTGTCGTAGTGCGTCAGGATCAAGGTCGACGGACCGTCGGCGCCGGTCATGCGTGCTTCGAGGATGTCACCCACTGCGGCTCGAGCGTGCCGCGTGACGTTCCAACCGTCGCTCTGCAACTCGCGCTGCAGGTAATCCGCGAGCGCATCGCACAGGACCTTGCTGCTGGTGGGGCTCTCGCGAGTGACGAGCGCCTCGAGGGTCGCGAGGAAGGATTCCTCGGAGGCGTATGCATGCTCGAGGATGACGGACCGGCTCATGGCGCCCATGCTACCCGTTCGTGTCGCGCGGCGTGGTGGAACCCGCGCCTACCTACCGCCGCCCCAGGCGCTCGCGCCACAACGTCTCGGCGAGCTGCCGCACGGTCGGCTCCTGGGTGGTGCGTGCGTAGCTGTACCCGATGCGAAGGTCGGAGTCGGCGCGCTCCGGGTCGTTCTTGCGCGCGATGGGGTAGCGCGACAAGTAGACCTGCGCCAGCAGCACGTCTCGCATGCGCTGAGGCCGGACCGCGTGAAGGTCGATGAGCGCTTCGTCGTACGCGACGATGGCGCCGCGCACGTCACCGCGCTCGGCCAAGGCCTTGCCGCGGCGGAAGTGGCGCGCTGCGTCGTACAAAAGCTCTCGCATGGCGCCATCATACCGGCGCGTCGCCACTCCGGCGCCGCTATTCCGCCTGCCGCCCCGCGCCACGAACGAAGGGCGCGGAGCCGCCTGCCTGCGGGCCGGCGCTCGACTCGACCGGCGGACGTGATCAACCAGCCGCTCGGCGCTCGGCCAAGGCCGCCTGCACTTCGCGGTGCGAGGCGCGGGTGATGGGGAAGCGGAGCGTCAAGATCAGCGCCACCACGAAGACGCCGGCGGCAACGGGCCCGACCATGGCGCGGATGCCCGCGACCGTGCCGGCGTCTTGCACCGCCGTACCTGCGACGTACCCGAACACGCCGGCTGCGATGGCGTTGGCGAACACGCCGACCGACCCCGCCAGTTTCTGGCCGAAGGTGAACAACGCGTACAGCAGCCCTTCTTGGCGAAGGCCGGACGCCAACTCGTCGAACTCGACCACGTCGGGGAGCATCGCCCAGGGCAGCAGCATCACGGCCGAGAGCCCGCAACCCGTCACCACCGTGAACGCCAGCAGCAACGGGCCGATCGTGCCGGGAGGGCTGAGCAAGACGAGCGGAAGCAAGCCGGCGATCATCGTCACCAGCCCGGCGGCGAGGGCGACCTTCTTGCCGTGACGGTTCGATACGGCGCTCCAGAGCGGGAACGCGAGGATCGCGACGCCGAACAGAAGCCCCAACAGCGGCGTCTGCTGCGGCCCGGGGATGCGAAGCGCCGACTCCAGGTAGAACGGCAACATCGAGTTCACGATCATGATGCCGATGGTGATGGCGATGAACGACGCCAGCAGCTCGGCGAACCCGGTGGCGCGGAGTGCCGAACGGAGGCTCGCGGCGATGCTCGGGGTCGGGGTCTGCCGCGTAGTCTCCCTGGTGGTCTGCGCGGTGGCCGTCCGCCGCGGTTCCGGGACGGCCGTCGCCATGACCAGGTACGAGAGGGCCACGAGGGGCCCGAACACCAGACCCATGCGCACCCAGCCCGCGGGCGCGCTCGACGCCAGCTCCGTTCCGGTCGACGCAGAGAGCACCAGCACCGGCGGAAGCGCCACCGCCACCAAGGAGGCGAACGTGCCGAACGCGACGCGGTAGCTCGATAGGGCAGTGCGTTCGTCGTAGTCCTGCGCCAACTCAGGCGTCAGCGCCATGTAGGGGATCTGGACGACGGTGTAGAGCAGCGACACCAGCACCACGGCCACCAGCGCCAGGGCGAACGCCGCCTCCGGACGAGCCGCCGGCAGTGCCCAGAGCGCCGCGAACGCGGCCCCAAGCGGGACGGCGCCGAACGCCACGAAGCGTTTGCGGCCGTAACGCGGCGCCAAGCGGTCCGAGACGATGCCCATCACCGGGTCGAGCACGGCGTCCACGACACGCCCGACCACGAACACCAGCCCCGCCGTGAACGGCCGGAGGCCGGCGATGTTGACCAGGTAGTAGAGCAGCCAGGTGTTGATCGCCACGAACGTCAGCGACGCTCCGAGGTCACCCACGCCGTAGCCGACGCGTACGCCTCGGGGCAACCGCGCGCCGGACGCCGGCGGTACCGAGGTCACGTTCTGCGCCCGTCCTGTTGGCGCCGGCTCGGCGACGTGGCGGCGCCGACGCGGCGTGGTTCCGGTGTCACGGGGCGGCGTTCTCGACACGATCGCGGCCACCGTCCTTGGCCTGCTTCAGGGCCGTGTCGGCTTCGGCGATCCAGGCGTGCACGGCGTCGTCGGCCATGGGCACAAGGCCGCCGGCCAAGCCCGCGGAGAACGTGAGCGACCAGCTGATCGGACGCACCACGCGTTCCCGCAGTTCCTGGCGGATCCTCCTCACCACCTCCGCCGCCTTCGCGCGATCGGTGTCGTAGAGCACCACCACGAACTCCTCGCCACCCCAGCGCACCGCCAGGTCGTGCGGACGGATGTGACGACCGAGGATCGCCGCCAGTTCCTTCAGCGCCTTGTCACCGGTCGCGTGGTCGTAGAGGTCGTTCACGCGCTTGAAGTGGTCCAGGTCGACCATCGCGACGCTCATCGGCAGGTTACGGCTGCGCGCGCGCTGCACGAGGGCGCTGGCGCGGTGTTCGAGGCCGCGGCGGTTGAGGAGCCCGGTGAGCGGGTCGGTGGTGGCGTGGGTGTGCCACACCTCCTGGTCGGCGGCCTGCTGGATGCGCGCGGCCAGGAACGGCGCCACCGCGTCCAGCACGTTCGAGCGCTGCGGTTGCTCGGCGAAGTACAAGCGGCCGATCTCGGTGCCGCCGGTCACCAACGGGTAGGCGTAGCCTTCGGCGGTGCCCACCGAGGTGCCGCCGCCATCGTGCACCACGAGACCGCGCAACGACGGCATGCGATCGGCGACGGCGTCGAGCAGCCGGCGCACGGTCGAACGCCCGTCGTGATCGCCGGCCCCGGCGTTCGACACGCTGTCGAGCAGCGCCGCCCAGGAACCGAGCTCCGTTTCGGCGACCATCCTCCTACGCCGGTCCGAGACGAGGATCAGCATCAGCGCCCCGACCTCGATGTACGCGAGCAACGACAGGAAGATGACCCCGTACGCGTTCGACAGGTTGCCGGAGGTGAACAGCATCAGCAGCAGCGTGCCGGTGCCGAGCTGCAGCGTGATGATGCCGGTGGCGGCGGTGAAGAGCTCACCAGGCACGTCTGCGAGCTCGACGTGGGCGCCCAACGCGAGCAAGGCGTAGCCCAACAGCCACAGGACGTAGAAGCCCGGCAACAACCCGCCGACGTCGAACAGCCACGAGAGTGTGGCAGCGCTCAACCCGCGGATGTAGAACGCCAACGCCAGCAACAGCCGCCCTTCCGACGCTCGGCCACGCAGCGTGGGCTCGAGCGCGGACAACGCGGCGAGCGCGAGGATGCCGTCGGCGATGGGGAACTGAAGCGTCAGCGTGGCCGGCGGGTCGAGCAGCATCAACCACGCAAGCATCGCCACGGCGGGAACGAGCGGCACCCACAGCGCGCGTGTGAAACGCCTGCCGGGCATCATCCACAATGCGGCCAACCACGCGGCCACGCCCGCGTAGTAGCTGAACTCCGTGACGAAGGAAGCGTCGACGAGTCCGGCGTTGCGGCGGATCGCCCAGGCGATCTCTTCCACCGCCCAGAGCAGCGAACCGATGGTGGCGAGCAGCCAGGGTAAGCGCCGCGGAGCCTGCAGCAGCATCACCAACGCGAGGGTGACGGCGGCGGCAGGGATCGTGAACGCCACGAAGTCGACACCGGCCAACGACAGGCCGATGAGCACGGCGAAGACGCCGGTGATGACCCACGAGCTGCGCCTCACGTCACCCTCTCGAGCTGCCTGGGTAGCGACGCACTCCGAAGGAGCACGTGCGCGCCCCGCGCCGTAGGCGACAGCGCGCCGGGCGGCAGCGGTTCACGTCTTGGCCGTCAAGCGACGCGCGCGGTACGCGGCGATGCTGACGGCCACGGCAAGGTTCAACGATTCTACCCGACGGTCCTGCGGGATGCGAACGCGCGTCGCGTCGGGCACGGCATGTGGCGGCGCATGCTCGCCGCGCCCGCCCGGCCACTCGGGGCCGAACCAGAGGGTGAACGGCGACGCGAACGTCGCGTCGTCGAGCGCCACGTCACCGGCAGCGTCGAAGACGTAGGCAGCATGCGACGGGAACGCCGAAGCGTACGCTGCCGGGTCGGGGAACGCCTCGCAACGCAGCGCGAAGCGAAGTCCCACCGACGCGCGGATCACGTGTGGGCTCCAGGGGTCGAGGGTCGGTGGTGCGCCGGCGTGCTCGGGCGCCACGAAGGCGAGGTCTTCGAACCCGAACGCCACCAACGATCGCATGGCGCTACCCACGTTCCCGAAGTGACTCGGACGGACCAGCGCAACGTGGTCGCGTTCCGGCTTCAAGCGCTGGTCGACCTTCTCCACGACCGCGAAGGAGAGCACGGTCGCCTTGCGCCTCAGACGCTCGACCGTCGCGTCGTCGCGCTCGCACGGAACGTGCGCATCCGAGCACGCGCGCTCGAGCCGCTCGACCTGCTCGCGAGGCAGGTCGCCGTGCGTCACGACGCGGCGGACCGCGCGCGGAAGGTACGTGATCGCTTCGAGCACGGCGAAGCGTCCGAAGGCGTAGGTGAACGGCAGGTCGGCGCGATAGAGCGGGAGTCGACGCATGGTTCAGGCGTCGGGGAGGCGGAACGCGGCCTGCTGGCCGGCCCGCGCAGCCTCGAGCGCTTCGGCCGGCGCGAAGCTCAAAGCGAGCACCCCGCGGTAGGCGCGCAACGCGGCCTCACGCCGGCCATCGAGGTCGTAGAGCTGACCGAGCCGCGCGAGCAGGAAGCCGGGCAGGTAGTACGGTTCCTGGAAGTCGTCACGGGACGCCGCCTCGAGGCGCTCAAGCGCTTCCGCCGGATGGCCGTGTAGGAGCAGCAAGTTCGCCTCGTGATAACGCGCCTCGGGCGACGACAGCTCGCGCAGCCGCTCGAGCAGCGCCCCCGGGTCGGCGACGTCGCCCCGCATCGCGGTGTCGAGCAGCGCTCGCTCGTGGGCTTCCTGACCGGCGTCGGGAAGGTGGTCGGGAACGGGCTCGACCCGCACGCGCCGCGCGAGTGCGTCTTCGAGTGCCGGCGTGTCGTCGGCGCTCGCGAGCAACGCGACGCGCTGGTGCGGAAGCGCCGCGACGCGCTCGGCCATGCGCTCGGCGCGTTCGGCAAGCCAACCCGTGCCAGGTCCCTCCTCGAGCACGGCGACGCGCTCGGCCTGGTAGGTGCGGATCGCCGGCAGGAGTTGCGTCCGGACGGAGGTGGCGTCGAGGGGCCGGGCCAGGAGCTCGCGAACGGGCTCCAGCGCGGCGTCCACGGCGCGCAGACGTTCGCGGCCCGCGTCGAAGAGCTCGAGGTAGTCACGGAAACGCCCGACTTCGAGCGCCGCATCCGGGCCGCCGGGCGTTCCGGGGTCGTTCGGATCGCACCCCACCTCATAGAGCGGCAAGCCCAACGACCTCGCCCAGGGCACGACGGTATGCGGCAGCGCCACCTCCTCGGTGTCCTGCCAGGCGGGCCCGCCCAGCGCACCAGGCGCGAGCGGCGCCAACGCGACGGCGTCGGGTTTAACGGCACGCGCCGCCTCGCGGACGTGGACCACGTTGTACTGGGGGTAACGCGCATGGAACGCCCCGAGCAGGGGAATGACCACGACGCTCGGGCGGCTCGGCATGCCACCATGGTACGCGCCGCCCGCCGCGTCCGACGCGGTAAGGTGGCGAACCGACCGCCGCCGCCACTCGGCAAGCGCTCATCGCGGTCAGGTACGCTTTCGACGCAGCCACGCATCCGGAGGATGGCGAACGATGTATCGAAACGATCGACAACCGGCTTGGCAGCGCGACGTGGTCTGGCTCGCCGCCGTGATCCTTGCGCTCGCCGTGATGTTCGGCACGCTCACCTTCACACAGGCGCGCCTGGCGTCGGAATCGCGCGGCGTCGAGATCGTTCGGGGGATCTTGCGCTTGACGCTGCTTCCCAGCGCCGACAGCGCGAACCTCGGCGTTCGCGCCGGGGCCTCGTACGAGGCCGGTCAGCCGCTGACGCTCCTTCCTGGGCTCCAGGTCGTTGCCGACGCGACGGAGATCCCGACGTTCACCGTCGACCAAGCCATCGGGCGCATCTCCGGGGTCTTGGCCGATCGGCTCGTGACGGGCGGCGAAGAGAACGTGCTCGCGCTCGTGACCGAGCCCGACCTGCGCGGCCAGGTGCAGCGAGCGCTTGACGGCCCGGTCGCGTCGTTGCTGCGAGGCGCGCTCGAAGCCGAGCTGTTGCCCTCCGGGCTCGACGACGGCTCGCGCCTGGCGGATTGGCCCGCGCAGGCGGCCGCCAACCCCGGGCAGCCGGTGCAGCCGGTCGTGGGCGTGTTCGTGTACGAGCAACCCGCCGCGCTTCAGCGCATGACTGCACGCGAGATCGGCGTCGCCGTCGTCGATCAGCTCGCCACGACGGTGATGGACGAAGGCATCGACGCTGCGCTCGCCCTCGTCACCAACGTCAACCTGCGGACGCGGCTCGAGCAAGGCGCCAACGTGATCGCTCGCGCGCAAGCACACGAGCTGTTCGCGACGCTGCTGCTCGGTCGCACGAGCGAGATCGCCGCCCGGCTGCAGGAAGCGCAAGCGGTGCTCGCGGGCGAGGAAGCCGAGGGTGACGCACTGAGCGGCCTGTTGCCGGCGTCGCAGTTGGCCGGCCTCACGCCCGAGCAGGCGAACGACGCCGTGCTCGACGCGCTGGCGCAGCGCGCCTACGAGGGCGGCAGCGCGCTCGCCGCCGCGCAACTCACGCGTCCCGAGCAGGCCGAGCGCGTACGGCAGGTGGGTCCGCTCATCGATGGGTACACCGCTAGGGCCCACCAGCGCTACCGGACGTACACCTGGCTCGCAGGCGTGTTGGCGTTGGTGATGCTGGCGTTGGTCATCGGGTTCTCGCGCGGCGCGCTGCGGTTGGTGAACGCCGGCCTCGCGATCGCCGCGGGGGCCGCGCCGGGTGCGCTCACGTTCGACGTGCTGCGGCGCACCCTACCCGCCGAGGCTGCCATGCCCGCCGGCGCGCAGTCGCAAGGCGTCTTCGGCACGCTGGCCGGTCTGGCGCGCTACGCCGCGGCGCAGCTGCCTGGCGACCTGGTGTCGCTGTCGCTTCGCCATCACGTGATCGTGCTGCTGGCCGCCGGGAGTCTCGTGTTGCTGGCGATCGTCCTTTGGCTGCTGCGCGGCATGCGGCCGCGCCGGAAGTCGTTCCTGTAGGAGCAGCGGTCCGGAACCCCGGGCGAAGGTCTCCGCGCGCGGGCCATTCCCTGACCCGTCACGCCTGACCCGTCGCCCCGGCTCGGTCAGACCGGCTCGGTCAGACCGGCTCGGTCA
>CAZOTV010000009.1:12405-55496 GCA_964582795.1 uncultured bacterium
TCGACGGCGCACCTAAGCGTGGTGCGCCGCGCGGACCGCTCCTCGACCCGGGCGGTGAGGCGCAACTCGCTGCCGATCGGGGTCGGGCTCAGGTACTCGACCTGGAGCTTGCCGGTGGCGTACCAGATGCCGGGCGGTTCGCCCAGGGTGCGCCCCTCGCGCCGGTAGGCGTCCGCCATGGCGGTGCACACGGCGTGGCAATCGACCGCGGTGGCGAGGATGCCGCCGTTCACGACGTGGGTGGGCGCCGCCGTGTGGTGCTCGGCAGGTGTGAAGAGGGCGACGGCGACGTCCCCGTGCCACCGGCTCTTGAGCCGCAGACCGGCGGCGTTGTGGGGTCCGCACCCCCAGCAGTGGTTGTGCTCGATGGCGTCTTGGAACGCCACGGCTTGGTCGAGCGCATCGTTCATGGGGCGAGTGTACGGCCCGCGCCGCGCGGCAACACGTACACTGCGCCATGCCCGGGGGGAATCCGCGCCGCCGCGCGGCCGTGGTGGTGATCCACGGTATCGGCGACCAACCACCGTTCCGCACGCTCGGCGCGTTCGCGCAAGGGTTGGTGCAGGCGGCGGTTGCACGGGCGGCAGGACGAACCCGAGAAGACGCCCGAGAACCGGTCCGAGCAGGAGCGGGAGAGCGAACGCGGGCCGGTTCGGAACGGGGCCGACCAGAGAGCGCGAAGCCGGCCACCATGCGGCCGGCGACAGTGTACTTGGCAGGAAGGCCGCGCGCCGTGGTGCGCGTCGACGGCGACGGACTCGGCCTGCCGTTCGACGAAGTCGACCTGCTCGAGTACCACTGGGCCGAGCATGCGCTGGGGCGAATCGGCGCGCTCGCGACCTTCACATGGTTACTGGGCACGGCACTGGCGGGGCTCGACTTCCGACGGCAGCTGCCGTTCCTTCTGTCTCACGGCGTGGGCAAGGCGTGGCCGGCGGTGGTGCGCCAGTTGGTCTGGGTCACCTCGCTCGCGGCGGTGGCGGCGGGCCTCGTGGTCGCCGCTCTGGCGGCCGTGGCGCGAGGAGGGGCGGCGTTGGCGGCAACGCGGGACGCCGCCGCGCTCTTGCCACAGGTGGGGTCGCTCGCGACGGCCGCCGCGTTGGTCGTGTTCGCATGCTTCGCCATCGCGACCTTGGCGCTCGGGCGCGACGTGGTGCTGGCGGCGCTGGAGTCCGTCGCGGTACGCCGACGTCATCGCCGCGCCGGCGCCACGACCTGGAGCGGCATGTACGGCGCCGCCGCGAAACGCTGGGCGGGCGCAGGCACGGTCACGTTCGCCCTCGCGCTGAGCGCTACCGCGGGCGTCGCGTGGTGGGCGCGGCCGGTGCTCGCCCGGTACGTCGAGGCCCTGGTGGTGCTGCTGGCCGAGCCGGGGGTGGCCATCGGCGTCGCGGCGTTGGTGGCTGGCGTCGCAGCCCGGTCGCTGTTGTCGAGCCACGTGGGCGACATCGCTCTGTACGTGACGAGCGACCGTATCTCGAGCCGCGCTCGCACGCGACGGGCCGTGCTCGACGAGGGCCAGCGCATGCTGGAAGACCTGTTGAAACCCGAGGCGGCGAACCCCACCGGGCCGGGACGTGACGCCGGCGTAGAAAGCGCGGCACCCTCGCTGCGCACGGCCGACGGACGACCAGCCGAACCTGGCGGGGCGGCGCCACGAGCATCCGGGTACGAAGCCGTCTACCTGGCGGGGCACTCCCTCGGCAGCGTGATCGCGCTGGACCTGCTCGACCGGCTGGCGCGAACTTCGCGCCACCGGCCGGTTCCCCTCGAGCGTGTCCGCGGCCTGTTGACGTTCGGCTCGCCGCTCGACAAGGTGGCCTACTTCTTCCGCCAACGGCCCGCGGAAGGCGAGGCGGTGCGCACCCAACTGCTCTCGTACTTCCATGGGGTGCGCAGGCGGCGCAACCAGCGCGATTACGGCCCCTACGCCTTCGCGCCGTACCGGCTTCCGTTCGCCCACGTTTCCTGGTTGCACGTTCACGCCCCTGCCGACCCGCTCAGCGACCGTCTGCTGCACTACCGCGTGGACCGGGTCGTGACGCTTCCGCGCTGGGAGCCGTTCACGGCGCACAACGCGTACTGGCGCGACGCCCGCTTCTACAGCGCGGCGCTGGCGTGGCTGGCTGGGCACTCGGTGGGCGAGGTCGTGGGCGAACGGGTCGCAGCCGACCGCGGTGCTAGTCTGTAGCGCGTGTCCGACGAGCGATCTCGCCCCTACCCCGATTCCGGCGAAGGCAGCGCAGGCCGTGCCGTTCGCGCGCGTTCGCCCCGCATCACCGTCGTTGGGGCCGGCATGGCGGGCAGCGAGGCCGCCCTCGCCGCCGCCCGTCTCGGCGTCGACGTCGACCTACTGGAGATGCGGCCGAGCAAGTTGACCCCGGCGCACGCCACGGGCGACTTCGCGGAGATGGTGTGCTCGAACAGCTTCGGCGGCGAGGGAGCAAGCAACGCCAAGGGCCTGCTGCAGGCCGAGATGCTGGCCGCCGGCGGCGTGGTGATGACCAGCGCCGTGGCGAACCGCGTGCCGGCAGGCGGAGCGCTGGCGGTAGACCGCGCGGCGTTCGCGCGCGCCGTCACCGAGCGCGTGCGCGCCGAGCCCCGGATCACCGTGCGCGAAGGCGAGGTGGAGGCAGTTCCGGAAGGCATCGTGGTGCTAGCGACCGGCCCCCTCACCGCGGACGCCTTGGCGGCGTCGATCCGCGACCTCGTCGGGACCGAGTTCCTCGGCTTCTACGACGCCGCCGCGCCCGTGATCGCGTTCGACAGCATCGACATGAGCATCGCGTACCGCAAGGGTCGCTACGGCCAGGCGGCCGACTACATCAACCTGCCGTTCCGTGAAGACGAGTACGAGCGCTTCTACCAGGTGCTGAGCGAGGCGCGGTCGCACACGCCGCACGACTGGGAGAACCTCGAGTTCTTCGAAGGCTGCATGCCGATCGAGGAGATCGCCAGGCGTGGGATCGACACCCCACGCTTCGGCCCCCTCAAACCGGTCGGGCTCGAGCACCCGGAGACGGGCGAGCGCTTCCACGCCGTGGCGCAGCTGCGGCAGGAAGACGCGCTCGGCCAGATGTGGTCGTTGGTGGGGTTCCAGACGGGCCTCAAGTGGGGCGACCAGAAGACGGTGGTGCAGTCGATCCCCGGCCTGGCCGAGGCCGACGTGGTGCGCTACGGGGTGATGCACCGCAACACCTACCTAGCGGCTCCGCGGCTGCTCGGGCCGAGCCTCGACTTCCGCGATCATCCGCGGCTCTTCACCGCCGGGGTGCTGGCCGGCACCGAGGGCTACCTGGAGTCTTCGGCCACGGGTTGGCTGGCAGGCACCAACGCCGCGCTGCGCGCGCTCGATCGCGAACCCGTGGTGCCGCCGGAGAGCAGCATGCTCGGCGGCCTGGTGCGCTACCTCGCCACGGCCAACCCGGAAGGGTTCCAGCCGATGAACGCCAACTGGGGCCTCGTCCCGAACGCGCCCAAGCGCAAGGGAGAAGGCAAGAAGGAGCGCCGCGAGGCCATGTACGCGCAGGGTCTGGAAGCGTTCCGGACCTGGTTGGACGGCGCCGGCCTGGCGTGAGGGCCCGGCGCTAGAATGCGCCATGCTCCCCATCGACCTCCGCAGCGACACCGTCACGACCCCCACCGACGCGATGCGTGCCGCCATGGCCGCGGCGCCCGTCGGCGACGACGTCTACTTCGAAGACCCCACCGTGAACCGGCTGCAGGCGAAGTTGGCCGAGATGGCCGGGTTCGAAGCCGGGCTGTTCGTGCCAAGCGGGACGATGAGCAACCAGGTCGCGCTGGCGGTACATACCAAGCGCGGCAGCGAGGTGATCTGTCCCGAGGGAGCGCACGTCTACGAGTACGAACCTGGCGCCATGGCGGTCATCGGCGGTCTGCTGCCACGGCTGGTGCCCGCGCCCGCAGGAACTCCGACGCCCGAGGACGTCCGCGCAGCGGTGCACCGCAGCGTGCACCAGTCGCCGACGGGGTTGATCTCGCTCGAGAACACCCACAACCGCGCCGGCGGCACCGTCGTTCCGCTCGAGACGCAGCGCGCCATCCAGCAGGTGGCGCGAGAGGAGGGGCTCCCCATCCACCTCGACGGCGCTCGGGCGTTCAACGCCGCGGCTGCCCTTGGCGTGGGCATCGACGAGGTGTGTCGCGGCTTCGACTCGGTGTCGATCTGCCTCAGCAAGGGCCTCGGGGCGCCGGTGGGCAGCGTTCTGCTTGGTTCCCGCGCGTTCCTCACCGAAGCGCACCGGTACCGCAAGATGCTCGGTGGCGGCATGCGCCAGGCCGGTGTGCTCGCCGCGGCCGGCATCGTGGCGCTCGACACCATGCCACAGCGGCTTCACGAGGATCACGCGCGTGCCAAGCGACTGGCGGAGGGCCTGGCGGACGCGGCTGGGATCCAGGTGGACTTAGCGCGGGTACAGACCAACATGGTCTACCTACGCGTGCGCGACGCGGCCGCGTTCGCGCGCCGCTGCGAGGCCGCTGGCGTGCGCTTCAACCACGTGTCGGCCGACGCCGTGCGCCTCGTGATGCATCATCAGGTCGACGACGCCCAGATCGAGCACGCCATCACCGTGCTACGGCGCGAGGCCGCAGCAGTCGGGTCGGCAGCGGCTCCGGCCTGATGCGCGAAGGGGAGCCGCCGGTCGAGGCACGTGTCGTGCTGTTGGCGCACCCCGCCGGCCACTCGCTCAGCCCGGTGATGCACCAGGCGGCCTTCCGCGCGCTCGGGATCGACGCCTCCTACGAGGCGCTGGACGTGCGCCCCGAAGCGCTGCCAGCGGCCGTGCGCACGCTTCGCGAGCCGAGGTTCCTCGGCGCCAACGTCACGGTGCCGCACAAGCAGGCGGCCTTACGGCTGGTCGATGAAGTGGACGACGAGGCGAGCGCCATCGGCGCCGTGAACACCATCGTCAAGGACGGGCCCAGGCTGGTCGGTCGGAACACCGACGCGCCCGGCTTCTTGACGGCGCTGTCGGAGACAGGCTTCGACCCTGCCGGCCGGACCTGCCTGGTGCTGGGAGCGGGTGGCGCCGCCCGCGCGGTGACGTGGGCCCTGACGCGCTCGGGGGCCAGCGTGTTGGTCGTGAACCGCAGTGAAGAGCGCGCGCGCCGGCTGGTCGCCGACTTGGCGGGTGAACGGGCGGCAGGACCGCACGGGGCCGCGCCGCCGCGGTGGCTGCCCACGCTGGACGTCGCGGCCGCGGTGCCGCGCTTCGATCTTGTGGTGAACACGACATCGGTGGGCATGGCGGGCGGGCCCGCCCCCGATGGCAGCCCACTGCCTCAAGGCGTCATGGTTCGCGACCTGTCGAGATCCGCCGTGATCGTCGACCTGGTGTACCGGCCCGCGCGCACACCGCTGCTGGCGTTGGCTGAGGCCGCGGGGCTGCGGAACCAGAACGGCGTGGCGATGCTGGTGTGGCAGGGCGCCTTGGCGTTCGAGGCGTGGATCGGACGGCAAGCCCCGGTCGAAGCGATGCGGCGCGCGGTGACGGAGGCGCTGGCGCGCGAGTCGAGGTAGGTCCCGGCGGTGGGCCGCCCGCGGTTGGTAGACTCACCTTCGTGCGCATCGCCGTTCTCGCTGACGTTCACGCCAACCTTCCAGCGCTCGAAGCCGTGCTCGAAGACATCGAGCGCATCGGCGTGGACCGGGTCGTCGTGAACGGCGACAGCGTCAACCGCGGGCCGTCCAGCGTCGAGGTGCTCGAGCGGCTGGAACCCTACCTGGGCGATGCCACGCTCGGCAACCACGACGACCTGATGGCGATCGTGCTGGAACGGAGAAGCGAGCTCGGCGAGCCGTGGTTCACCGATCCGTTCTGGAGCAGCACGCGCTTGGCTGCCGAGCAGGTGCACGGTGCGGGATGGCTCGAGCGCCTCAAGCGCCTCCCCATGACGTTGCGCGTCACCATCGAGGGGGCGCCGTCGGTCCTCATCTCGCACGGAAGCCCGCGACACTACCGCGAAGGCTACGGTCGCAACCTCACGCCGGAACTCATCTCCGAGATCACCGAATCCCACCCGGCGGACGTGCTGATCGGCTCGCATACGCACCGCCCGCTGCTGATGCGCTGGGGCAGGTACACGGTGCTCAACACCGGCGCCGTAGGCGCCTCGTTCGATGGTGACGCGCGCGCGCACTATCTGGTGCTGGAACGGCAAGACGGCGCCTGGCAGCCCGAGTTCCGCCGGGTGCCGTATGACCTCGAGCGCGCGCTGGCGGCGTACACCGAGACCGGCTTCCTGGCCGAAGGCGGGCTGAGCGCCCGCATCTTCCAAGAGGAGCTCCGGTTCGCGCGCTCGTACATGGTGCCGTTCCTGATGTGGTGCGAGGAGCAAGGGCGCGAGCACGGCGAGGCCGACTGGGACGAGTTCCGCGACCGCTTCGAGGCGCGGTTCCGGGCGCCCGAACGTCCGGACGAGGTGCGGCGCTCCGCCGAGCCGTGAGCGAAGCGACCCGATCGCCCGCCGAGCGCGACAGGCCGCGCTCGCGCTGGCGCGACATGCGCGCCATGCTGCGCGCCACGGCGGGCCGGTGCCCGTCCTGCGGCGAAGGCGGCGTGTTCGTTTCGCTCTACCGCGTACGGCCGACGTGCCGCCGCTGCGGCGTGCGCTTCGAGCGCGACGTCGGCTCCTGGTTGGGCGCGATGGTGGTCGCGTACGTCTTCGCCGTCGTGGTGGTGGTAGCCGTCGCCGTCGTGGCGATCGCCAGCCGCGGGCTCTTCCGCGGCCTGGAGTGGTTGCTGATCGGCACGGGGATCGCGACCGTCGTGCTCGCGTACCGGCCGGCCAAGGGGTGGTGGCTGTGGTGGATGTGGGCCGCAGGGTTCGTCACGCGTGACGGGGAAGACGAGCACGCTCCCGCGGCAGGCGCGTCGGCCGCGTCAGCCGCGGCGCGAACGAGCGGTGGCGATCAGCAAGGCGCTGATGATGGTGAACGCCACTAGCGACAGCACCGGGATGGTGATGAAACCCAGCCAGTTGATGTACTGCACCGTGCACGGCACGCCGGCGCGGCACAGCACGGCGCTGCCGAAGCCGGGGATCTTCTGCTCCATCACGTGGTAGCCCGCCACCACCATGCCGAACAGGCTGAGGGGCAGGGCGTAGGTCACGATGCCGCGGTCCTGCCGGTAGCTGGCGATGGCGAGGACGATCGCCAGCGGGTACATCAAGATGCGCTGGTACCAGCACAGGGTGCAGGGCACGAACAGCCGCACCTCGCTGAAGTACAGGCTGCCTGCCATGGCGACGACCGCCGTCAGCCAGGCCGGGTAGATCAGCGGCGCGCGCACGGGTTCAGTTCTCGGCGGCGTTCTCGATCGCCCGGCGCACGTTCGCGAGGGTGGGGTTCGATACCACCGTCCCGTTCACGATCACTGACGGGGTACCAGTGAGACCGAAGGTCCGCGTGGCCGCCACGTCGGCGTCGACGGCGTCGGCGGTCTGCGACTCGTTCACGCAGGTGCGAAGCGCGGCTTCGTCGAGCGTGGGCGCGTACGTCAGCGCGATGTCGGTGGCGCGCCCGATGTTCCCCAACTCGTTCTGCGCCCGGAGCATGATCGGCTCGAGCTCGATGAACGCGTCGTTGTCCTGCTGGTACACGCACTCGCCAAGCACGGCAAGCGCGCGCGAACGCGCGGCGTCCACGACCGGGAAGTTCAGGAAGTACAGGCTGGCGGTTCCGGTGTCGACGAACTCGCGCTTGATGATCGGCGTGACCGTCTCGCTGAAGGAGGCGCAATGCGGGCACAGGAAGTCGAAGAAGACCGCGACCTTCACCGGCGCGTCGGGCGAACCGGCGACGGGCTGCGCCGCGTAGTCGATCTCGCCGGAGGCGGCTGCCCCACCGAGGCGGGGCGCGATCAACACGCCGGCTACGACCAGCACGGCGATGACGATGGTGATCAGGGTGAGGCGCTGCGGGTTCATGGAGCGCAGTCTACCGGACGCGGGGCGGGTGACGGCGTCGCGTGCGGCTAGCATGGCGTATGAGCACTTCAGCGTTCCGCACTCCATCGTTGCCCGCCGAGTACCGGGCGTTACGCGTCGAGGTCGAAGATGGTGTCGCCCGCAGAAGCGTGACGAGGGTGCCGTTCGATGCGCTTCCAGACCACGACGTGACCGTGCGCGTGCGCTACTCGGCGCTGAACTACAAGGACGCGTTGTCCGCCAGTGGGAACCGCGGGGTCACCAAGACCTTCCCGCACACGCCCGGCATCGACGCGGCAGGCGAGGTCGTGGCGTCCCGCGACCCGCGCTTCACGCCCGGCCAGGAGGTGCTGTGCACCGGGAACGACCTGGGCATGAACACGCCCGGTGGCTTCGGGGAGTACATCCGCGTGCCAGGCGAGTGGCTCGTACCGCTGCCGACCGGCATGGACGCGCGCGAGGCCATGGCACTGGGCACGGCGGCGTTCACGGCGGCGATCGCCCTCGAGCGCCTCGCCAGCGTCCGCGCCGGTCCGGAGTTGGGTCCGTTCGTGGTGACGGGCGCCTCGGGCGGCGTCGGGACCATGGCGGTCGCGTTGCTGGCACGCGCCGGCTACGAGGTGGTGGCGAGCTCGGGCAAGCCCGAAGCGGAGGAGCTGCTACGCGCGTTGGGCGCGGCGCGCCGGATCGGCCGCGAGGAACTCGCCGAAGCCGCCGACCGCCCGATGCTCAGGACCACGTACGGCGGCGGCATCGACACCGTCGGCGGCTCGACACTGGCGAACCTCGTCAAGAGCACCGCGGTGGGTGGGGCGGTTGCAGCGTGTGGCCTGGTGGGCGGCGCGGACGTGGCGCTGACGGTGTTCCCGTTCATCCTTCGCGGCGTGGCGCTGCTGGGCGTCGACACCGAGCACACGCCTCGCCAGCAACGCTTGGACACCTGGGAGCGCCTTGCGGGGCCCTGGCGGCTGCGGGACCAGCTGGCGCTGCCTGGCATGGTGCGTGAGGTGACGCTCGAAGAACTCGAGGGCCCGATCGAGGAGATCCTCGCGGGGCGCGTCATGGGCCGGGTGGTCGTGCGCGTGTGACGCGCGTGCGTGATCCGTCGGTCCGGGCGCGCGTGCATGCGCCGTTCGTGCCGGCGCGCGGGCTTGACCCGTCCGTGCCCGCGCGCGTCCAGCACGCGCGCCGCGCACTCCAGGTCGGCGTGGCTGTAGGCTCGGCTCCAGGAACGGTCCGCGGCCTCTGCTAGACTCGTTCTCGACGCCTGGGAACGCCGGACCGCGTTCGCGTCGGTGATGGCGCCGAGCGACCGGCGGACACCAGGTCCGCCCCGAACCGATTCGAAAGGAGCACGGAACCATGGCTTTCACGCTGCCCGATCTGCCGTACCCCAAGGATGCGTTGGAACCGAACATCGACGCTCGCACGATGGAGATCCACCACGATAAGCACCACGCCGGGTACACCAACAACCTCAACGCTGCGATCGAGAAGCACCCGGAGCTCGCCTCGAAGTCGATCGAAGAGCTGCTCCGTGGTATCGACGCGGTTCCGCAGGACATCCGCACGGCCGTGCAGAACAACGGTGGCGGGTTCGCCAATCACAGCCTCTTCTGGACGGTGATGAGCCCGAACGGCGGCGGCGCGCCCAGCGGTGACCTAGCCGGCGCCATCGACGCCAAGTTCGGCAGCTTCGACGCGTTCAAGGAGCAGTTCTCCGCCGCCGCGGCCGGCCGCTTCGGGTCGGGCTGGGCGTGGCTGGTCGTCGACGGGAGCGGAGCGTTGCAGCTCTACTCCACCGCCAACCAGGACTCGCCGTACATGAAGGGCGACACGCCGATCCTCGGTCTGGACGTCTGGGAGCACGCCTACTACCTGCACTACCAGAACCGCCGGCCCGACTACATCAAGGCGTTCTGGAACGTCGTCGACTGGGGCGCTGTCGCGAAGAACTACGCCGCCGCGCGCTGACACGAACTTAGGCCACGGCTCGCCGGCCGGGCGGGGCGTGATCGACGTGATCGCCGCGCCGGCCTAGGCGCGAACCCAGACCCGCACCACATTCGACCGGAGCGTGCAACGCGCGCTCCGGTCGCGTCGTTAGCGTGAGCCATGCTCGACGGGCGCCCCGACCGCCTCACCGCCGCGTTGGCCGGCGCCTGCGTTCTCCTTGGCCTCATCGCGATGTCGCAGCGCTACCTGCCGCGCGCCGGCGCGGTGTTCCTCGAGCGGCCCGACGTGGTGGTCTCCGTCGAGGGACAGGTCGCTCGACCCGGGGCGTACACGCTGCCGTTCGGCGCGCGCGTCGCGGACCTGATCGAGGTGGCCGGCGGCTTCCTGCCGGCGGCCGCTCGTTCGCTGGTCGCCGTGGCCGATCCGCTCACCGACGGTGAGGTCGTGCAGGTGCCGGCGCTGACGGCGAGCACGGGCGTCGAGCGGGTGTCGCTCAACTCGGCCAGCGTCGAGGCGCTCGAGGCGCTGCCCGGCATCGGTCCGGCCATCGCCGCGCGCATCGTCGCGCACCGACCCTTCGCGCGCGTCGACGACCTGACGATCGTGCCGGGCATCGGGCCGCGCACCCTTCAGCGGTTGCGTCCGTTGGTGTCGCTGTGACGGTCGCGCAGACGCCCGGGGAGCGCGCGCGTCGCCCCACGCAGGACCGTGCCGATGCAGCCGGTGCACCGGGCGGAGGCAGCGCCGGGCCCGGTGAGGGGAACACCGCACCGTTCGTACCCTGGCCGCTGCCGGTCGCGCTGGGCCTTGCTGCCGGCATCGTCGCTGCCGACGTGCTTCCACCCGTGTGGGCGATCGCCGTCGCAGCATCGGCCGCGGGCCTCGCCGGGGTGCGCTACGCGTCGCGTTCGGCGCCGGCCTGGCTCCTGCTCCTGTCGGTGGCGGCATGCGTCGGGGCCGTCCGCTACGCCGTCTGGACCTACTCGACCCGGGTGGACCCCGTCGCGCCGCTGGTCGGCCGTGCGATGCCGTGGCGCGGCACCTCGGATGGCGATGTGCTGGTGGCGCGCACGCCGGTGCGAACGCGGCTGACCCTGGTGGCGAGCGGGGACGTCAGGGAGGTCGACGGTGGCGTGCTGCCCACGGGGGAGGTGGAGTTCGTGGGCGTCGTGGAGGCAGTGGAAGGCAAGCGCAACCCCGGCGGGTTCGACTACGCCGCCTACCTGCGGCGGCGCGGCGTGTCGGGGCGCTTGCTCGTTCAGCAGGTCACCCGAAGGGACGCGAGCGTGCCGCTGCGCGAGCGCTTGCTGGCCGGGGTGCGGCGCGGACTGCCCGATCGAGCCGCAGCGTTGATGGCGGCGATGACGCTGGGCGACAGGGGCGACCTGGGTACGTTGCGCGAGCGCTTCGCAGCCGCCGGCCTAGCCCACGTGCTCGCTCTCTCCGGGCTTCATGTCGGCGTCTTGCTGGCCGCGGTCGGCCGGCTCCTGGCGCCGCTGGGAAGGCGCCGCTACCCCGCGCTGATGCTCGTCACAGTCGGGTTCGTGGGGCTGGTCGGCCCCTCGCCGAGCGTGCTGCGCGCCGCCACGATGGCGCTGGCGGTGCTCGTCGGGTTGGCGTTCGGGACGGGCCGGGTGGAGCCGTGGACGGCGCTGGGGCTGGCCGCGACGGTGGGCCTTCTGCAGGCGCCGCAGATGCTGTTCGACGCTTCGTTCCAACTGTCGTACCTGGCCGTTGCCGGCATGCTCGTCTTCCTGCCGCCGTGGTTGGCGCGGATACCGCCCGTCGCGCCGTCGACGGGTCTTGAGGGAGAAAGGGGCCGGCGGCTCTCCTGGTCCGGGGTCCGGCGCGCCGCCCTGATGGGGGGAGCGGCCAGCGTTGCCGCGCAACTCCCGAGCCTCTCGTTGGTTGCCGGTTCGTTCGGAGCGGTGCCACTGGCGTCCGCCGTGGTCAACGTGGTGGCGGTGCCGTTGGCGGGGTTGTTGGTCCCCCTCGGGTTCCTCGCCGGCGTGGTCGGCCTCGTCGCGCTGCCGCTGGCGGCCGTGGTGAACCGCGTGACCGGCGTCCTGGCCGAAGCGTTGCTGGCCGTGGCGGCGCTGGGCGAACGCTTGCCGTCGCTCGCATGGGGCGAGGTCGGTTGGCTGGGCCACGCCTGTTGGGCGGCGACGGTGCTGGCGCTCGCGGCCTGGACGCACGGGCTTCTTCGAGCGCGGCACGCGTTGACGGTCGGGCTCGCTGCGGGCGTCACCACCTGGGCCGTGCCGGCGCGGTGGAGCCCTCCGGACGTCTGGTACCTCGACGTCGATCAAGGCGACGCGGTGCTGCTGCGTCTGCCCGGTAAGGCGGCAGCTCTGATCGACGGTGGCGGAACGCCGTTCTCCGACTACGACGTGGGCACGCGGGTCGTGATCCCCGCCCTGCGCGCGCTCGGGGTCCATCGTCTCGACCTGGTCGTCGCGACGCATCCGGACGCCGATCACATCGAGGGGCTGATCCCGATCTTGGAGCGCGTTCCCGTGTCGGTCTTGGCGACCGGACCGCCCGCGCCTGGCGTGCCGCTGGACGATCGGCTGCGCGCGCTTGCGGAGGCGCGAGGCGCGCGCGTCCAACAGGTACGTCGCGGGGAGCGCATCCACGTCGGAAGGGGCGCTGCCCGGGGCGCGTCCGCGGCCGTGCTGGAGGTCCTGAACCCCGGCGCGGACGCGAGCGGCCAGGTGGCGTCCGCGCCGAACGAGACCTCCGTCGCGCTCGCGCTCTGGCTCGACGGCGCGCCACGCGCGGTGTTCCTGGGGGACCTGGGGATCGACACGGAACCGCGCTTGGCCGTCCCGCCCGTGAACGTGTTGATGGTCGGCCATCACGGCTCGCGGGGCAGCACGTCCGAAGCGTTGGTTCGCGCCGCGCGGCCGCAGCTGGCGGTGGTCTCGGTGGGCCGGAACCGCTACGGGCATCCGCACCCGACCGTCATCGAACGCCTCGAAGCCCACGGCGCCGCGGTGCTCACGACCCTCGAGCATGGCGCGGTGAGAGTCGCGCTCGGTCGTCGTGGACCACGCGTGGTGACGGCGGTCGACGGGCCGGTGCCATCTCGCTGGTAAGGTCGGCGCGGTGGCTGCCGAAACGATGCCAGGAGCGATACCGGAAGCGCGTGATAGATTGTTCACGATGCTCATGACGGTGCGGGTGTTATCGGAGCAGGGCCCGGTACGGGTCGAGCTCGCCCGCTGGAAAGATCGCCTGGTCGTGGTGAAGAGCCTCCGTGGCTTCCACCCGGTGTTCCGCCAGCGCTTGGAGCGCGAGGCGGCCGTGGTCGGGAAGCTACGTCACGAGAACATCGTGCCGCTGCTCGGGGCGGAAGAGGGCTCGCTCATCTACGCGTACTGCCCTGGCGTCAGCCTCGAAGAGGCGCTCGAACGCGGACCCCTCCGTCCGCGCCGCAGCGTGAAGATCATCGCCGACGTGCTCGCCGCCCTGTCGTACGCGCATGCGCAAGGCGTCATCCACCTCGACGTCAAGCCGGGCAACATCCTCGTCAAGGGCGAGCGCGCGCTTCTGACCGACTTCGGGTTCGCGAAGGACTTGGGGCTCACTGCCATCACCAGTCAGGACATGCTCATGGGCACGCCGAGCTACATGGCGCCGGAGCAGTTCCAGGGCGTGCGTACCGACCAGCGCTCCGACCTGTACGGGGCCGCGGCGGTGCTGTATCACATGCTCACGGGCGCGCCGCCGTACGGCAGCCAGGTCGTTCGGTACCTCGCCGGTGACGACCGCGTGCCCTTGGCGCCGCTCTCGGGCGGCGCGGCTCCCTTCGAACCCGTGCTGCGCAAGGCGCTCGCGCGCGACCCCGACGAACGCTACGCCACCGCCGAGGAGATGATGTGCGCGGTGGAAGGCGTGATGCAGGCCAACTGACGCCGTGGTGATCGCGTTCACGGGCGACCCGTTCCTCACCCGGCGTGCCGGGCGCGCCGCGCTGCGCGAGCACGGCGTCGAGCCTGCCAACGTGACCGAGGTGGGAGAAGCGCTGAACGCGGACGACCTGCTCGAACTCGCGTCGCAAGGTGGGCTGTTCGGCCAGGCGGCGCTGCTGCTGGACTTCGCAGAGGCGTTCCAGGGCCAGGCCGGCGTGAAGCCGCGCAACGAGGTCATGAAGGCGCTCGAGCGAGTGCCGGACGGCGCCGTCGTGGTGGTGCTCGATCCGGACGCCACCCCCGCGCGTCAGAGGGCGCTTGAGAAGCTGGGTGAGCATCGTCACCTGCCGACCCCACGGTTCGAGCAACTGCCGAGATGGATCGCAGCGGAACTCAAGGCCGCCGGCGTTCGCCATCGCCCCGAGGTTCCTGGCGTGTTGGCCGACTTGTTCGGCGAGGACCCGGCGGGCATCGCTTCCGAGATCCAGAAGCTCGCGGCGCTCGACGAGGAGTACGACGGCGATCGCGTGCGCCAGTTGGTGAACCGAGCCGCCGTGCACGACGCCTTCGACATGATCGAGGCCGTGGCGGCGGGTGACGCTGCGGGCGCGCTCGCCATCGCGCGGCAGCTTTTGGACGAAGGCGAGGCCCCGCAGCGGGTGTTCGGCGCGCTGGTCTGGCAGTTCCAGCTCGTCGCCAAGGCCGTGGCGCTTCTCGAACGCGAGCGGCCACGCAGGGTCGGCGCGTCCCAGGCCGCGACCGTGTTGCGCGCGAAGCCACGGGCCGCCGCTCGCGCGTTGGAACTCGCGGCGGACATCGACGAAGCCGCGCTGCGCGACGCGCTGGGCGAGCTTCTCGATCAGGACGTGCGCGGCAAGAGCGGGGGGGACGCCGAGTTGGCGCTCGAGACCGCGGTGGTGCGCCTGTCCCGCTACTGGCGCGCGAAGCCGGCTGCGCGCTAGGCCGCCCCCTAGGCCGCCCCCTCCGCGTGACGGTCGCGTGGGGCGAGCTCGCGGTAGCGCCGGTACGCTTCCTCCAACGCCGGGTCGTGCTGCGGCTCGATGACGTCCGCGACCGGGATGCGCGGCCGTACGTCCGAACCGAGCGCGCGCCAGGCGAGAAGCGCGGCGCCGTATGCGGCTCCATGCTCTTCTGCCAAGCGCGTGATCGGGAGATGCAGGACGTTCGCGAGAAGCTGCACCCAGAACCGCGAGCGGCTCCCGCCGCCGGTGGCGACGAGCATCTCGAGGCTGCATAGCGGTCGCATCACGTCGTAGGCGTGTCCCAGGCTGAACGCCACCCCTTCGAACACCGAGCGTGCCAGGTCGGCTGCGTCCGCCTTCAGGCTCAGGCCCCGCCACGCCCCCCGGAGGTCGCCGTCGAGGTACGGCGTGCGCTCACCTGCGAGGTACGGATGGAACGTCACGCCATGGGCTCCGGTGGGACTCGTGGCTGCGAGGTCGGCCAGCGCGGCGGCGTCGTGGGAAGGGAAGAGCGTTCGCTCGAGCCAGGCGAGGCTGCCCGCTGCCGACAAGGTCACGCCCATCAGCAGGTAGCCGCCGTCGGCGTGCGCGAACAGGTGTGCGCGTCCCTGCGGTTCCGGCGTCGGCCGCGCGAGCGGAGCCTGCAGCACGCCCGAGGTTCCCAACGAGACGCTCCCGCGTCCCAAGACGCCCTTCGCGATGCCCAGACCCGTGGCGGCCGCGGCGTTGTCGCCGGCCCCCGTCACGACCGGGACACCCTCGGGTAGGCCGGCCGAGCGTGCCGCTTCGGGCAGCACGCGCCCGGCCACCGCGTCCGAGTCCAGCAGACGCGGGTACAAGGCGACGTCGAGGTCGAGCGCGCGAAGGATGGCGTCGTCCCAGCGGCCCTGACGCAGGTCGAACGCGTTGGACCCGGAGGCGTCGGTCGGTTCGGCGACGCGCTCCCCTGTCAGCCGGAAAGTGAGGTAGTCCTTGGGGAAGAGCACCGTCCGCGTGCGCGCGAACACGTCGGGCTCGTGCCGCCGAAGCCACACCAACTTGGCGAGCTGGAAGCCGGTGATGGCCGGGTTGCCGCCTCGCGTCACCAACTCTGCGCGCGGCACCGCCATCTCGATCTCCGCGACGGCGTCTTCGGTGCGCTGATCGTTCCAGAGGATCGGGTTGCGCACGACCGCGCCCGCGTCGTCGAGCGGGACCAGGCCGTGCATCTGGCCCGTCAACGCCACCGCTTCCGGCGGTCGCGGCAGAGCACGCGTCACCTCGGCCAGGGCCGTGGTGGCGGCCGACCACCAAGCGTCGGCCGACTGTTCAGTCCAGCCGGGTCGAGGCGTCAGCAGGGGATAACCGGCCTCGTGTTCGGCCACCACGACGGCCCGTTCGTCGACCGCCGTCGCCTTCGCGCCGCTGGTGCCGACATCGAGACCGATAACGATGCGTTCGCCTGCGCCGTTGGGCATGAAGCACCTCCTGGTGGGCTCCGGGGTGGGTCCGGTTCACACGCGGTTCGGTTCCCGCGCGCCTCGTCTCCTGGCTGCGCCTTCTTCTCCTTCCTCAGCGCGCGCCGGTGATGTGGTCGACCACGATCTGATCGATGCGCTCCAGTTGCGGTCCGCGGCGGCGCAGCGCCTCGACGTCGAACGCGTGATCCTTCAGTTCCGAAGCGGCGTCGCGCGCGTACGGCAGGTACGCGGGGACGCCCGGGTCTTCGACGCGGTACCCGGCCAGCAGGCCCTGGAACTCGGCGTCGCTTTCGAGCGCCTCGGCCTTGTGCTTGAGGATCAGGTAGCTGCGCATGCAACCGCGCGCGAACGCCCAGACTCCCTCCTCGTCTTCGGTCCGCAGCGCGTGCGCGTCGAAGTGCCGCGGCCCTTGGTAGTGCTTCTCGAGCAGCATGACGGTGAACAACGAGGTCTTGAGGTTCTCGGCGCCGAAGCGCAGGTCCTGGTCGAAGCGGCCCATCTTCTGGTCGTTGAGGTCGACGTGGAAGAGCTTGCCGGCGTCGATCGCCTGGGCCAACGCGTGCGGGAAGCTGAGGCCCGCCATCGTCTCGTGGGCGAACTCCGGGTTCACGCCGACCATCTCCGGCTTCGCCAGCGTGGCGATGAACCCGAGCGCGGCGCCGACGGTGGGGAGGAAGGCGTCGCCGCGCGGCTCGTTCGGCTTGGGCTCGAGCGCGAAGCGCAGGTCGTAGCCCTGGTCGACGGCGTAGTCGCACAGGAAGTCGAGCGCCTCGCGGTACCACGCCAGCGCGTCGAGCAACTTGCCCGCGCCGTCCACCTCGGCGCCCTCCCGGCCGCCCCAGAAGACGTACGTCCTCGCGCCGAGTTCGACCCCGAGGTCCATCGCGCGCATCGTCTTCTGGATGGCGTACGCCCGCACGCGCGCGTCGGCGCTGGTGAACGCGCCGTCCTTGAACACCGGGTCGCTGAACAAGTTGGTGGTCGCCATCGGTACGACCATGCCGTGGTCGTCGAGCGCCTGGCGGAACTCGCGCACGATGCGGTCGCGCTCGTGCGCGCTCGACCCGGGAGGTACGAGGTCGTCGTCGTGGAAGTTGACGCCCCATGCACCCAGCGAGGCGAGCTTCGCCACGCTCGCTACGGGGTCGAGCGGGGGACGCGTGGGCAGGCCGAACGGGTCGCGCCCGACGTTGCCCACCGTCCACAGCCCGAAGCTGAAACGATGCTCCGGCCGAGGGAGAAGGTCCATGATCAGCCTCCGTGGCCGCGCGAGGGGTCCGTGAAGGGCGTCCACTTCGCGTCGGAGTCGCTGGACGCCACCGCCGCTTCGATGAAGGCGACGCCTCTGGCGCCGTCGCGAACGGTCGGGAAGTCGGGCGGGAGCGTGTCCGACGCGGCTGCACCGCCACCGAGACCGCCGCCGTGCGCGCCGCCGGTCTCGGCGCCGCGTCGCGCAACGATGGCGTCCGCGACGTTGGCGTAGACGTTGGCGAACGCTTCGATGAACGCCTCCGGGTGGCCCGACGGCAGGCGCGTGTTCGCCTGCGCAGCAGCGCCCAAGTAGCCGCCACCGTTGCGCGTCAGCACGCGCGTCGGTCCTTCCAGCGTCTTGTGGATCAGTGCGTTGGGCTCTTCCTGGCGCCACAGCAACCCGCCGCGGGTACCGTAGACGCGGATGCGCAGGTCGTTCTCCTCGCCCACCTCGATCTGGCTGGCGATGAGCACGCCCTTCGCCCCGCCGCGGAAGCGCAGCAGGAGGTTGGCGTCGTCATCCAGGCGCCGGCCGGGTACGAAGGTGGTCAGGTCGGCGCAGAGCGCTTCGAGCTCGAGCCCGGTGACGGTGGCGACGAGGTTCTCCGCGTGGCTGCCGATGTCACCGATGGCGCCGCCGACGCCCGAGCGCGCGGGATCGGTGCGCCACTCGGCTTGCTTGGCGCCGGTGTCCTCGAGCTTGGTCGCGAGCCAACCCTGGTTGTACTCGACGATCACCTTGCGGATGTCGCCGATGGCGCCCTCCTGCACCAAGCGCCGCGCTTCTTTCACCATGGGGTAGCCGGTGTAGTTGTACGTCACCGCGAAGACGGTGCCGGCGGCGTCGACGGCGCGAACCAGGTCGGTGGCTTGGTCTGAATTCAGCACCATCGGTTTGTCGCTCACCACGTGGAAGCCCGCTTCGGTGAACGCCTTCGCGACCGGGAAGTGCATGTGGTTGGGGGTGACGACGGAGACGGCGTCGATGCGCTCGCCCTCGGGCAGTTCGCGCTCGCGTTCGAGCATCTGCTCCCAGGTCGGGTAGACGCGCGGCAGGCCGATGGCGCGGCCGCTCTCGAGCGAGCGTTCGGGCGTGCTCGAGAGCGCGCCGGCGACCAACTCCCAGGCTCCGTCGAGGCGGGCCGCCATGCGGTGCACCGCCCCGATGAAGGCGTCTTTACCGCCGCCCACCATGCCGAGTTTCAGCCGGGTGGCGGGTTCACGCATCGCCATCCTCCCGTCCGAACGCGGCATCGAACGCGCCGGCCGGCGGCTCGAAGTCGAGCGAGCGAACGTACGCCGCGCTCTCGCTGGCCCCGTGCACGCGGTCCATGCGACTGTCTTCCCACTCGACGGACAGCGGGCCTTGGTACCCGATGTCGTTCAGGGCGACGATGATCTCCTCGAAGTCGACGTCGCCTCGGCCGACGCTGCGGAAGTCCCAGTAGCGTCCGGGATCGCCGAACGAGGTGTGTCCGCCGAACACCCCGGCGGTGCCGTCTCCGCGCCCCCACCACACGTCCTTCATGTGGACGTGGACGATGCGTGGCGCGAAGCGCCGCAAGAACCCGACGTAGTCGACGCCTTGGTAGGCGAGGTGGGAGGGGTCGTAGTTGAACCCGAAGCGGGCGTGACCGCCGACGGCTTTCAGCGCGCGCTCGGCGCTGGCGATGTCGAACGCGATCTCGGTGGGGTGCACCTCGAGCGCGAAGTTCACGTCGACGTCTGCGAACGTCTCGAGGATGGGTCCGAAGCGACGCGCGAACTCCTCGAAGCCGCGCTCCCAGTACTCCTGGCTCGTCGGGGGGAAGGCGTAGATCGAGTGCCAGATAGGGCTGCCGGTGAACCCCGTGACCACCCCGACGCCGAGCGCCTTGGCCGCGCGCGCCGTGTCGGCCAGCTCAACGGCGGCCCGCTGCCGCACGCCTTCCGGGTCGCCGTCGCCCCACACGTGCGGCGGCAGGATCGATTGGTGGCGTTCGTCGATGCGGTCGCACACCGCTTGTCCCACCAGGTGGTTCCCGATGGCGTACAGCGCGAGGCCATGATCGGCCAGCAGCTCGCGGCGCTCCTTGGCGTAGGTGGGCTCGCTCACGGCCCGGCGCACGTCGAGGTGATCGCCCCAGCATGCGAGCTCGAGGCCGTCGTAACCCATCTCCTTGGCCAACGGGGCGAGTTGGGCGAGGGGCATGTCGGCCCATTGACCGGTGAACAGCGTGACCGGCCTAGCCATGTCGTCTCCTTCCGTGTCGAAGCGGTTCCCGGTGTGGATCCGGGGCGGCGGATCCGTCCCGCCGCCCCGGTGGTTCCCTCCGGATCGTCAGGCGATCAGAACGGCGAGCCCGGGAAGTAGTAGCGCTCGGCGTTGTCGGGCGTGATCAGCGTGGCGTCCAGGATGTACGTGCCCAGCATCGGGGCGTCGGATTCGAAGTGAAGCGCCGTGACCTCCATCGCGGTGGCGATCATCGCCGGCGGGTAGAGCACGTCCACCGGGATCAGCGTGTCGCCGTCCAGCACGCGCTTGATCATCTCTTTCATGCCGGCGCCGCCGACCACGAACATCTCGTTCTCGCGGCCCGCTTGCCGGAGCGCCTCGATGACGCCCACCGCGATGTCGTCGTCCTGCGCCCACACCGCGTCGATCTCGGGGAAGCGCGCGAGGAAGTCTTGCATCACTTCGAAGCCGTCGTCGCGGTTCCAGTTGGCGTAGGCGTTGTCGAGCACCTCGATGTCCGTGGCGCCGAGCACTTCCATGCAAGCGTTGAAGCGCTGGTCGTCGATGACCGTGGGGATGCCACGCAGCACCACGATCTTGCCCTGGTTCCCCAACCGCTCGGCGATGTACTCGCAGCTGACGCGGCCCATGCCCGGGTTGTCGCCCGCGACGTAGATGTCCTCGATGCCTTCCTCGATCAAGCCGCGGTCCACCACGGTGATGAACACGCCCTGGGCCTTCACTTCGGCCACGGGCGCGGTGAGCGGGTCGGACTCGAACGGCAGGATCACGAGGGCGTCGATCTGGCTGACGGCCACCAGGTCTTGCAGGTCGTTGGCTTGCTCCTCGGAGCTGCCTGCGGTGGCGATGATGAAGTCGAGGTTCGGGTACTGGGCTTCGAGGCGCTTCTCGGCCTCGGCGGCCCAGTAGTTCACGCCGCCGGTCCAGCCGTGCGTGGCCGACGGGATGGACACGCCGATGACGGTCTTGTCCTGCGCGAAGCCGGTGGCCACGAGCGCGGCCAGGGCGATGACGATGGTGATTCTCCGGAACATGCGGTTCCTCCTTCTGGTGCGCGCGCGTCCTCGTTCTGGGGCGCTTGCACCTTCGACCGTAGACGTGCGCGCCAAGTAGGTACGCGCTCAGGCGATGGTTGCGGTGCCGTGGCACGCAGGCCGGGGCGTGCGGTGCCTTCCCTCCTTTCAGCCGCGGCGGCCGCGTTGCAGCAGCACGGCGCCGATGATGATGAGTCCCTGAACGGCCTGGTTCAGGTACTGACTGATCACGTCCGTCAGGTTCAGGACGTTGCCGATGGTGGTGAGCAGCAGGGCGCCGACGATGGTGCCCCAGACGTGGCCGGAGCCGCCCTTGAGGGCGGTGCCGCCGATGATGACCGCGGCGATGGCCTCGAGTTCCCATAGAAGCCCCGTCGATCCCGAGGCCGAGCCGAGCCGGGGAACGTAGATGACCACCGCGATGGCCACGCACACCCCGGCGATGACGTACGTGAGCGTCTTGACGCGGTTCACGCGGATCGCCGAGTAGCGCGCGACGTCGGCGTTCGAGCCGATGGCCTGCACGTAGCGGCCGAAGCGCGTCCGGTGCAACAGGATGCTGCCCACCACGGCGACGATCGCGAAGATGATCACGGGCCACGGGATGCCGAGCAGGTAGCCGTAGAACACCGGCCGGTAGGTTGCGCGCAGACCGAGCTCGAGCGAGATGGTGCCGCCGTCGGCGAGGTAGGTGACCAGCGCGCGGTAGATGCCGAGCGTGCCGAGCGTGACGATGAACGGTTCGATCCGGCCCCTGGTGATGGCGAAGCCGTTGAGGAAGCCGGCCACCAGACCGAGGATCAGCGCCAGGACGACGCCGAGCAGGATGACGAGGAGGTTCGAGGCGATGTCGTCGCTCCAGCGGTTCATCGCCAGGATCATGGCGCCGGCGATGAACGCCGCCATCGAGCCGACCGAGAGGTCGATGCCGCCCGCGATGATCACGAACGTCGCGCCGACGGCGATGATGCCGATGAACGAAGAACGGGTCAGGACGTTCAACAGGTTGTTCGGCGAGAGGAACACCGGGTTGATGAGGGCGCCCAGCACGAACAGTGCGACCAGGCCCAGCAACGGCGTGAACGTCTGCCAGTCGATGCGCCGTAGGACGCGCAGGACGGCGTTAGGCGACTGCGTCGCGGACGGTGTGTCCATACCCATCCCCTTCGTCCTTGAGGCCGGTGGCGTACTGCACGATCTCCTCCTCGGTCAGGCGCGCCCGGTCGAGCACGCCGGTGATCCTGCCCGAGCGCATCACCACGACGCGGTGCGCCAGACCGATCACCTCGGGTAGTTCGGACGAGATCACCACCACGGCCTTGCCCTGGCGCGCGAGTTCGGCGATGTAGAAGTAGATCTCGCGCTTGGTGCCCACGTCGATGCCTCGCGTGGGCTCGTCCAAGATCACGATGTCGGGCGTGGTGAGCATGATCTTCGCTAGCACCAGCTTCTGCTGGTTGCCACCTGAGAGCGTTCCGGCCGTGACGTCGAGGCGCGCCGCGCGGATGTCGAAGTCGTGCTGCGCCTGCACCAGGGCCGCGCGTTCGGCGCCCTCGTCGATGAACGGGTGGGCGTAGCGCTCCAGCGCTTGCAGCGTGAGGTTCGGACGCAGACGCATCTCGGTCATCAGTCCTTTGCCCTTGCGGTCTTCGGTGAGGTAGGCGATGCCCGCGTGCTTCGCGGCCTCCGGGTGGCGCAGGTGCGCAGGTTGACCGCGCAGCACGACGGTCCCGTGTCCGGGCCTCAGGCCGAGCAAGCCCTCGAACAGCTCGGTGCGGCCGGCGCCGACGAGGCCTGCGAACGCCAAGACCTCGCCCTGCCGGACGTCGAACGAGGCGGACACGACCGACCCCGGGACCTGGAAGTCGCGCACCTCCAGCACCACCGGCGCGTCGGGCCTGACCTCCTTGGGCGGGTACATGTCGGCCAGTTCGCGGCCGACCATCAGGCGCGCCATGTCGTGCTCGGACGTGTCGTGGATGTCCTTGGTCGCGATGAAGTTGCCGTCGCGCAAGATGGTGACGCGGTCGGCGATGGCCATGACCTCGTCGAGCTTGTGCGATACGTAGACGATCGCCACGCCTTCGGTCGTCAAGCGGCGGATGAGGCCGAACAGGATCTCGGTCTCCGCGCCGGTGAGCACGTCGGTCGGTTCGTCCATGAACAGCACGCGCACCTCGCGGGACACCGCCTTCGCGATCTCGACCATCTGCTTCTCGGACACCGACAAGTCGGCCACGCGGGCTTGCGGGTCGACGCGCGTGTCGAGCTGAGCGAGCAGTTCGGCGGTGCGAGCGCGCATGGCGCGCTTGTCCAGGAACGGTCCGCGCGCGATCTCGCGGCCGAGGAAGACGTTCTCCTCCACGGTGAGGTCGTCGGCGAGGTTGAACTCCTGGTGGATCAACACCAACCCGCGCGCTTCCGCCTCGCCGCTGTCGCGGAAGCGCGCCTCGGCGCCGTCGAGCGACACGGTCCCGCCGACGGGCTGCCAGTAGCCGCTGAGGCACTTCATCAGCGTCGACTTGCCCGCGCCGTTCTCGCCGACCAGCGCGTGTACCTCGCCTGCGCGGAAGTCGATGTCGACGCCGTGCAGCACTTCCACCGGGCCGAACGCGTGGCGGAGCGCGGTGGCTGAGAGGACCTTCGTGTCCGGCATCGCGGAGACCTTTCCGACGAGACGGGAGGGCGGGCAGTAGAGCGTCGCGATGATTAGGTTGACACTCTAATTAATAGCCACTATAGTCCGGGCATAGGGGACCGTCAAGCCGGCGTATGCGCTCTGCGGCACGTTGGTCGGCGCCAAGACGTCCCCGAAGGAGGATGCGCCGTGCCGCCCAAACGCACGGGCGCCAACCCCGCCCTCATCCGTCAGCTCAACGTGGCGCGCGTGTTCCACGCCCTTCGGCTGCACCCCGGTGCGTCCCAACGCGAACTCGCGCACATCACGACCATGGACCGCGCGACGGTGTCCGCGGTCGTGGCGCAACTCGAAGGTGACGGCCTGGTGGAGCGCAGGCCACGCAGGGAAGCGCGGCGTGTGGGCCGGCCCGAAGTCGCTCTTCACGTGGCCGAGGACGCAGGCGTGCTGGTCGGCGCCCGGCTCGAGCCGAGCAGCATCCGGCTCATCGCCACCAGCCTCGTCGGGGCGCAGCGCGCCACCCTGCAGCTGGCGTCGAGCACGAACCCCAAACAGGCGGCGGCGCGCTTGGTCAAGGGCGTGTCGCGGATGCTCGAGCACGCCGGCATCGACGAGCGTCTGGTGCGTGGGATCGGAGTGGGGATCCCGGCGCTGATGCACCTCGACGGCACGCTGCGCTTCGCCCCCAACTTCGGGTGGCGCGAGGTCGCCATCAAGGGGCTGCTGGAGGAGAGGTTCGCGGCGCCGGTTCAGGTCGACAACGACACCAATGCTGCCGCCCTGGCAGAGAAGCTCTTCGGCAGTTGCCAGGACGTGTCCGACTTCGTGTTCGTGGCCGGGCACTCCGGTGTAGGTGGGGCGTTGTACCTGGGCGGGCGGCTCTACCGCGGCCCTCACGGCTTCGCGGGCGAGATCGGGCACATCAAGGTCGCCCCGGGCGGTCGGCCCTGCGGGTGCGGCGGCAGGGGCTGTCTCGAGGCGTACCTGTCCGAGCCGAACCTCCTGGCCCAAGCCGCCGACGAAGGCGTTCGAGCGACGGACCTCGAGGGGCTCGGGGCCCGGGTCGCCGAGGGCGACGAAGCCGCCGCCGCCGTGCTCGCGCGCGCCGGCGCGTACCTAGGAGACGTGCTCGCCGACATCGTCAACCTGCTGAACCCGGAACGGATCGTGCTTGGCGGCAACCTGGCCGCCGTCGCGGGACCACTGCTGGCCGCGGCTCGCGAGCGGCTGGAACGGAACGCCCTCGATGCGGCGATCGCCGGTTGCGAGGTGACCGTCTCGCCGCTCGGGATCGAGTCGGTGACGATGGGTGGCGTCGCGCTCGCGCTCGAGGGGTTCCTGTCGTTGCCGAGTTGGCTGGCGGCCGCCGAGATGCAGGACGCCTTCGCTTGAAACGAGCGCCGGCTCGCCACGGCCCCGTTGCCGGTCGCGCTGGCGCCATTGTTCCGTGTCGCCTTACCGGGTCGCCGGTACCTCCCGACGCCACGACCGGTGCGGTAGCCTCGGTGGCGTGGAACGACTGCGTGATGCCTTCCTCGCAGGCGAGGAGCGCGCCCTGGCGCGGGCCATCAGCCTGATCGAAGCGGGCGCCGTGGCCGGACAGGAACTGTTGCGATCGCTGCGCGAGCGCACCGGGCGTGCCCGCGTCATCGGCGTCACCGGGTCTCCCGGAAGCGGGAAGAGCACGCTCACGGACGGACTCATCGGCGTCGCGCGGGGGCGCGGTCAACGTGTCGGCGTGGTGGCGGTGGATCCCACCAGCCCCTTCAGCGGCGGAGCGATCCTCGGAGACCGCATCCGCATGACCCGTTGGCACGACGACCCCGATGTCTTCATCCGGTCCATGGCGACACGAGGGCACCTCGGAGGTTTGGCGGCCGCCACGTTGCAGGTCGTCGCGCTGCTCGACGCCGCCGGCTTCGACACCGTACTCATCGAGACGGTGGGCGTCGGCCAGTCGGAGGTCGACATCGTGCAGGCGGCGGATTCCACCATCTTGGTGCTGACACCCGGACAGGGCGACGCGGTGCAGGCGTTCAAGGCGGGCATCATGGAGATCGCCGACGTCTTCTGCGTCAACAAGGCCGACCTGCCCGGCGCCGACCGGCTGAAGCGGGAGATCGCCGCCGCGATGGAACTCGGCGCGTACCCCGAGGGCGCCTGGCGGCCGCCCATCCTGGGCGCCATCGCGACACGTGGCGAGGGCATGGAGGAAGTGCTGGACCAGGTCGAGGCGCACCGAGCGCACCTACGGGAGCAGGGCGCGTTGGCCGCGGCGCGCAGGCGCAGGGTGCGGGCCGAGGTCGTGGCGATCCTCGGAGAACAGCTTCGCAAGGCGTTGGCCGAGCGCGAGGACGAAGCGGTGGACGCCATCCTCGAAGGGCGCGTGACGCCGTCCGAGGTGGTACACCGGTTGCTGGCGGACGGGCCGCCGGAGCCGCGAGTACACTGAGCGATCATGGTCCACGCGGTCTACCCTGGCAGCTTCGATCCGCTTCACAACGGTCACGTCGACATCATCCGGCGAGCCGCGCGCATCTACGGCCGACTCACGGTGGCCGTACTGCACAACCCGCACAAGGGGAACGGGCTCTTCGACGCCGAGGAGCGCGTCGCCATCATCCGCGAGGTGGTCGAGAACATCGAGGGCGTGGAGGTCGCGACCTTCGACGGGTTGTTGGCCGACTACACGCGACGGATCGGCGCGACCGTGATCGTGAAGGGCTTGCGTGCCATCTCCGACTTCGAGTACGAGCTCCAGATGGCGCACCTCAACCGCCAGCTCAACCCGGACGCGGAGACGACCTTCATCATGACCGCAACGCGCTGGTCGTACGTGTCCAGCACGCGCGTCAAGGAGATCGCGCGCTACGGCGCCGACGTCGCGAAGCTGGTCCCTCGGGCCACGCTGCGAAGGTTGCACCAGCGACTCGGACCACCCAAACGAAGCTGAGCACGCCTTCGCGCCCTCCGGCCGGTAGGTAGGCCGTTCGGGCCGGAAGCCGGGCAGGCCGGTCGGGCCGGTAGGCCGGTAGGCCGGTGGACTGCGGTCCAGGCATCGCAGGGCACCACCGACCGGCGGCAGGCGTCCGTATACTTGCGCGTGCGCGAGCACGGGCCACCGGCCCGGTTCCGCGTCCGCTGACGGCGAGCGCGGACGACGTGCGCGCGGAAGGATCGAGATCATGTCGTATCTCATGCGTGGGTTGGCAGGCGGCGGAGGCATCCGCGTGGTCGCGGCCGACACCACGGACTTGGTCAGGGGCGTCATCGAGCGCCATGGCGCGACGCCGACGGCCGGCGCGGCCCTGGGGCGCACCATCACGGGTGCGCTGCTGCTGTCGCACGTCCTTTTGAAGGGCCCGCGGGACCGCGTGACGCTCCGCCTGCGCGGCGATGGTCCGCTCGGCGGCGTCATCGCCGACGCCGGCCTCGACGGAACCGTGCGCGGCTACGTGCAGAACCCGTCCGCTTCGCTCCCTCGGCGCGACGACGGCAAGCTCGACGTTGGCGGCGCCATCGGACACGTCGGCGACATCCAGGTGGTGCGGTCGCACGCTCCGTACGGTGACCCGTACGGCAGCACGATCGACCTCGCCAGCGGCGAGGTTGCCGAGGACATCGCCACCTTCCTCGCGGTATCCGAACAGATCCGCTCCGCGGTGCTGTTGGGCGTCGCGTACGACGAGCAGGCGCGCGTGAGCGCGGCCGGCGGCGTGCTGCTGCAGGCGTTGCCCGACGCCGACGACGAGGCGCTCGCGGTGCTCGAGGCGAACGTCCAGGCGTTCGGCGCGCTCACCACCGGCATGCAGCGTGCGCCTCTTCCACGCTTGCTGGAGCAGGAGCTGTGCTGGGGCCTCGACTACCAGGTCCTCACCGACCCGTCGCTGCCGGTGGCGTTCGCCTGCCGCTGTTCCGACGCGAAGGCGTTGGACGCGCTGGCGTACTTCACGCCGGAGGAGCGCGAGGCGATGATCGCCGAGGACGGCGGCGCCGAGGTCGTCTGCCACTGGTGCGGGGAACGCCGTTGGGTCGAGCCGGACGCCATCCGGACGGTCTCGGCTGGCGAGATCCGTTGTCCCGATTGCGGGACGCTCTGGTACCGGCAGGGCCAAGCCACCATGACGCGCGAGGGCGAGCGCTGTTCCTGCGGTCGCCTGGTCGAGTTGCCGAACTAGCGGGAAGGGGGAACGCGGATGACGCCGATCGTGGTGGTGGCGCTGGGCATCCTCGCCGCCTTGTGGGGCTCGGCCTTCCCGATGATCAAGGTCGGGCTGGACGGGCTCTCTGCGCCGCACCTCACGCTGATGCGGCACATGGTGGCGTCGCTGGCGTTCGTGCCGCTTCTCCTGGCGTTCCGCGCGCGGTTGCGGCCGGCGCTTGCCGACGTGCCGTACTTCTTCCTGCTCGGCACGCTCGGCTTGTTCGTGTACCACCTTGCGCTCAACTACGGCGAGATGCGTGTATCGGCCGGGGCGGCCAGCTTGATCATCGCGTCCGCGCCAGCCATCACGGCGTTGCTGGCGTACTTCATGGTGGGGGACAGGATGCCGCGCCTCGGGTGGATCGGTTCGCTCGTGGCGTTCGGCGGAGTCGGGCTCATCGTGCTGGGCAACGGTGGCACCGACGCCGGCCCTGGACTCAATGCCTTCGCCTGGTTGATCGTGTTGTCCGCGGTCGTGACGTCGTTCTTCGCCATCCTCCAGCGCCGTATGTTCGCGCGCTACCGCCCGATCGAGGTGGCTGCGTTCGCCACCTGGGCAGGCACCGTGCCCATGCTGGCCTTCCTCCCGGGCCTGCCGGCGGACGCCGCGGATGCCGGCGCGCAGGCGCTGGCGGCTTCGGTGTACATCGGCGTGTTCCCTTCCGCCATCGCGTACACGCTGTTCGCGTTCGCGCTGTCGCGCGCCCCGGTGACGCTGGTCACGACGTTCTTGTACCTGGTGCCTGTCTTCTCGTTGGCGGCGTCGTGGGCGTTGATCGGCGAGATCCCGTCGAGCGCCACCGTCGCCGGCGGCCTGGTGGTGATCGCCGGCATCGTCCTGGTGAACTACGCCAAGCAGCGCGCCGCCAGGAGGGTAGCGGTGGCCGGCGCGCTCCGAGGCACCTGACGGCCTGCGGCGCGGCAGTCGGGGCAGCTGCGCCGCGGTCGGCCCGTCGTCCCTGACGTCCTAGCGGCCCGGCGACCCTGACGTCCCAGCGGCCCAGCGGCCCGGCGCCCCGGTCGGTCCGGCACTCTAGTTCGGCCTACCGCTGCCGTGCGCCTGGCGCCTCAGTCTGCCTTGTGTTTCACCCGTGGCCGCTCGCCCAAGCGCCGCTCGGTGCCGTTCAACAACCGCCGGATGTTGTCGCGGTGGCGCACCACCGCCAGCGACGTGAGCGCGAGCGCCAGCACCAGGTTCGCCACGGGGAAGTTCCCCTTGGCGAGGATGAACAGCGGCAGGGAGAAGAGGCCCACCAACGACCCCAACGACACCGTGCGGCTGATCACGATGGTGAAGAGCCCGAGCGCCACGCACATGGCCGTGATCAGCGGGTCGATGACGAGGAACACCCCGATGCTCGTGGCGATGCCCTTCCCGCCGCGGAGCCCGAGCAGGACGTTGAAGTTGTTCCCGAGCACGGTCGCGAGCCCGACCAACGCGACGCCCCAGGTTCCGACGCCAACGAGCGTCGGGACCAACGTGGCGACGGCTCCCTTGAGCGGGTCGGCCATGGCCACGATCACCGCCGGCAGGATGCCGAGCGTGCGCAGGACGTTGGTGGCGCCGATATTGCCGGAGCCGGCCTGTTGGATGTTCACGCCGCGCGCCTTCGCCACCAGGTAGCCCGTCGGGATGGTGCCGATGAAGTACCCGAGGATGATGGTGACCACGACCAGGGCCACTTGGACCACGGAACCCTCCTGGGCGCCGCTTGGCGGCTGCCAATCTCGATTCTACCGGCCGCGGTGAGTCGCGCCTGAGGCGCGGCGGCAACGCAGGAACACTCCACCCGAGCGGTACCATCGGGGGGTGACTCCCGTCAGCCTCTTCCTCGTACTCGTTGCCATCTCCGGACTCTCGGTCACGCGATGGGCGGCGCGCATGGCGCCGCTATGGAGCGAGTTCCCGGCGAAGACGCTCATCGCCACCGTCTTGGCGGGGCTCGGCGCCGCCACCGGGCTCACCTGGCTACGCGCCCCGACCGGTCTCGTGACGGTCGCGCTCATCGTCGGCCCGCTATACGTGTTCGGTCCGATCGCTTTGGTCGCGTTGGTGCGCGCCGGGCGCTGGCGGCTGGCAGCGGCACTCGTCCAGGTGCTCTACTGGGCGCGCGACGGGCGCGCCGCCGTCGGCCGGCTGCTCGCGCAGGCGGCCCTGCAGGACGGCGACCCGGAGGCGGCGCTGGCGCTCTCGCCCAGGAAGGATCCGCTGCTTCTCAGCCAGGCCTACCTGCTGATGGAGGCCTGGGACGAGGTGCTGAAACTGGAACTCCCGCGCGCCGGCGACGGCGATGCGCCGGACAACGCGTTCCTGGGCGCCGCTGCGCGCATCGAGGCGTTGGTCGAACTGGGCAACGTCGAGCAGGCGCGGATGGAGACGCAAGCGTTGCGCTCGCGCTTCGACGCCGGCCGCCAAGGACCGCTGGGGTACCGCGCCGTGGTGCTATCGGAAGCGCGCGTGGCAGCCGAAGAAGGAGACTTCGAACGGACCCGTGAGCTGGTCGAACAGCCGCTCGCGGGCGCGCGGCCCGCGACCCTCTACGCCATCCTGGCGCGCGCTGCCGAGCAGAGCGGCAGGCCGGACGTCGCCGTGCGGGCGTACACTGCTGCCCATGGCGTTTCCAGTGGTGCGCTCAAGGAGCGCTTCGAGCGGCGGCTGGTGCTCCTTGGAGAGGCGCCCCCGGCAGCGCTCCAACGCGCCGTGATGCCGATCGCTACGTACGTGCTGGGCGGCGTGCTGGCCACCGCGTACCTAGCGCAGGTGCTGGCCGACCGAGCGTACGGCGTGGTGCGCGCCCTCGGTCAGTCGTACGAGGTGAGCATGGTGGTCGCCGCGTACCTGCAGAACCTGCCGGGCGTGCCGGCCGTGGGGGCGTGGTGGCGCTACCTCAGCTACGCGTTCGTGCACGGCAACCTCATCCACATCGGGTTCAACCTCTGGGTCATGTTCGACCTCGGGAGGCTGTACGAGCGGCGCCGCGGCTGGTCCGACCTGATCGTGGCGTTCGTGGCGGGCACCGCGGGCGGCGCGCTGCTGACGAGCTGGATGCAAGCGGGGCAACCGTTGATCCTGGTGGGCGCCTCCGGCGGCATCCTCGGGATCGCCGGAGCGCTCCTGGCCGACGCCCTGACGAGCCGGAGGGCCGCCGATCGCGTGCTGCTGCGAAGCCTGCTGCAGTGGATGGCGCTGCTGATGCTGTTCTCGTTCGCGGTTCCGGGCGTCTCACTGTGGGGCCACGTCGGCGGCGTGGCCGGCGGCCTGGTCTGGGGCTTCGTTCGCGGGCGGCTGCCGACCTCCTGGAAGACATCTCGGCAGATCTCGCAGGCGCTGGGCGTACTGGCGATCGGGTTGTTGCTGCTTGCCTTGGCGCGCGCGCTCACGACCGTCGTGCCGCTGCTGCCCTGAGGACCGTGGCTCAGGGCAGCGGCAGGCCGCAGCGCGTCATGGCGCCGAGCGCGGCGTCCGCGCACACCACGCCGTTGCCGTAGGCCTGCGTGTCCGTCATCCAGGCGTCCACCTCGGTGGTCTGGCTCAGGCGCGTGCGCAGCGTAGACGGAGTGTCGTAGGTGCCCTGCGCGATCAAGAGCGCAGCGACTCCGGCGACGAACGGCGACGCCATCGACGTCCCCGCCATGCATTCGTAGGTCGAGACGGGGACGGTGCTGAAGACCGTGCCGCAGACGGCCGATCCGAGGCCGCCCGGCGCCGCCACCTCCACCTCGGGCCCGGTGTTGGAGAACGACGACACGGTGTAGTCCTCGTCGACCGACGCGACGGCGATGACGCACGGCGCGTTGCCGGGACTGAGCACGCCCGGGTCCGTCGAGCCGTTGTGGTTGCCCGCCGCCGCCACCAGCAAGACGCCGGCGTTCCACGCCTCTTCGGCGGCGGCGTCGAGCGCCGGGAAGAAGCCGGGGACGCCGACGCTCATGTTGATGACGTGCGCCTTGTTGGCGTTCGCCGGCGCGCCCGTCACGGCCAACCCGGCCGACCACCGGATCGCGTCGACGAGCCCCGCCACCGTTCCCTGGAGTCCGGTGTCGTCGAACACTTTGCCGGGCAACACGCGGACGCGCGGGCCGAACGCCACGCCTGCGACGCCGACGCCGTCATTTCCGATGGCGGCGGCGATGCCGGCAACGTGGGTGCCGTGCTCGTTCTCGCCGTTGGGCGCGCCCGGGTTCGGGTCGGTGTCGCGGTCGTAGAAGTCGTAGCCGGGAAGGATCTTGGCTGCGAGGTCCGGATGCGTGGTCTGCACGCCGGAGTCGAGCACCGCGATCACGACGTCGTTCCCGGGCCCGTCACCGAACTCGACGTCCCACGCTTCTGGCAGGCCGAACCCCGAGAGGTTCCACTGCTCGCCGAAGCTCGGGTCGTTCGGTACGAACGCCTTCTCGAGGTAGTAGTTGCGCTGCGCGTAGAGCACCCGCGGATCCGCTCGAAGAGCGGCGACGAGCGCGTCGACGTCGCTGCCGTCGGGCGCGTTCAGCAGGTCGGGAGCGCCCGCCGCGCCGGCGCGCAGCAGCGAGAGCGCGTGCGCGTCGGTGACTTGGGACCGGAGGTCGGCGCGAGCTTCGTCCGCTTCCTGCGCGCCGAGGCCGAACGCGCCGACGTAGGCGACGAGGATCTCGTTGCCGACGGGCCGGGCCGACACGCCTCCGGGCGCGGTGGGAACGGCCATCGTTCGCTCGATGGGCGTGAAGCCTGCGCACGTCCCGATGCCCGACGTGAGCTCGTAGGAAACGTCCACCGTCGCGCCGCCGCCGTTCGACGTGAACGTCAACGTGGCGAGCACGCCATCCCCCTTGTCGAGGCCGGCGTCGTCGACCGTCACCACGAGCGTCCGTGACCCCCCCGCGAACAGTTCGCCGGAGGCCGGCGTCACCACGACGCGCGGCGAGGAGCTGCTCACCGACCACGCCAGCGAGCCGCCGCCTTCGTTCTTGACGGTGAGCGTCGTCTGCGGCGAGGTCATGCCGACCAGCGACGTCGGGGTGACCTGCAAGACGGGCGCGCCGAACAGGCCGCAGCCGGCGAGCAGGGTGCTCAGCGCGAGGGCCAGCGCGATGGCAGGGATCGCGGCACGACGGCGGTGCGGGCTCGGTCGCGAGGGCGAACGTCGGGAGCGCTCAGAAGACCGAACGCCGGCATCGAAGGAGGTGGCACGGGTCGAGGTGGGCGACGGAGCGCGGCCGGTTGCGTGCATGCCCGAGCATATGCGACGACCGGGGCGCGTGGCGCCATGGGCCCATGCCGACCGTGGCCGCCGCCAAGGTTCGGCTTCCGTCCCTACCGTATGCTCGCCGCACGTGAGCGAATTGACCCGGCGCAAGCATCGGCACGTGGAGATCTGTCTGGAGCGCGACGTCGCGTACGCCACCCGCACCAGTGGGTTCGAGCGCTACGACCTGCCGTACCGCGCCTTACCCGAGTCGCACTTGGGCGACGTCGACACGCGCACGCGGTTCCTGGGCAAGGAGCTGGCGGCGCCGCTGCTGATCGGCGCCATGACGGGCGGCTCGGAGCTCTCGGGCACCATCAACCGCAACCTTGCGCTCGCGGCGCAACGTGTCGGTGTCGGCCTCATGCTCGGCTCGCAGCGCGTGATGCTCGAGGATCCCGAAGCGGCGCCGTCGTTCCAGGTGCGACGCTACGCGCCGGACGTGCTGCTCATCGGCAACGTGGGCGTGGCCCAGTTGAAGCGCGGCTACGGCGCCGACCACCTGCGGCGCGCGGTGGACCTAGTCGAGGCCGACGCGATCGCGCTCCACGCCAACCCGCTGCAAGAGGCGATGCAGGAAGGCGGCGACGAGGACTTCGCCGGTCTGACGGCGCGCCTCGCCGAGGTGGTGCCGGCGGTGGGCGCGCCGGTGATGCTGAAGGAGGTCGGCCACGGGATCTCGGGGGACGTCGCCGGTGCCGTGGAAGGGGTCGGCTTCGCCGCCATCGACGTCGCAGGAGCCGGCGGCACATCGTGGGCGAAGGTCGAGCAGTGGTCGCGCTACGGCGAGGTCCGCCACCCGGACCTGGCCGAGTGGGGCATCCCGACTGTCGATGCGCTGCTGGAAGTGCGGCGCGCGCTGCCGACGATGCCGTTGGTCGCTTCGGGAGGCGTGCGGAGCGGCCTCGACGTCGCCAAGGCGTTGGCGCTGGGCGCGAGCGTGGCGGCAGTCGCGTTGCCGTTGCTGCGGCCCGCCATCACTTCGGCCGAGGCGGTCGAGGCGGTCCTCCGGCACCTCCTGTTCGAACTGCGGGTGGCGATGCACGCGTGCGGCGCGACCGATGTGGCCGCTCTTGGCTCGGCCGGGACGGTGCCGGCCCGGCGCTAGAATGGCCGCATGGACCTTGGGATCGTAGGGAAGACGGCGCTGGTGACCGGCGCATCGAAAGGGATCGGGCGCGCGATCGCCGAAGCGCTGGCGAAGGAAGGCGCGCGCGTGGCCATGAACGCACGCAACGAGGGGCTCCTGGCGCAGGCGGTGTCCGCGATCCAGGCCGCCGGCGGCGAGGCGGTGGCGGTGCCGGGCGACGTCAGCGACGCGGCCTCGGTGCAGAACGTGTTGGACGCGACGCGCGCTGCGTACGGGGATCCCGCCATCCTGGTGGTGAACGCAGGCGGTCCTCCTCCCGGCGTGCCGAGCGTGGTCGAAGACCCGGCTTGGGCGGAGGCGTTCGAGCTCACGCTCATGTCGTCGGTTCGCTTGGCGCGCGCGGTGCTGCCCGCCATGCGCGCGGCCGGGTGGGGGCGGATCGTCAACGTGACCAGCCTTTCGGTGCGCGAGCCGATCCTGAACCTGACGCTCTCGAACGCGTTGCGCTCCGGCGTGACCGCGTTCGCGAAGACGCTCTCGACCGAGGTTGCGGCCGAGGGGGTGACGGTCAACAACGTCGGCCCTGGGTACACGGCCACCGAGCGGGTGGAGGAGCTGTTCCCGGACGAGGCGTCCAAGCGTGCTCTGATCGAGCGCATCCCTGCCAAGCGCATGGCGGCACCGGCCGAGGTGGCGGCGGCAGCCGTCTTCTTGGCGTCGCAGCCGGCCGCGTACATCACGGGCCAGACGCTGGTCGTCGACGGCGGCTTCGTGGGGAGCACGTACTGAGCTCGAAGCGCGTGACGGTGCACCCGAAGAACTTGTACCGAGTACAAGTTCTGGTAGACTCCGGTTAGCGAACCCGCCCGAACGTCCGTGGCCGGTGCGCGGCCCGATCGCCGCGCGCTCGCCGTGACGACGCTGCCAGGCGTGGAGGAGGCCAGCATGACGGTTCCGGAGAGCAAGATCGCATCGACCGGAGGCAGCCTGCCCGGCGTGCGCGCGCCGACCGGCGGCGCCTTCCTCATCGAGCGCCAGCCCGCCGACGAGGTGTTGATCCCGGAAGCGTTCGATGACGAGCTGCGGATGTTCGCCCAGACCGTCACCACCTTCGTCGAACGCGAGATCATGCCCGACTTCGACACGCTCGAAGGACTCGATTACGAGCTCTCGCGCGCGAAGATGGCGAAGGCGGGCGAACTCGGACTGCTCGCGATCGAGATCGACGAGGCGCACGGTGGCCTGGGCTCGAGCAAGGCCGCTTCCGCCGTCGTCACGGAGGCCATCGCCGCATCGGGCTCGTTCAACGTCACCTTCAGCGCCCACAGCGGCATCGGGACCCTACCGATCGTCTACTTCGGGACCGAGGAGCAGAAGCGCCGCTACCTTCCCAAGCTCGCGACGGGCGAGTGGATCGCGGCCTACTGCCTCACCGAGCCCGGTTCGGGCTCCGACTCGCTGGCGGCCAAGGCGCGCGCGGTGCTCGACGGCAACGAGTGGGTGCTGAACGGCACCAAGATGTGGATCTCCAACGCCGGGTTCGCCGACCTCTTCACGGTGTTCGCGAAGGTCGACGGGGACAAGTTCTCCTGTTTCCTGGTCGAGCGCGACACGCCGGGCCTGAGCTTCGGGCCGGAAGAGAAGAAGATGGGCATCAAGGGCTCGTCCACCCGCATGGTCGTCCTCGAGGACGTGCGGGTTCCCAAGGACGCGCTGCTCGGTGAGGTCGGCAAGGGCCACCACATCGCGTTCGGCATCCTCAACATCGGCCGCTTCAAGCTCGCGGTCGGTTGCAGCGGAGGTTCGAAGCAGCTCATCGGCCTCGCGCAGGCGTACGCCAAGGAGCGTCGGCAGTTCGGCGCCCCCATCGCGACCTTCGGACTGATCCAGGAGAAGATCGGGCGCATGGCGATCGACACGTTCGCGCTCGAGTCCGCCGTCTATCGCCTGGCCGGCAGCATGGACGCCGTCCTGGCGGGCCAGACGACCGCAGCCGAGCAGCTCGCGGCCTTGAACGAGTACACCGTCGAGTACTCCTTCATCAAGGTGTTCGGCTCCGAGATCCTCGACGCGGTCGTCGACGACGCGCTGCAGGTCTACGGTGGGTACGGCTTCTCGGCCGACTACCCGATCGAACTCGCGTACCGCAACAGCCGCATCAACCGCATCTTCGAGGGAACGAACGAGATCAACCGCGAGTTGACGGTCGACCAACTGCTGAAACGCGCCATGCGCGGCAAGCTCGACCTGTTGGGGCCGGCGCAGGAGGCCATGCTCGGGTCGCGCGTCACCGAGGTCGACGGTCCGGAGGCGCTGCGTGACGCGAACCTCGCGCTCGCGAACCTCAAGAAGGCAACGCTCATGGTCGCGGGCATGGGCGCGATGGCGTACATGCAGGGGCTCGAGCAGGAGCAAGAACTGATGGCGCGCGTGGCCGACATGACGGGTCTGGCGTACCTGGCGGAGTCGGCGTCGTTGCGCGCCGAGCGCCTCATGGGTGGCCGTCACGGTGAGACGGCGGCGCTGCTGGCGTCGGCCTACACCTTCGCCGCCGTCGACCGCGCCCGCGCCCTGGCGCACGAGGCGCTGCGGCGCATCCCACGCGGTCTGGAAGCGATGGAACGCGCCAACGCGCACCTCCCCGACCATGGCCAAGACCTGATCGCCGCGCGACGCGCGGCGGCGGAGGCGGTCTACGAGGCGGACGGCTACCCGTTGGGCTGAGGCGCCAGGTCTCGGGAACGCGAAGCAGCGCCGGCGTGTGACCGCCGGCGCTGCTTCGCTTCGCGATCGCGCGTGCCTAGAGCGGCTTGAAGCGCTCGAACGTCTCCTGGCAGGCGGCGCAGGTGCGGATCTCGCGGCAGAGCGTCGAGCCGAAGGTGTTGCGCACGCGCGTATCGGGGTGCCCGCAGTGCGGGCAGCGGACCGGGGCGTCGAGGGCGATCTGCAGCAGGCCCCCATGCTGCGCGGGCGGCGCGATGCCGAACGCCTCGAGTTTCCGGCGCGCCTCGTCGGTCATGTCGTCGGTGGACCACGGTGGCGCCAGGGTGGTGCGCACCTCCACGGACCGTGCGCCCGCGCTCTTGGTGGCAGCCGCGACCTCCTCCTCGATCACCCGCAGCGCGGGACAGCCGGAGAAGGTGGGGGTGATGGTCACGGTCACATCGCCGCCATGGGGCGCCACCTCGACGCGCCGGACGAGACCCATCTCGACCACGTTGAGCACCGGGATCTCCGGGTCGGCGACGCCCTCGAGGGCGCGCCAGATGGCATCCGCGAGGGGGTCGTTGCCGGAAGCGGTCCGTCCGGCAGCCATCGTCGTCACGCGGGGCTCACCACCCTTCGGCGTCCGGGTCCGCGCGCGCGACCGACTGCATCTTCGCCAGCATGTCGGCCAGGCCGCCGGGGTGCGTGGCGCGGGGGTCCGCGGCCGCGTCGGCGGCGCCGTCCCGGACCTGCCCGCCGTGTGCGTCGAACGCGGGAAGGTCCGGCAGCGCGATGTCGACGCTCGCGAACGCCGCGCGAACGCGCGCGACCACGGCGTCTCGTAGCGCGGGAGAGTCGGGCCAGATGCCATCCGCGACCAGGGCGGCGTCGCCCGGCAGCGGCGCGAGGAGCTGCGGCATCAGCGGCCAGGAGGTCTCGACGGCGTTCGTGAGACGCCTGCGCGACTCGTTGGTTCCGCGCGCCAGGCGCTCGATCCACAGGCCGGAGTGCCGCAGGTGGAAGATCTCCTCACGCGCTACCTTCGTCGCGGCCTCCGCCAACGGGGCATAGGTGCTGTCGTGAAGGCGGCGCAACAACTCGGCCTCGTACGCGTCGAAGAGGAACTGGCGCACCATCGTGAACGCCCAGTCGCCGCGTGGCCGTTCTACCAACCAGGCGTTCCGGTAGGCAGGGGCGTCACGGAAGTACACCAGCTCGTCGGCGTCGCTGCCATCGAGCTCCGTGCGCAGGCCGTACCACGTCATGGCATGACCGATCTCGTCTTGCGCGAGGTTGGCGAGCGCGATGTCCTCCTCGAGGATGGGCCCGTGACCGGTCCATTCCGCGTCGCGGTGGCCGAGCACCAGTTCGTCGTCGGCCATGGCGGTGAGGCGGTCGATCAACGCGTCGCGCACGGCGGGGTGCAGGGTGGTCGCGGTGGTGGCACCTTCGCTCACGGTCGTCCTCCTCGCGTCCCGGCGCGTTTCGGGGCGATGGTGCCGTACGCCGACTGCTGCTTGTAGGTCTTGTCGGTGGCGCTCCCGAACCACGCATCCACGTCGCCTTCGTCATCGCCGACGCGCGCCACCAGCCGCGCTTCCACCAACCACCATGCCAACGCCGGCGCGTCGTCGAACTTGGCGATGGCGGCCCGAAGCGCGGCTTCCGGGTCGGCGGCCTCTACCTGGCCGACGTGGTCGCCGAACGTCATCGAGCGCCGGTGGCTGGACTTGCGGAACACCAGGTAGGTGCGCGCCTCGGTGACCGCCTTGGGCGGAGCTGCTTCGTCGAGTCGTTCGCTTCCCGTAGCGGCGCTCGCTTCGGCCTCGAGTTGCTCGAGCGTGCGAGCGAAGATGGCGTCGGCCGGCGCCACCCACATGCTGACGGCCGCCGGCCGTCTGGCGAAGACGTTGCGCGCGATGACCAGGGCGTGTTCGGGGTCGGTGGCGTGCACCGAGCCGACGGCCTGGTGGGGGCGGCCCGGCGCGTCCTGCTTGAACACTTCCCAGCGCGGCCACTGTGTGTCGCTCATGGCCGCTTCCTCACGCCGCCGCGCTCTGGCGGCGGGCGTAGGCTTCGAGCGCTTCGCGAACCCAGCGCCCCTCGTCGTGCGCGGCTCGGCGCGCTGCCAGGCGTTCGGCGTTGCAGGGGCCGTTGCCTCTCACGACGTTCCAGAACTCGTCCCAGTCGATGGGCCCGTGGTGCCAATGGCCCGTCTCCGGGTCCTGCCTGAGCTCGGGATCGGGGATGGTGAGGCCCGCCTCGAGGAGTTCCGGGGCGTGCTCATCGACGAACTCTTGGCGCACCTGGTCGTTGGTCTTGGTCTTGATGCCCCAGCGCACGAGCTGCGGCGTGTTGGGCGAGTCGGCGTCGTGGGGGCCGAGCATCATCAGCGACGGCCACCACCACCGGTCCAGGGCGTCCTGCGCCATGCGTCGTTGGTACGGCGTGCCGCCGGCGTAGCGCAGCACCATCTCCTTGCCCTGCTTGTGGTGGAACGTCTCCTCGGCGCAGATGCGCACCATCGCGCGGGAGTAGGGGCCGTACGAGCACTGCGCCAGCATGAGTTGGTTCTTGATGGCGGCGCCGTCGACCAGCCAGCCGATCATGCCGACGTCGGCCCAGGTGAGCGTGGGGTAGTTGAAGACGCTGGAGTACTTCGCCCGTCCCTCGAGCAGCGCTTCGACCATCTCTTCGCGCGTGGCGCCGAGCGTCTCGGCAGCGTGATAGAGGTACTGGCCGTGGCCCGCCTCGTCCTGCACCTTGGCGATGAGGATCAGCTTGCGGCGCAGGCTGGGGGCCGCGTCGATCCAGGCGCCCTCGGGCAGCATGCCCACGACCTCGCTGTGCGCATGCTGGCCGATCATGCGGATCAGCTGCTTGCGGTACGCCTCCGGCATCCAGTCGCCCGGCTCGATCTTCTCCCCGTTGGCGATGCGGGCCTCGAACGCGGCGATGCGTGCGCCCTCGTCCGGGGCTGTCGCGGCGCCGCTCGGATGCGTCCCGGGGCCCGGTGTTGGCGATGCCTGGGTGGGGGCGGGTTCTCGGCGTTCCATGCTGGTGGACTTCCTCCCTGGTGGTGATGGCCCGGTCTCGTGGGTGGTCGGGTCGTGTGGATGTCGTCGATCGCGCAGGTGGCGCGAACCTTCCTCGGCGCTGCGTCGCGGCGGGACGATCGGGTCGTCGCGCGCTACCGCCGTCGATTCGGTGGCGGTCCGACCGCTCGTTCCAGGTCGGCGACGCGCGCGGCGTTCTCCCCGCGGGCCGAAGTCGCGGCTTCCGCGCCAAGGGCGCGCAGCAAGAAGGTCGCGTACGCCTCCGTCAAGGCCTCGAGGTCGAGACGGCCGGCCGGGTCGAGCCACTGGTAGCTCCAGTTGAGCGTGGACAGCACCAACAACGTGGCGAGCGCGGGATCGTCGACGGCGAAGCTGCCGTCGCGTACGCCGTCGTGCACGGTGCGACGGAAGTGGCTCTGGTACGCGTCACGCCGCTCGACGATGCGCTGGCGCAGGTCGGGTCGCAGGTGGGTCCACTCGTGGAAGAAGACGGTGGCGTGTTCGAGTTCGGCGACGACCACGCCCAGGTGACCATGAACGAGGGCGCGCATGCGCTCGGGCGGCGGAAGCGTGGGGTCCACGGCTTCGGCGGCAGCCACGAAGGCCTCGGCGGCTGCGTCGACGATCTCCCACAGGAGCTCTTCCTTGGAACCGATGTGCGCGTAGAGGCTGCCGCCCTGGAGGTTCAGGCTCTTGGCGAGGTCACGCATGCTGGTCGCGTGGTAGCCGTGATCGCGGAACAACGAGCCCGCGGCCGCCACGATCTCGGCTCGGCGACCCGGGGCGGTTGGCGTGGTCGTGGTCGTGAGCGTGTTCGTGGCCGTGGCCGTGGCCGATGCGCCACCCTGGGCGGCGTCACCCTTGGTGCCCGGACCTCGGCCGCGAGCGGCGCCAGGAGCGCTGCTCGTCGAGGACGCGTGCCGGTCCCTTCCCTGCCTGGCCATCGGCACGCAGCCTAGCCTAACGAGCGTTCGTTTGGCAAGTGGACGACCGGGTCCGGTCCGGTACGGTAGTCTTCATACGAGACCAGAGAAGGCTCCGGGCCGTGCGCAAGACGGCCACGGCTCGGCGCAGGAGTGTGTCGATGGAACCAGTCCGCTACGTTCTACCGTCCGGCGAGGCCCCGGAGGAGCTACCCCTCACACGCGAGGAACTCCTGCATGGGTACCGCGCCCTCGTCCGCGCGCGAACGTTCGACGAGCGCGCGATCGTGCTTCAACGGCAAGGCAAGCTCGGCGTGTACCCGCCGTACCGAGGCCAGGAGGCCGCTCAGGTCGGCGCCGCGCTGGCGCTCGAGCAGGACGACTGGCTCGTGCCCAGTTACCGCGAGACCGCCGCGGCGCTCACGCATGGCCTGGCGATGCACCAGATCGTGCTGTACTGGCGCGCGCACCCGGCGGGTTGGCGCTTCCCCGACGACGCACGGGTGTTGCCGTTCGCCATCCCCATCGCGACCCAACTGCCGCAGGCCGTCGGGATCGCCCACGCCGGCACCTTCCAGCAGCGGCCGTGGGTCGCCATGACGTTCATCGGCGATGGCGGCACCAGCGAGGGCGACTTCCACGAGGCCCTGAACTTCGCCGGCGTGTTCGACGCTCCTGCCGTGTTCGTGGTGCAGAACAACGGCTGGGCCATCAGCGTCCCGACCGAGCGCCAGATGCGGAACCAGCGCATCGCCGAGCGCGCCGCCGGCTACGGGATCCCGGGCGTGGTGGTGGACGGGAACGACTTGGTGGCGATGTGGACGGCGTCGCGTGAGGCCGTCGAACGCGCCCGTGCGGGCAAGGGGCCGACCCTCATCGAAGCGGTGACGTACCGCCTCGCGCCGCACACCACCAGCGACGACCCGTCGCGCTACCGCGACGAGGACGAGGCGAAGCGGCGTGAGGCCGAAGAGCCCGTCCGTCGCCTGCGCGCTCTGATCGAGAGCCGCGGCTGGTGGGACGAGGATCGCGAGGAGCAACTGGTCGGTGAGATCCTCGCGGAGATCGCCGAAGCCGTTCGCGTGGCTGACGAAGCGCCGGAACCCACGCCGGAGACGATCGTAGAGCACGTCTACGCCGAGATGGGCCCGGACCAGCGCGCTGCCTGGGAGGTGCTCCGTGCCCGCTGACACCAAGCCGCGCGCCGGGGAGACCGGCGTGCGCGAACTCACCATGGTGCAGGCCATCCAGGACGCGCTCGACGTCGCGCTCACGCGCGACCCGAAGACCCTGCTGTTCGGCGAGGACGTTGGCGCCATGGGCGGCGTGTTCCGCGTCAGCGACGGGCTGCAGGACAAGCACGGCGAACGGCGCGTGTTCGACACCCCGTTGGCGGAGGCCGGCATCATGGGGTTCGCCATCGGGTTGGCGCTGACCGGCATGCGGCCCATCGCCGAGATCCAGTTCGCCGGCTTCCTCTACCCGGCCCTGGATCAGATCCTGTCGCACGTGGGGCGCTACCGCCACCGGACTCGCGGACGCTTCTCCGTGCCGCTGGTCGTGCGCGCGCCGTACGGCGGTGGCGTCCACACGCCCGAGCAGCACTCCGATTCGCCGGAAGGGATCCTGGCGCAGGTTCCCGGCGTGAAGGTGGTCATCCCGTCCTCGCCTGCGCGGGCCAAGGGCTTGTTGCTGGCAGCCATCGACGATCCCGACCCGGTGTTCTTCCTCGAGGCGATCAAGCTCTACCGGTCGCGGCGCGAGCCGGTGGCCGAAGGTCACTACGCCTTCGATCTCGGCAAGGCGCGTGTCGTCCGTCCCGGGAACGCCGTCACGCTGGTGGCGTACGGGGGCATGGTCGAGGTGTGCATGAAAGCGGCCGAGGTCGCCTCCCGCGACGGCGTGGAGCTCGAGGTCATCGACCTCGAGACGCTGGTGCCGCTCGACGAGGAGACGGTGCTCGCTTCGGTGGCGCGCACGGGCCGCGCGGTCGTGGTGTACGAGGCGCCGCGAACGGGTGGGTTCGGCGCCGAGGTCGCGGCGCGCATCGCCGAGAAGGCGCTGTACCGACTCGAGGCGCCGGTCCTGCGCGTGGCAGGGTGGGACGCCCCGTACCCGCCGTTCTCGTCGGTCGAGCACCACTACCGGCCCGACGCCCGGCGCGTGCTCGACGCGGTCCGGCGGGTCTTGACCGAGTAGACGGACCACCGAATCCGAAGCGGTCGGCGGCGGGCTGGGGCTTGCCGCCGCCCTCGGTCGTTGCCGAGGCGTTCTCGGCCGTCATCGCTTGCTCCCGACCCCCGCGATACCTTAGTATTTTAGGTACGTTTGAGGTGTCGACGGCCGTCCGCGTCCAGCGGCGTCTTCCCCGATCGACCGGAAAGGGAGCAGTCATGGAGAAGGAGCGCGCGAAGGCTTTGGATTCGGCGTTGTCGCAGATCGAGCGTCAGTTCGGTCGGGGTGCG
>CAZOTV010000010.1:0-54082 GCA_964582795.1 uncultured bacterium
ACCAGGTAGTGGGGCTCCACGATGACGTCGGTGCGGAACAAGAGCTCGCCCACGCAGTAGGTCGAGTCCCAACCGCCCGTCCACAACACGTGAGCCACCGTCGCCATGTCGGCGACGATAGCAACGGGGGCATGAGAAGTGCGGGAGAAGGTTCTAGTGGGGCTTCATCCTGCTCTGAAGCGACGCCTACGCGAAGTGCACGACCCGATGGGCCAGCTTCGAGCCCCGACGTCCATGGCGAAGCCCGACATCGGTGCACGCATCCTCGGGCCGAGCGGCAGAGATGCGGGACGACAACGGCCACGCGATCTGAGTCCCCTACCGGTCCTGACGGCCTGACCCTTACCGTCGTTCCGGCTCCTCAGAGGGGCCGAGAAGGGGTGATACGCTCGCTCCGTGACGACCTCTGGCAGGTTCCGCGTGGCACACGTGGGTGGCATGAACATCGCGACGGCATCACGCAGTGAACTGGTCGCCGGCATGGTCTCCGACGCTACGAGTCCGTATCGGGGTCGTTCTCGACCCGTACTGGTGGTGGACGCCAACGGGCATGCACTCTCGTTACGCGCCACAGACGCGGAATACCGCGCCGCCGTAGATGCGTCTGACGTGATCCACGCCGACGGTGCATTCCTGGTGACGCTGTCGCGTTGGCTCACGGACACGCCGATCGTGGAGCGGAGCGCCACCACGGATCTGATCCACGACGCGGCCGCTGCGGCGGCAAGTCACGGTCTGACCTTCTACCTTCTCGGCGGGAGTGAAGCGGTGAACGCTCGGTGCGCAGAGGTGCTGCAGGAGGACTATCCGGGACTGCGTGTCGTCGGTCGGCATCATGGCTACTTCGACGACATTACGCTCGTTGTGGCCGACATCCGCGCGACGAATCCGGACGTGATATGGGTCGGCATGGGGAAGCCACGTGAGCAGCTGGTCGGCCTCGCCCTGCGCGAGCATACGGATGCGGCTTGGATCGTCACGTGCGGAGGCTGCTTCAACTTCGTGGTCGGGACGTACCACCGGGCGCCGCAATGGATGCAGCGAGCGAATCTCGAGTGGCTGTATCGGATGGCGCGGCAGCCACGCAAGCTGTTCTGGCGCTATGCCGTCACGAACCCACATGCCCTGTTCATTGCTCTGACGCGAACGCGCCGACACGGTCCCGATGGCTAGCTACGGTGCAGTGAGAGCGCGCCATAGGTTGTTCGCAGCGACGTACCTGGCCGCGTCGCTCGGTGCGGCCGCGGTGTTGCTGGTCGACGACCGCGGTGAGGCAGCCTCGAACCTTGCGTTCTTCGCCGTCTGGGTGGCCCTGTACGTGTTGACGGCGATCGCGTGGATCCGATCGCGCGCTCCCATTCACAAGTCCGTCGCCATCTTGTTGGCGTTCGCTGGATGGGTGCTGCTGTCTGCCACATGGTCGATCCGACCCGCCGAGACGGCTACGTACGGCGCAGCGTTGCTGGCGAACGTGCTCTTCGTGGGTTGGGTGCGGAAGCGATTCGAGCTGCAGGCGATACTGCGCGTGTCGCTCGCTACGATCTTCGTGCTCGTGCTCGTAGGTTTGGCACTCCACGCCCTTGGTGTCGAGGCCGTCAGGTACGTCGACGACCACGGTCGCACGACGCTCGTCGGCACCCAACCGATCCGGGGTCTCTTCAATCACAAGATCACTGCTGGAACGTACGGGGTGCTCGCTGGCATCATCGCTTGGTACCTGACGCGGGGTGTCGTGCGTACCACACTGATCGTTGGTCTTGCTGGTTTCGTCGTTCTCACGGGCTCGACGGGCGCGTTGCTCCTGATGGTGGTCGCGGTCGCCGTGGTCGCGTTCCTCGGACTCGCCCGACTCACGAAGTCGAGTGCCGGTGTGCTCGCCACGGTCACAGCGGCCGCACTCGGTCTCGGCACGGTACTGCTCGTCGCCGTCGTGCCAGCGGCCCTGCGCGCTCTCGGCCGTGATGCTTCGCTCACCGGACGCACGGATCTCTGGACGTGGGGCTTGAAAGTGGCAGGTGAACGACCCGTGTTGGGATGGGGGTTCTTCGGATACGCAGGCTCCGAGCGGGCAGCGCTCGATGCCTCGCAGATCCCGCGGTTCGTGAACTACGACCTGCCACACTTCCACAACAGCTACTTGCAGGGGTTCGTCGACCTCGGTGTCGCCGGGGTCCTCGTCCCGGTCTTGCTCGCCTTCGCCGCGCTGTTCACCCACGCCCGGAGCGGCCTTCGGACGGGCGATCCGGCCCGTCTCGCGACGACAGCGCTTGTTCTGACGGCCTTGGCGGCCGGGATGGGGATGCATGCATTCGTGCAGTACAACCACTTCCTAACGCTCAGCGTGTTCCTTGCCTTCGCCTACGTGAGGATCCGGTGACCAAGCAAGCTTCCGGTCTCTGGCGCTCCGACCTCGTCCAATCGCTTGCCGCCGTGGCGCTTCGACTGGGAGCGGCTGCTGCGAACTACGGGCTGTTCGCCCTCGCTGCCCGGTCGGTTGGTCCAGATGGCTTCGGCGTCTTCAGCACCTACTTCAGTGCAGCCATGCTGGCTGGTCTGCTCGGGTCGTTCGGGCAACAGATCTTCCTAGTGAAGGAGGTGCCGCGAGCCCGCGAACGCGGCGATGTCCAAGGCGAGTTCGGGCTGTACGTCTATGCGCTCATCGTCACGCTGGTGGCAGCCACGGCGGCCGGCGCGGCGGTGATAGCCATCCTTCGGGTCTTCCAGTGGGAAGGCTCCAGCGGTCTCCTCGTGGCGGGCTTCGTCCTGACCTGGGCGTTCGCTGCTTCTCAGACCACGATGGGCGCGCTGCGCATTCAGGAGCGCACACTTGCGGCTATGGCTTCTCGAGACCTGGCCTGGCGCCTGCTGGCAATCGCCGTGCTCGCGATCCTCGTCGCCCGGGCGAGCGTAGCCCTGGATGCCGGCGACGCGTTCTCGGTCGTGGCGTGGACGTTGCCGCCGATGTTGGCGTTGCAGTCGGCCTGGGTGGTGCGACACCTCATGCACCGGTTCCGTGGCGTTTCGCCAAGCTTCCATTGGCGCTCCTGGCTCGAAACCAGCGCCGGGATGGCCGTGGTATCGCTCGTTTCGAGCGCGGACTTGTATGCCTACACCATCGTGCTCGGTCGGCTACTCAGCGCCACCGAGACCGGCGCCTTCTTCGCTGCGCTGAAGACCGTCGAACTGTTGAACCTGTTCCTGATGGCGGTCACGCTGGTCGTAGCACCAGAGCTCTCCCGCCTCGCGGCTCGTGGCGACGCCGTTGCGCTCCAGCGCAAGTGCAACGCCGCACTCGTCCTACAGGGGGTGCCCGCGCTCCTCGCCGGCATCCTCGTCATGGCGCTTGCGGGTGTGTTGTTGGGGCTATTCGCTCCGGAGTACGCCGCGTATGCGAGTCTGCTTCGCCTTCTGGTGGTGGGTATGTTGGTGAACGCCTTCACTGGGGCGACGGTACTGCTCCTGCAACTCGCAGGCGGACACTGGCTCCAAGTCGGACTCCAAAGTGGTGCGCTACTGCTGGCACTGGGGTCCCTGCCCGTGCTCGTGCCACAAATCGGAATCCAGGCCGCCGGTGTAGCCTTTCTCATCACGAAGGGCTTGTGGAACGTCGCCGCGGTCGTGGCGATCCGGCGGCGGTTCGGCGTAGATCCATCCATAGCCGGACTAGCGAAGGCCTCGAGTGGCGGCCTCCGGGGTGCGTGGACGGACCTGCGGCGACAGCTGACGGAGTCCGGCCGATGAGCGTCGTCCTCGACTCGTTCGAGCACTACCGGGACTTCACGCCACTCGTCCCGGTCGTTCGAGTCACAGATCCTCGCCGCGCGTCCATCCATCGCTTCCACGACACGTCCCCCATCAGTCCGTCGGGTCGTTACCTCGCCGTCACGGAGTTCTGGTTCGACGACCGACTGCCAGGACCGGGCGACGAAGCACTCGTCGTCGTCATCGACCTGCACGACGGCCGCCGGGTATTCGAGAGACCCACGACCGCTTGGGACACCCAGGTCGGCGCCCACGTGCAGTGGGGCGCCGATGACCACAGGTTGTTCTTCAACTCGCGCGATGCCACCGACCGACCGGCGACGGCGGTCGTGGCCGACCCGCTCACAGGGGCATGCCGGGCATTGGGTGGCGCAGTGGCGATGGCGTCACCGGACGGAGGCACCCTACTCGCCCCCGACCTGGAGAAGCTGCCCCTCGTCCAAGCCGGATACGGGGTTCGTACCACGGACAGCGAACGCTTCCGCCACCTTGGCTTCCCGGAGAACGACGGGCTGTTCGCGACATCGGTGGACACTGGTGAACGTCGCCTGATCCTCTCTCATGCCGACCTCGCGCGACGACAACCGGTCGCATTCGCCGGCCTGGACCGTGCTGCTGGTGGTCTCTACGGGTTCCAGGTGAAGTGGCACCCGCTGGGAGACAGGATCCTGTACTTGGTGCGTTGGCTACCGGCGGGACGCGTCGGCGGCACGACGCGCAACTGGCTGTTCACCCTCGACCCGGACGGCGGTGACGTACGAGGGGTGCTCGGTTGGCGTCGCTGGGGCGGCGGGCACCACCCGAACTGGTTCCCGCAACGCCACGATGTCGTGATGAATCTTGGCTTCGACGCTACCCCCAGGTCCGTGCTGCGATTGATGCGTTTCACCGCGCGCGCCGTACGGCGCCTCGGCATACCCGTTCCCTTACCGGGCCGTTTGCACTTCGCGCTCGTCCCTGGCTACGGGGGGACGCCAACGCGGCTCGACCCGCGATCCGCAGGCTCTGGGCACCCGACACTCGACCCGAGTGAGCGGTTCGTACTCACGGACGCCTACCCGGATGAGCGTGTCGCATACGGCGATGGAACGGTCCCGCTGCGCCTCCTGGACCTGAGCTCTGGTGTCGAGCGACACCTGCTACGAATCCGCACGCGTGCGGCGTTCGAAGGACCGCGGGCCGAGTGGCGCGTCGACCCGCATCCAGCGTGGTCCCGTGACGGACGCAGGATCGCGTTCAACGCCTGTCCGAACGGGGTGCGCGGCGTCTTCATCGCGGAGGTCGGTGAGTACCTCGACCGGATCGTCGGCGGAGTCGCATCGTGAACACACCTCCACCCGTTGCCGCCTTCAGCGTGAGCACGCAGTTCGAGAACGTAGGGGACGCCTGGCTACACCGGGAACTGCTACGACTCGCCCGCGAGCGCGTGACGACATGGGTCGACCTCTCGCGGTGCCCTGTTGCGTTCGCCGACGATCTAGACGTCGAGGCGTACCCAGCCGCGGAGAGGCGCGATGGAGTAGTCGCGCTCATGCTCGCGATGATCGCTCACCGGATCCGTGGTGGTGCTACCAGCTACTTCTTGAGCCCAGGTGGATATCACGGTGAGCTGGAAGGTGTCGCTCTGCTGCGCGCATGGGCTGCGACCGCCGCGCTGGCCGTGCTGCGGGCCTTCGGTGTGCGCAACTGCCTGGTCGGAGCGTCCTACGAACGTATCGGGCCCCACCACCGTGCCGTCCTCCGGGCGCGCACGCGGCTCCTTCACACGCATGTCGTGCGAGACGAAGCCAGCAGACGAACCGCTGTCGAGTTGGGACTGCGAGTCGACGCGGTACTGCCCGACCTCTCGCTCGCGACACCTTCGCCGGGCCCGGTGTCGCTCCCGTCGGGTACGGTGGTAGCACTTGCCTTCCGTGGAGACCAGGCGCCAGGGCAGGCAGCCGAGATCGTCAGGTTCGTCCGCGAGCTCGCTTCGCAAGCGAACAGCGCCTTCCGGTGGCGTGTGATCGCCCAGGTCGCCCGCGACGTCCCTCTCGCCGAGACGGTGGCCTCGGCGCTATCGACGGATGGGCATGGAGCCGAGCTGTCGATCGTGCACCATGATCTCGACGCCGCTTCCCGTGCATACGTCGGATGCAGATTCGTCGTCGGAAACCGTCTGCACGCCCTCCTGCTCGGCACTCACAATGGCTGCGCGGCCGTGGCCGTCGCCGACACTCGCCTCAACGCCAAGGTGATCGGAGCCTTCCATGATCTCGGCTGGGCGGACAGGGTGGTCGCTGCGGAGGCACCAGACTCCGTCTCGCAGGTTGCCTCGCTGCTGCGCCCGAACCGATGGGAGCCCCATGACGCTCGCGTGCATCGCGAGCGCATCGAGCGATTCTTCGACGATCTTCTCGGGACGCGCGGTCCGCTTCAGGCGCCAGTGGTGCAAGACGATGCCTGACTCGCCCGGACCGGTCTTCTCCGTGATCGTCCCGGTGTTCGAGCGGGCGCACAGCGTGCGGTCAACCCTCGAATCGGTGCGGGCCCAGACGTTCGAGGATTGGGAGTGCATCGTAGTCGATGACGGATCATCCGATGGCGATGCGCTCCGTGCCGTCGTGATGGGCCTTGGTGACACACGCTTCCGATATCTACGCCGCCCGAATGGTGGTGGCGGTGCTGCGCGGAACACAGGTGTGGAAGCTGCCCGTGGCACGTTCATCGCGTTCCTGGACTCCGACGACGCCTACATGCCCGACAAGCTCGAGCGCGTCCTGGCCATCGCGAACGCGGCAGAACGCGTCGCCTGGGCCTCGTATGTGCTCGTCGACCGCGGAGAGGGCGCCGGCTGGATTCGTCCGGACCGGCCACCCAGGCCCGATGAACCAGCAGCCGAGTACCTCTTCGTCGCCAACCAGTTCATCCAGACGTCGAGCCTCGTACTTCCGGCGTGGTTGGCTCGAGAGGTCCCATTCGATCCGAGTCTGCGAAAAGGCCAGGATCTCGACCTCGTCGTCAGGTTGGCCGCAGAAGGGGTTCGGTTCCATATGATCGAAGAGCCATTGGTGATCTGGACGGACGCCACCGAGCTCAACCGGACCTCGCGCCAAAGTGGCGCAGATGCACCGGCTGCCTGGCTGGAGCGCGCCCGACCGTGGATGACGGCCCGGGCAGCGCACGCGTATGGCGCGACGGTCCTCGCGTACTATCTTGCGCCTGAACGACCATGGGGCGCCCTCAGGCTGCTCGTCGAGGGAGGGCTCCGCGGACGCGTACCGCTGCGTGTCCTCGCGCGTCAGTTCCTGAGGTGCTACGTTCCACGGGAAACGTACCGCCGATTGGTGAACACCTTCGTCCGACTCCGCGGCCAGAGGCTCGAAGGCTCCGCTCGCCAAGGCGGTCGATGAGCAGCTTCCGACGCCCTTCCCGCGCCCTCGTGTGGCTGCGCCCGGGGCGCTCGTCTCGGTGGACGTGGGGATTGCTCGCCATCGCCACACTCGCGGCACTCGTGATCCGCGCCGCAGCACCCACACCGTTCGCGACGGATGCCCGCGTCCTCGCCTTCGCAGCACCCAGCGAAGGGGTAGTTGGAGAGCGCATGACTGCCTACGCAGCGATAGAGGCAGGCTCGACCTGCTGCTACTGGCACCAGATCGTCATATGCTCACCCGCGCCCGGCGACTGTCGAGCACACGCGCCAGCGATCATCGAAGTCGCGTCGCCTGGAAGCGTCTGGGTCGGGACGGCTGGGACCATCGCGTTTGATGAACCCGGTGACTACGACGTGCGCTGGAGTCTCTTCGCCGACGCAGGCATGGACACTCCATGGCGAATCGATGAACGCGAGGTCGTCGTTCACGTCCTTGGGGCGGATCATGCGGCTCGTTGACGCGCTGGCACTCGCGCTTGCGGCGGCACTTCTGACGATGGTGGGACGTGAACTGGACGGACCGGCGGTGGACCCTTCGTCGGTCTCGATCCAGACGTGCACTAACACGGGAAGCGTGTGGACGGACCATCGCGGCAGCGTTCGTCCGTGGCGTGACCCGACGCAACTGCGTTCGAACGGCGCGCTGCTGGCATGCGTGCCCGACACCGGCACCGTCCGGTTCTCCATTGCTGGTGACGCCGCCCTCGGTCGAGGCGCGCACGCGATCATCGTCCTCGCCGGCGACGAGGTGTGGAACGGGCTCGTCACCGACGAACGATCGTTCGAGTTCCACCTGACCGCCCGAGACGCGCTACTCATCGCATTCACGAACGACATCTACCGCTCTCCGGAGGAGGACCGCGGGCTGTGGATCTCCGCCATGACCTTCGCGCCGGACTGAGCGCGGCACTGTTGCCCGCCTGGATCGTCCACCCACTCATCGGGGTGGTCGTGATGACGGTCTGGTGGTTCACTCGCCGCGCCCAACCTCGTTTCGACGCTGCGATCGTGGTGCCCGCGGTCGGTGCGGCCGTGGTGCTCGTCGCACACCCCACCCAATTCGGAACGGTCGCGGCACATCTCGCTGCACTTGCGGTCGCTACGGTCTCGATCTTGGCCGCGCGGCGCGCTGTCGACACCCGAGATGCCAGCACGATCGGGACCGGCGCCGCCGTGACTGCAGTCGCGCTCGCAGCGGCGGGGTTGTACGTCGTTGCATCCCGCGGAACCGTGCAGGTGCACCCTGCGACGTTTCACCCGAACCTTACGGCAGGGCTCGGTCTGGTGCTCATGGGCGGCACTGCCCTTGCGATGGGTGCAGTGCGTTGGAGGAACGTCCTCGGTTGTGTGGGTGCCGCATCCGGCCTTGGCATCATCCTGCTCAGCGGCAGCCGCAGTGGCGTGATCGGGCTTCTGTTCGCCGGTTCGGCGGCGCTGGTGATGGCGCTACTTCGCCGGTGGATGGGCCGGCGGCGCCACCACGCACGGCAGATCGCCACGGCCCTCGTCCTTTCTGCCGTCATCGCCGTGGCCGCTCTGCAATGGGCGGTGTTCGATCCTACGATCTTGGGTCTGTCGCGCCCACCAGCAGCTATCGTGACCTCCGGAACGACCATCGACACGGGCGCTGGGGCACCGTGGCATGTCCGTTTGGCTACCATCGTCGACCCTTGGTCGGCCTCTGGTGCTCGCATCGCGAACTGGCGCGTGGCCTGGATCGTCATCGCCGAACGCCCATTCTTCGGATACGGTTTCGAACGAGCCATCCCCGTCTACCAGAGCCGAACGCGAAGCACCCTGATGGTCGCGAACGACCACCCTCACAACTCCACCTTGCTCGTCCTGCTCCAAGGGGGCACCCTCTTCGCCACGTCACTGGGTTTCGGCGCCGTCTCGTTCGCGTATCGATTGGCACGCAGGATCGCGCTGGGCGATCGGACGGCGGCACACGTGACCGCCACAGCGTTCGGCCTGTTCGCGGCCGACCGTTTCGACCTTCTGCTGGCGAATCCCTCGATCGCGCTTGCACTCGGAACCATCGTCGTCGCCGCTTTGGCAAGGCCTCTACCAGATGCCCGAGACTCTGCCTTGGAGCGCACCTGAGCGCACCACCGTTCCCTGCCTGCGGCGCCCGACTCGCGCCCTCGCAGCTGATCCGTTCCTCTTGCGACGCTCCATGCGAGACTGTCCGTAGCGACCCCAACGAGCGTACGCGACCATCCCTCGAGCGAGGATGCGTCTGACGATCCAGCGCGTGTCCGCGTGCACGAGCGCCATCACGTTGCGGTACGCTCGCTTCGATGGTCGGGAAGCCGGCGATTCACGACTGGAGTATCGGCCGGGGCATCGCGATTGCCGCTGGCGTGTCCTTCGCCGCCTTCCCGGCGTTCGGTCCCCTGATCGCCTTGCTCGCCGTCAGCACGGGACGAATCGAGGTCCAGCGTGCCGACCGCTGGTGGTGGGTGGCTTCGGCCCTGCTCGCCGTTCCGTTCCTCGTCACCGGTTCTGCACGCACCTCGTTGCTGACGGCCGGGCAGGTTCTGGCGGTATGGCTCGTCTTCCGGGCCGCCGTAGAACTGCGAAGAGTGACGCGCCGCTCCACGTTCGCGGTTGACATGGGATTCGGGCTAGTGATCGGACTGGCGGTTACCCTTGCCCTCGGACTGAGTCGCATCGATGGGTTCGAGTGGCGCACGTCGTTCACCGCACTCGATGCGATCGTATGGCGTGCGAACCCCGCGGTCTTCGGGCACTCGATGTTCGTTCTCTCCGCTCTGCTCGCGGTCATCGTCCCGTCGCCCCGTCTGCGCGTGCTCTCGCTTGCGTTGGGAGCCGCCGGAGTCTTGGCGTCAGGCTCCAGGGAAGCCGTGTTTGCCTGGCTGATCGTGGCAATTGGATTGCCGTTCTTGCGGCTACGAGGATCGCGGCGTGTGTGGTTCATCCACTGGTTCCTTGTGGTTCTGATGGCGGTCTCGGTTAGCGGCCTCGGGACCTTCATCGGCGTGGGCCGTGCCGGCTTCTTGACGAGTCTCGTCAGCGAGACTCCCGACTCGAACATGTTCCGCGGCACGGAGATCGCTGCCGCTGACTGGTGGCACGCGCTCGGCGTCGAGCATCGCTCGATCCCGGTCGTCCTGCATGGAGAACGGCGTACCGGGTTCGTGGTAACCAAAGTCCGCTCCGAACCATGGTCGCGGCTCCAACAAGGCGTAGTACTCCAGCCGCACGCGACCTACACGCTCAGCGCGGCATGGTTGGCGCCTGCTGAGCTTCGGCCCGGACTCGATGGTTGGGGCGTGTCCGGGCCCGAGGAAGCCCCGGCGGTCGTCAGTACCACGCGATCCTCGGACACCATGACCGCCAGATCCTCGGCATCGGGGCCGATGGTCGTTCTCGACCAACAGGTCATGGCCATCGACGACGGTTGGCAACGAGCTAGCGTCACGTTCCGGTATGAGGGCGATCGTCCGTTGGTTTGGTACACGGGCGTGGTCGTCGATCGGTCGGACCACAGCGGCGGCCGGATCACGTTCGCGGAGCTCCAGCTGACCGAGTCCGACGAGCTGATCGCGTACGTACCTGGGATCGCCGAGCGAGGCGTGACGGACATCCGCGCCTCGCGCTTTCCGATCTGGCGTGATGCGCTGCGCGTGTTCGTCCAGCGGCCGTGGTTCGGCTGGGGGGCGCCCGGGCTGCCCGAAGCGACGCGCGACCTTTGGCCGGATGAGCAAGCCGTCCGTCCGGGCGCGTCGCATGCGCACAACATGCTTCTCGACGTACTCGTGAAGCAAGGCATCGTAGGAGGCGCCGGGCTCTTGGTGCTGTTCGCACTATTAGCGCTGAGGGCCGTTCAGCAACGCGATAGACCCATGGTGCTCATCCTCATGGGGGTCGCGATCCTGAACGCGTTCGATACGACGCTCCTATCGGGTGAGGTGATCTACCCCTTGGCCGCAGTGCTGGGTTGGCGCGCGGTCGGTCGACGCGAGATCGCTCGTGCGGAGACCGGTGTCGGCAGCGCCTCCGCCGTTCGCGCCGTACTAGCCGCGACGGAGGCGCTGGCGGGCGGAGCGGCCCTCGCGATCTCCATCGTGATCTCCGGATGGTGGGACCCATCGATCGCGTTCGCTTCGAACTGGTCCGCCTCACTCGCGTATGGAGCGGCACTATGGCCAGTGCTGGCCGCTTGGTCGGGTCTGCACCCAGGATACGGACGACCTGCGTATGACGAACTTGCACGCAGTGTGCGTGCAGCTGCCGCCGCGACGGTACTGCTTGGATTCGGCACGCTGGTTCTGCCTAACGCGTTCGACTTGCCGCCCTCAGTGCTGGTCCTGACCGGTCTGATCAGCGTGATCCTGTTGCCCGCGTTCCGAGCCCTTACCAAGCTCGTTCTCCGCGCCATGCGTTTGTGGGGCCGTCCCGTCGTCCTTCTTGGCACCGGTCCGGACGCGGAGCGCACCGCCCGACATCTCCTCGATCACCCCGGCATCGGCCTTCACCCAGTGGCCGTCTTCGGCGAGGGCGCACGGTGGTCGCTCGACGCACTACCGATCACCGGCGATCTCGAGCACGCCTGGTCGTTCCTCCGAGCGCACAACGTGCGCCATGCCATCGTCACGCCCGATGCCGCGGGTGAACTGGGGTTCGATGAGGTTCTACGGCGCGCCGACCGGCAACTGAGGTACGTTCACTACCTGCCCGATCTGCGCGGTCTTCCCACGAACTCGGTCGCGGCGGCCCCATTGGGAACTGCACTCGGACTCGAGGTCCGCAACCAGCTTGCCTCCGGTGCCAACCGGGCTGTGAAACGCGCCATGGACCTCGTCGGGTCCGGTCTGCTCCTGACCATCCTAGGACTCCCCCTGGTCCTGATCGCCATCGCCATTCGCCTCGACTCCCGTGGTCCCGCGCTGTACCTATCGCCGCGATTGGGCCGATACGGTCGAACCTTCCGGTGCGTCAAGTTCCGGACGATGCACGTCGATGCAGAAGAGCGCTTGGAGCGCCTGCTCGCGAAGGACGACGCGCTACGTGAGGAGTACGAGCACTTCCACAAGCTACGTGACGACCCCCGCGTCACGCGCCTCGGGCAGATCCTCAGGCGCGGCTCGATCGACGAGCTCCCGCAGCTTCTCAACGTGTTCCGGGGGGACATGAGCCTCGTCGGTCCACGACCGTACCTCGTACGTGAGCTTGGCGAGATGGGGCCGCTGAAGGACCTGATCTTCCTCGCCCGGCCCGGGATGACGGGCTACTGGCAGACAGAAGCCCGCAACGACGTCGGCTTCGAGGAGCGTCAAGTGATGGAAGCCCACTACGTGCGCAACTGGTCGGTGTGGTGGGACATCGAGATCCTGCTTCGCACGCCCTCCGCGGTCCGGAACCGAACGGGCAAGTAGCGTTCGGCACTCGCCGTGGGGGGCCGCACGCCTGGACCGCCCCGGCTGCAGCCCGGCACAAGCGGTACACTACCTCGGTGACCCAGCAAGCTCCCGCCGAGCGCAACGCCGCACGCGCGACCGGCGCCTCCGGCGCCAAACGTGCCCTCGGTGCCGTCAACGCCATCACGCGGCCGCTCTACTGGCTCTACGAGCGCCGCCTCCTCGAACGCGTGAAGGCCGAGGCGCTGCCCAAGCACATCGGCATCATCATGGACGGCAACCGCCGCTTCGCGCGCGCGGTGGGGCTCGACGTGCGCGCCGGGCACGACTACGGCGCCACCAAGGCGCGCGAGGTGCTCGACTGGTGCCTCGAACTCGGCATCCGTCACGTCACGCTGTGGGGCTTCAGCACGGAGAACCGTGGCCGCGCGCCGGACGAAGTGGCGCACCTTCACGGCCTCTTCGCGCAGCAAGCGCGGGACCTCTTGAACGACGAGAAGCTCCACGCGAACCGCGTTCGTGTGCGGGTGATCGGAGACATCTCCGACTTCCCGGACGACGCGAAGGCCGCCCTGAAGGCCATGGAGGACGCCACCCGCTCGTACGACCGCATGGCGGTCAACGTGGCGCTTGGCTACGGCGGGCGCGAGGAGATCGTCGACGCGGTCAGGCGCTTGTTGGCAGCCCACGCCGAGGAGGGCGATAGCCTGGCGCAGGTGGCCGAGTCGATCGGCGCCGACGAGATCACCCAGCACCTCTACACCGCCGGCATGCCCGATCCCGACTTCGTGATCCGCACAAGCGGCGAGGTGCGGCTTTCCGGCTTCCTCCTTTGGCAGACGGCGTACAGCGAGTTCTACTTCTGCGACGCGAACTGGCCGGAGTTCCGCAAGGTCGACTTCCTGCGCGCGGTGCGGGCCTTCCAGGCGCGGGAGCGGCGGTTCGGGAAGTGAGCGCGCCGACGTCCGATCCACCGACGTCCGATCCGCCACCGGCGGACGCCCAACGCTCCATCGCGCGAGACGGCCCACCGTTCGTCGCCGTGATCATGGCCGGCGGACAAGGTCAGCGCTTCTGGCCGCTATCCACCCCGGAACGACCCAAGCAGTTCCTCGATCTGTCGCGCTCCGGGCGCACGCTGATCCAGGCCACCTTCGACCGGGTCGTGGCGCTCACCGGCGCCCCGGAGCGAGTGCTGGTCGCCACCGCCGAGCGTTACCTCGGACTCGTCGCCGAGCAACTGCCGGAGGTGCCGGCCGAGAACGTGCTGGTGGAACCGACGTCGCGCGACTCGGCGCCGGCCATCGCGCTCGCGTGCCTCACCATCGAGCGGCGCTTCGGGGACGTGGTGGCCGGGTTCTTCTCGTCGGACCACCAGATCGCCGGCGACGGCTTCGGCGCCGCGGTCCAGAGCGCAATCGCGCTGGCCGACGCCGAGCGCGGGCTGGTGACCATCGGCATCACGCCGACGCGTCCGTCGACGGGCTACGGCTACGTCGAGCTCGGCGAAGGCGTGGCGGTCTCCACGTCCGGGCCGCTGCCGGGAAGCGATGGAATCGCCGGGCACCGCGTCGCGCGCTTCGTCGAGAAGCCCAACCTTCGCACGGCGGAGGCGTACTTGGCGTCGGGCGGCTACCTGTGGAACGCCGGCATCTTCGTCTGGCGCGTCGGCTCGGCGCTGGCGGAACTCGACCTGCACGCGCCGCAGTTGATGACGCCCCTGCGGACCGCCTTCGAGCACGGCACGGTGGCGCGCGCCTTCCCTGCCCTCCCCCGGATCAGCATCGACTACGCCCTGATGGAGCGCACGGAACGGGCCTACGTGGTGCCCGGGGTGTTCGCCTGGGACGACATCGGCGACTGGGTGGCGCTCGAGCGGCTGATGGCGAGGAACGCCGATCCGACGGGCCCCGCCGACACGAACACCGTCGTCGGCCGCCACGTCGGCCTCGACGCCTCGGGCAACATCGTCTACACCGAGGATCCCGAGGACGTGGTGGTGACGCTCGGCGTCCATGATCTGGTGATCGTCAAACGCGGGAACGCGCTCCTTCTGGTGCACAAGGAGCGCGTCCAGGAGATCAAGGCGCTGCTGGCCGACGAACGGATGGTCGCGCTGCTGGCCGAGACCGACGAGGACGCCTGAGCCCACGCCTGTGCCGCATCGTTCCGGCGCCGGGCGTCCGTCCCCCGACGCCCGCGCCACCTGCGATGGCGAACCCTCAGAACAGACCCGAGACGTCCACCGTCCCCTTCGGCTCGACGTACGCCGTGTCCATCTGCGCCAGCTGCAGCTTGCCGGACACGTCGTCGTTGACGGCATGCCAGTAGGTGTAGAAGTCGATGACCCAGATGCCCGACTCGCGCGTGCCGTTGCCCGAGCCCTTCACCCCGCCGAACGGCATGTGCGCCTCGGCGCCGACGGTGGTGTTGTTGATCGACGACATGCCCGCCTCGATGCCCTCCTTGAAGGCGTGCGCCCACTCCCGGTCGTTGGTGTAGATGGCGCTCGAGAGACCGTACTCCACGGCGTTGGCGGTACGAAGCGCGTCAGCGATGCCGTCGACCTTCACCAGGTTGATGGTGGGGCCGAAGATCTCGTTCTGGAACTGGCGCATGCCCGGCTTGACGTTCTCCCACACCGTCGGCCAGCCGTAGAAGGCGGCGTTCGGGTCGCCCACGAAGCCCGCCGGCTTGCTGCCTTCGCGGATGCGGCCGTCGCCGTGCAGTAGCGTCGCGCCGTCCTCATCGCCCCACTGGTAGTGCGTCTCCCAGTTCCGGAAGAAGCGCTCGTTGATGAACGGGCCGTAGAGGACGTCGGGGTGCTGGTTCGGGTCGCCGATCTTCAGCTCCTTCACGCGCGCCAGGAAGCGCTCCTTGAAGGCGTCGTAGATGGGCGCATCGACGATGACGTTGCCTGCCGAGGTGCAGCGCTGCCCGCCAGTGCCGAACGCCGAGAAGATCGCGCCCTCGACGGCGTTGTCGAGGTCCGCGTCGCGCATGACGATCAACGGGTTCTTGCCCCCCAGCTCGAGCGTCGGATGCAGCAGGTTGCGACCGGCGATCTCGCCGATCGTCCGGCCGACCTTGGTGCTGCCGGTGAAGGCGAACTTGTCCAGCAGGCCCTCGTCCATCATGTCCACCAGGTGCGCCCCGGCTGCGCCTGCGCCGCCGCCGAACACGACGTTGAGCACGCCGTCGGGCACGCCGGCCTCGAGGATGATCTTGGCGAAGGCGTACGCCACCGCGGGCGCGTCCTCACTCGGCTTCCACACGATGGTGTTGCCCGTCAGCAAGGCCGGGATGATCTTCCAGGCCGGCACGGCGATGGGGAAGTTCCCGGCCGTGACGATGCCCACCACGCCGAGCGGGCGGCGGTACGTGACGAGTTCCTTGTTCGGCATCTCCGACGGCACCGTCTGGCCGTACAGCCGCCTACCCTCGGACTGGAAGAAGTGGCAGGTGTCGATCGCTTCCTGCACGCTTCCGCGCGCTTCCTTGAGCGTCTTGCCCATCTCGCGCGTCACCAAGCGAGAGAGCGACTCCTTCTCGCGCTCGAGCGCCTGACCGATGATGCCGATGACCTGGCCGCGGATCGGCGCCGGCGTCTTCGACCACGTCGGGAAGGCGGCTTTGGCCGCTTGGCAGGCTTCGCGCACCTGCTCCTTGGTTGCCTCGGGGAACAGGCCGATGACGTCCTCGAGCCGGCTGGAGTTCCGCGACGCGAAAGTGTGGTCGCTGCCGACCTCGCGACCGGCGATCAGGTTGCCGTACGTCTTGGCTTGGGTACTGGTGGTGGGGTTCATGCTTCCTCCAGGGGTTCGGTCGCTCGGTCCTGTGACGCCGCCGATGACGGGTTCGGCAGGGCGACGGGCTACGCACCATCCGACGCGTCGGGTGGTGCGCCATGCGCGCGACGGTCGCCGCCTGGGATGGTCGCGCGTCCGGTCCAGCCAGGGGCGCGAAGTCGTCGCTCGAGCACCGAAGAATCGCGTTGGGGACGCGGCTTCGAGCCGTTCTCTCGGCGATGCTACCACGCCGCGAAGGCGATCTTCGCTTCGCGTTCACCCGCTCAACCCTCGTCGAGCTGGCTCTCCAAGGCCGGCAGCCGTACGTGGAAGGTGGAGCCACGGCCGAGCGTCGAACGCGCGCTCACGTCACCGCCGTGCGCCTGCACGAGCTCCCGCACCACATGGAGCCCGAGCCCGTGGCCGCCTGCGTTGGCGCGTCGAGTGTAGGTCCGGTCGAAGACCCGCTCGAGTTCCTCGGGCGCGATACCGGGTCCGTCGTCCTTGACGACCAGTTCGACCACCTCGTCCGCACGACCCACGCGGACCTCGACGCCGGGCGCTGCCGTCGCTTGTGTCGCGTTCCGCACCAGGTTCCTGACGATCTGTTTCAGCCGCTCCGGGCTACCGAGAACCACCCCGTCGTCGTCGCGGGTGAACGTCACGCCGGGGTACTCGGCCACGACCGCGCGGGCGACGTCTGCCAGCGCGACGGTCTCGAACTCGATCGGGACCTGCACCTCACCTCGCGCCAAGGTCAGAAGGTCTTGCGAGGTGTACAGCAGTTCGCGGGCGGCGTCCCGGGCCGCGTGGAGGCGTGGGTCCGAGTCGTTGTCGGCAAGGGCCTCGAGCCGGCCGGCGACGACCGTCAGAGGCGCGGCGAGTTCGTGCGCGACCCCGGCGAGCGCGTCGCGCTCCTGTCGTTGACGCTCGCGGATGGCGTCGACCGCTCGCTGTAGCGCGGCGGCCAGTCGCCCCACCTCGTCGTCGCGTTGTGGCGTCGGTTCGAGATGCGGAGCGGTGGGGTCGAGCGCGCCTGCGCGTTCGGCGAGCCTGGCCAACGGCCGCAGCTCCCGCTCCAACCAGAGAACGCTTGCCAGTCCGGTCAAGATGACGATGACGCCGCCCGCCAGCGCCAGGCTAGTGCGAAGCGTAGCGCGCGTCGACGCGGCGCCGGTGGCGTCGTAGACGATCCGGATGGTGCCGATCTCGGTGCCGGAACCGAGTCGCCACGGCGTCGAGATCGCCACCACCTCGGCGCCCTCGTGCTGCGTCCAGGTGGTCTCTTCGACTTCCGGTAGGGCGACTTCGCCCGTGGGAACGACGACGGTCCCGTCGCTCGCCACGAACTGGAGCCGCAGCGGACCTACGCCCGGGTCGATGAAGGACGCTCCGACGGCGCCCTCTCGCAGGAGCCGGTCGACTCGCGCGACCTCGCGCTCGAGAAGCGCCTCTGCCTCCTGCCGCTGGAGGCGTTCGAACAACGCCAACGTGGCCCAGCCGGAAGCCGCCAACGCGACGATCAAGGCGGCCGCCACGAGGAGCCCGAGCCGGAAGCGCAACATCCGGGTTACAGGATCACGTAGCCGCGGTTGCGGACCGTGCGGATCACGTCACGTTGACCGAGGCCGGAGAGCTTCCTTCGCAGGTTGTAGACGAACACCTCGACGGTATTGGAATCGGGAACGTCGGCGCCGTACAGCGCGCGTTCGAGATCCGCCTGACCGAACACGCGGCCGCGATACCGCAGGAGGAGCGCGAGCACGGCGGCTTCGCGCTCCGGTAGCAGCACGCTGTCCGTGCCCACGGCGCAGCGGCCGGTGCCGGGATCGAACTCGATCGCGCCGTGTCGTAGCGTCGCGGCCTGGCCACGCTCGCGCAAGCGAACGTGCACCCGAGCCAACAACTCCTGGACGCTGAACGGTTTCGTCACGTAGTCACTGGCGCCGGCGTAGAGCCCGGCGACGCGGCTCTCGACGTCGGCGCGAGCCGACAGGATGAGCACCGCCATCCGTTCGTCCCGGCGGATCTCCTCCGCCAAGTCCAGTCCGTCGCCATCGGGCAGATGGAGGTCGAGCACGACCAGGTCGTACGGAGCGTCCGCCAGCGCGAGCCGCGCTTCTGCCAAGGAGGCTGCCACCTGTACGCCGTACCCCGCGATCGCGAGTTGCTCGCGCAACAGGGTGGCTAGCTTCGCGTCGTCCTCGACGACCAACAACCTGCCGCCCGATCGGACCGGCGAGGGCACACCGGGATCAGGCGCCATCGTCGCCGCCATCGTCGCCGCCATCGGCTTCCTCATCGGCTGCGTCGTCTTCTTCGCCGTCGTCGTCGCCGTCGTCGCCGCCGTCGACGTCGCCATCGTCACCATCGACGTCGTCCACGTCTTCGGGCTCGTCGTCACCATCTTCGGGGTCGTCCGTGTCGTCCGCGTCGTCCGCGTCGTCCGTGTCGTCCGCGTCGTCGGTGTCGTCGGAGTCTTGGGAATCGTCCGTGTCGTCGGAGTCGTCGGAATCGTCCGTGTCGTCAGGGTCGTCGGGGGCGTCGGAATCGTCCGGTGGGTCGGGGACAGCTTCGTCACCGTGGTCATCCTCGCCGTCGTCGTCCGGCGGATCGCCGGGCGTTCCCGGTGACTCCTGGCGACGACCCGCCACACTCTCCTGGTCCGAGCGCACGACCTGCAGCGCGAGCCCACGACGTTCGAGAACGGCCTGCAGGGTCTGCAACGTAGGCGCGCCCGACTCCTCCACGGACACCAACAGGGTCCCGTCGATATCGACGTACCCTTCGAAGCGCTCCAGCGTCCCTGGCGGGCCCACCAGGATGAGCACGAATCGCTCGACCGAGGTCCCCAGTTCCAGCACGAGCGTTCCGCCTTCACTCTGCCCGTGCCCCAGGAGCCTCACGCCGGCGTGGTCGACCAGCAGCGCCTCCCACGGGACGGCGTTCTCGACGGTCGCCATGCTCTCCTGGGCGCCGGCGAGCAAGGGGGTTCCGGGGAACACGCCCGCGAGCGCCAAGAGCGCAGTGAGCAAGCATGGGAAGCGGAAGGAACGGCGCATGGCTGGGGTCATCCTAAAGGTCACATGGGGCTTCGGTCGTGCGCTTCGTCAGGATCGTGCGACCGCCCGCAAGCCCGGACGACGCCCGGGCAGGCGGCCCCACACGATCGGTCAACCGCGCCTGCGTCCGCGTCGCCGCACGCCGCCGGCCAGGCGACGGCGCCTCCGTTCGGAAGCGCACACCGCCTGGCCCGGCGCTCGGTCCCATGGTCCTTGGACGTCCTGCTTCGGACGGCCACGCGAGCGACGCTAGGGCCGACACGATCGGTCGTCGGTCAGTCGTCGTCCCGATCGTCGACATCGTCGTCGTCGTCGACATCGTCGTCGCTGTCATCATCGTCGACATCGTCGTCGCTGTCGTCATCGTCGCTCTGGTCATCGTCGCCGCTGTCGTCGCCGTCGTCGCGGTCATCGTCGGCGTCATCGCTCCGGTCGTCGCCATCGTCGCCGTCGTCGCCATCGTCGCCGTCGTCGTCCCGGTCGTCGTCGCGGTCGTCGTCGCCATCGTCGCTCTGGTCGTCACCATCGTCGTCACCGAGGTCGTCTTCGGTCTCGAAGTCGAGCCCCAGTCCGGCGCGCGCGGCCAGCTCGGCCAGGCTCAGGATCTCCTGGTCCTCGTCCACGACGAGCACTTCGCCCGACTCGCCGAAGAGGGCGTCGTACGTGGCGCTGGTGCCGTCCGGGTACGTGATGGTCAAGGTCGCGAAGCCCGCCAAGTTCGCGAGCGCGTCGAACTCGAGCTTGCCGTCGTCGTCCACCTTGCCGACGCCGACGACGACACCGGCGTCGTTCTTCAACTCGACCTTCGCGCCATACGGCAAGTCGATGGCGTACACGCCGGCGCTGAGCACGAGGGCGACGAGCAGGACGAGCGCGCGCTTGACGGGGTTGCTGGTGCGAACCTTTGCACGTGTCATGGGTGGAACCTCCTGAGGCGTAGTCTCCCGCCGGGCGCTGAACGCAACCTGAGCCCTGGCTGAAGCCTGGCTGAAGCGGTATGCTCCGCGCGAACCTTTAAGCCGGTCCCGTGAGGCCGGGAAGGAGCCGAAGTGACGAAACCGACCCCCCACCCGAACCTGACCTTCAAGGCGGCGTTGATGAGCGCCGACGAGATGGAGCGAGCGTTGAAGCGCATCGCCCACCAGATCGTCGAACGCAACAAGGGCGCCGAGAACCTCGCGTTGGTAGGCATCCACACGCGCGGCGTGCCGATCGCGGAACGCCTGTCCGAGCTCATCGCGACTTTCGAAGGCGTCACGCCGCCCGTCGGGAAGCTGGACATCACGCTCTACCGCGACGACCTCACCGAGATCGCGCTCCAACCCGTGGTGAAGAAGACCGAGGTCGACTTCGACGTCCACGGCATGCGCATCGTGCTATGTGACGACGTGCTCTACACGGGGCGCACCGCCCGCGCCGCGCTCGACGCGTTGATCGACATGGGACGCCCGGCGGTCATCCAGTTCGCGGTCCTGATCGACCGGGGGCACCGAGAGCTCCCGATCCGCGCCGACTACGTCGGCAAGAACGTCCCCACCAGCACCTCCGAGGTGGTGCAGGTCAAGCTCGAGCAAGTCGACGGCAGTGACGCCGTCGAGTTGTGGGAGAAGGCGTGAGCGCGGTGGCTGCCGCGCTCAAGGGCCAAGCCACCGAGACGCCGCACGGAAGCGAGATCCTCGGCCACGCCAGGCCCGCCCGCGGACGGAAACGCCACCTGCTCGATTTCCAAGACTGGTCGGTCGAGGAACTCGTCGCGCTGCTCGACACCGCCGACGTCATGGCGCAGGTCCTCACGCGCACCATCAAGAAGGTGCCAGCGCTGCAGGGCTTCACGGTGGCGACGTTGTTCTTCGAGGACAGCACGAGGACCCGGCTGAGCTTCGAACGCGCCGCCCGCGCGCAGAGCGCCGACGTCATGAGCTTCGCCGCCGGCGGCTCGTCGCTGCGCAAAGGCGAGAGCCTGCGCGATACGCTGCGCACGCTCGACCAACTCCAAGCCGATCTCTACGTCGTGAGGCACCCCACGTCGGGCGCACCGTACCAGCTCGCCCGCTGGACCGACGCCGCCATCGTGAACGCCGGCGACGGCCGCCGTGCCCACCCCACGCAGGCGCTGCTCGACGCGTACACCTTCCGTCAGCGCCTAGGCGGGTTCGAGGGGAAGCGCCTGGCCATCGTGGGGGACATCGAGCACTCCCGGGTGGCGCGCTCGAACGTCGAACTGTTCACCAAGCTCGGCGCCGAGGTCGTCCTGTGCGGCCCTGCGACGTTGGTGCCGCCCTCGTTCTCGCGCCTGCCTGGCGTTCGGGTCACGCATCGCCTCGAGGACGCGCTCGACGGGGCCGACGCCGTGATGGCGCTGCGCCTGCAGCACGAACGCATGGCGGCGGGCTTGCTGCCGTCGTTGCCCGAGTACGCCGCCCGCTACCAGATCACCGAGCGGGCGCTCGCGCGCGCGAAGCCGGAGGCCATCGTCATGCATCCCGGACCCATGAACCGCGACGTCGAGATCGCAGGCGACGTCGCCGACGGACCTCGGAGCGTCATCGAGCGCCAGGTCGCGAACGGCGTGCCGGTGCGCATGGCCGTGCTCTACACCCTGCTGGTGGGCAAGCGATGAGTGGCGCGGAGGGCGGCCAAGGCCGAGCCGGGCCCGTTCCGCAAGGCACCAGTGGGCGCGGGCGCGTCGTGATCCGTGGCGCGAGGCTGATCGACGGCGACGGCGATCACGGTGTGCACGACCTGTTCGTGAACGACGGCGCGGTCGAAGGGTGGGACCTAGGCGTACCCGCAGGCGAGGTGGCATCGGAGGTAGATGCTGCCGGACTCGTCGTCACCCCGGCGTTCCTGGACCTGCACACGCACCTGCGAGATCCGGGTCAGGAGACGAAGGAAGACCTCGCCAGCGGCCTCGCGGCGGCCGTCGCGGGCGGCTACGGGACGGTCGTGAGCATGGCGAACACGTCTCCGGTGGTGGACGAGCCCGGCATGGTCGCGGACCTCGTGGCGCGGGCGGAGCGACTGGGTCTGGCACGGCTTCGTCCCGCAGCCGCCGTCAGCCATGGCCTGAGCGGAACGCAGCTGACCGACTTCGCCGCCCTGCGGGACGCGGGCGCGGTGATGCTCACCGACGACGGGATCCCGATCGCCGACGCTCACCTGATGCGCCGCGCGTGCGAGTACGCCGCCGAGCTCGGTCTGGTGATCCAGACGCACTCGGAGGAGCCCTCCTTGCGCGCCGGCGGCGTGATGCACGAAGGCGACGTGAGCCATCGGCTCGGTCTGCCCGGGAACCCGGACGCCGCTGAAGCGGTCATGATCTTCCGAGACGGTGAGATCGCTCGCCTTACCGGGGCCAGGGTGCACATCGCGCACGTCAGCTCGAAGCGCGGCATGCAGGTCGCCGAGTGGTTGAAAGCGAGCGGCGCGCCCATCACCATCGAGGTCACGCCGCATCACCTCACCTTGACCGACGAGGCTCTCTCGACGTTCGACCCGGTGTTCAAGGTCGCGCCGCCGTTGCGCACGGCAGGCGACGTCGCCTACCTCGTCGATGCCCTGGCGCGCGGCGTCGTGGACGCCATCGGCACCGATCACGCGCCCCACACGCGCGCGGAGAAGGAACGCGACATGCTGGAGGCACCGTTCGGCATCGCGAACCTCGAGGTGACGTTCCCGCTGCTCTACTCGCGCTTGGTGGCGACGGGCCGGATCGAGCTAGCGACGCTGCTTCGGTCGTTGCAGGACGGCCCGGCCGCCGTCATGGGCTGGCCGCTGCCGCGGCTGGCAGCTGGCGCCCCGGCCGACGTGACGGTGTTGGATCTCGACACCCCGCGCGTGGTCGAAGGAGCGCGCTTCGCGAGCAAGGCGAAGTTCGGTCCATGGGAAGGCGAGACCCTGTCCGGTTGGCCGGTGGCCACGCTGGTGCGCGGGAGCGTCGCGTTCCGTCGCTCGGATCCGTAGGCGCGGAAGCGCGCGGGCGCGGTGGAACCTGAGCTCGGCGATCGCGCTCGCGTCGATCGTGCGTGCAGATCCTGCGCTCACGCGGCGAAAGCGCCCACGCGGTGGTTCGACGATCGCACTCTGCCCACCAAGGGTAGGCATGCGACCCACGGCACGTCGCACCGGGCCGATGGAGTTCTAGAATGTCGCCATGACGGCCGCCGTGGACGCCACCCGCCACTCGCCTACCCACCCCATGGGCGACGTGGCGGGCGCTGACGCGCACGGCGCGACGCGAGCCGTCGCCGCGCTCCCCACCCCGGCGCCGGCGACGGTACCCGCGCCCGCGGCCGCCGTCATCTCGTTCGACGCTTCGCGCTACCCTCTGCGCAGCCTCGGCCGCGGAGAGACGCTCTACCTACGGGCGGAACCGGCGCACGCCAGCTACTTGGTGGAAACCGGGCTCTTGGCGCTGGGTCTGGACGGCGCGGCCGGGCGCGCCCGCTTCGTGGGCCTCGCCGGACCCGGCGACCTCCTTGGGGCGCTGTCTCCTGCCCACCCGCTGTACTGGGAGAACGTCACCGCGCTCGGCAACGACGTGACGGTGCGGACGCTTCCGCCCGCTGCGCAGATCCCCGACGCTGGCCGGCACGACCCCGCACTCTCGGCAGCGCTGCAGGCTGCCGCGGGCGAGCAGATCTCCCGTCTCACGCACGCCTTGGAGGACGCGGAGTTCCCCGTTCCCGCTCGTGTCGCGCGCACGTTCGTGCGCCTCGGCGAGCGCTTCGGCCACGTCACCGAAGGGGGCGCCGTGCGGCTCACGCTCCCGATCACTCACGACACCTTGGCGGCATTGGTGGGCGCCGCGCGCGAGACCACCACCACCGTCGTGCAGCAGTTGCGAGGCATGGGCCTCGTCGAAGGCACGCGAGGGCGCTACCGCTTCGACCCGGGACGACTGCGCGACTACGCCATCGAGGCGAGCCTCGGCTGAACCAGGTCCGCACCCCCTATGCGTCAGAGACGCTCGAGGAGTTCGGGCAAGTCGCGCTCCAAGAACATCACATCTTCCTGCCCGTACACGTACCGGAGGCTGCCGCCGCGGTCGAGTACCGCGACCACGTCGGTGTGCGCGATGTCTTGGCCCAGGCCCGCGTAGCCCACGAAGAACGCGCGCGCAGCCGCCGCGATGTCGGACGTCGATCCCGTCAGGCCTACGAACGCAGGGTGGTAACCGGTGACGTACCTCCCGAGCACCTCGGGCGTGTCGAACTCCGGGTCCACCGTCACCATCACCACCTGCAGCTCGGTCGGTGCGCCCAGGCCTTCGTAGATGCGCGCAAGGCGTGCCATGGTAAGCGGACAGACGTCGGGGCAGCGGGTGAAGCCGAAGAACACCAGCGTCACCTCGCCACGGAAGTCGTCGGCCAGCACCCGCTCCGCGCCGTGATGATCGACGAGGGCGAGGCCCTCGATCGCGACGGGGTTCGTCAGCGCCGTTCCCGCCATCTCCGGCGCCGGCCTGAGAAGCACCCCGAGTCCGTAGGCCCCGACGGCAGCGACGGCCAGCAACGCGAACAACAAGGCAAGACGCAGGGGACGGCTCACTTCCGCCAGTATAGGCGTGAGGGAAGCCGTCCGCGCGCCTCAGCCGCCTATGCCAAGGACATCGAAGAACGTGTCGACGACCGCGGGATCGAAGTGCGTGCCCGACCCCTCCCGTATGAACGCCTCCGCGCGCTCGCGCGTCCACGCGGGCCGGTACGGCCGCTCCGAGGTGAGGGCGTCGAACACGTCGACCACTGCGAAGATCCGCGCCGCCAATGGGATCTGCTCGCCCTTGAGGCCACGCGGATACCCCGTACCGTCCCAGCGCTCGTGGTGGCAGTACGGGATGTCGAGCGCCGGCCTCAAGAACTCGATCGGCGAGAGCAGCTCGTAGGCGTAGACCGGGTGCTGCTTCATCACCTCGAACTCCTCGGTCGTCAGGGGGCCGCGCTTGAGCAGGATCTCGTCGGGGATGCCCATCTTGCCGATGTCGTGCAGCAAGGCTCCGCGCTGCACGTGCACGACGTCCTCGCCGTTCATGCCCAGCCGCCTGGCCAGTCGCACGGTCATCTCCGTCACGCGCTTGGAGTGGCCCGCCGTCTCCTCGTCCTTGAGGTCGAGGGCGTTCGCCCAGCCCTCGATGGTGCGGTCGTAGGCGCGTTGCAGCTCGACGTTACTGCGCTCGAGCGAGCGGAAGAGTTGCGCGTTCTCGATCGCGATGGCACCCTGGTCGGCGTAGGTCTCGAGGAACTCCAGCCACTCGTCGCTCGGCGTCAAGGGCTCGCTGGCGTAGAGCTCGATGACACCTTGCAGTTGTCCCTTCGCCAGCATCGGTACGGCCATGTAGCTGGCGTACTCCTCCTGCCGCCGCGGCTCCACCGCGACGCCCCAGCCCTCGTCACCACGCAGGTCGGGCAAGAACACGGTGCGCTGTTCGAGTGCGGCGCGTCCTGCAGGACCGTCACCCAGGCCCGTACGCGCCCGGTGCCTCAGTTCGTCCGAGAAGCCGCGCCCGACCGCGAGGCGCAGCGCCTGCGTGGGCGGCTCATACATCAGCACCGCCACCGCGTCGACGCCTAAGTCCTGCAGCAACTGATCGACGAAGATGTCCAACACCAATCGCACGTCGACGCTGTTGGTGATCGCCATGTCGATGCGCCGCAACGACTGGAGATGCGCCAACCTGCGCCGCAACTCCTCGTTCAACGCCTGGATCTTCTCCATCGCCCTGACGCGGTCGCCGATCTCGCGGTAGTTCACCACGAACGCATTGACCTCGGGTTCGCGCAACAGGTTCGTGACGGTTCCCTCGAGCCAGTGCCACGCGCCGGCTGCGTCCCGGAACCGGAAGCGCACGGATTCGCTCGAGCCGGCCTTCACCTCGACCAGGTCGAGGGCGTCGAGGAAGGCGTCGCGATCGTCCGGGTGGATGAGGTCGGACCGCTCCTTGTCGATCAGGTCCTCGGCTCGGTGGCCGAGCATGCGGAGCGCTGCCCCCGACACCATGCGGATCGAACGATCTCGACCGATCAACACCACGCCCTCGAGGCTCTTCTCGAAGATCGCGCGGTAGTACGCCTCGCTTGCCCGCACGCGGCGCTCCGCCTCGACGCGGTCGGTGACGTCGCGCGCGTTGAGCACCACTCCGCGCACGTCTGCGTCGGCCAGCAGATCGGTGCCGGTCACTTCCAACCAGCGCCAGCCGCCCAGCGCCCGGAAGCGGACCGTCTCGGTGACCTGCCGCGGTCCGAGCGATCGTTCGGTGGCGCCGCGCGCGGCCTCCCCGGCGTCCGGTCGCCGCGCGCGTGGCTCCGATGCCGTACCCGGTTGGGCCTCGTGCAGCAGCGGGGCGAGCGTCGCCCTGGCGCGATCTCGGTCGCGCGGGTGCACCATGCGCCAGAGTTCCGCTTCGGTCACCACCCGGTCCCCGAACCCGAGTCGCGACGCGGACGGGGAGACGTAGCTCGAACGGCCCCTCGCATCGAGCACGACGACCACGTCGGCACCATGCTGGATCAGGGCGCGGAAGCGGCGCTCGCTGCGCGCCAGAACGCGCTCGGCGGTGCGCCGCACGGTGGTGTCGCGGCAGAGGAGCAAGGTGCGGCCGTCCGCCAGGCGCTTGGCCGTCACCTCGACGGGGACGTAGCCGCCGTCACGGCGCGCGAGTTCGACCTCGAGTTCCATCGGGGCGTCCTCGTCGGGCCGCTGCAGAAGCGCGAGCAGCGGTGGCCCGACCGGCAACAGCTCGGCAACGGGGAGGCCGATCAGGGCGCCCGTCTCGGCACCCAGCAGCACCTCGGCGCGCGCGTTCGCTCCCACCACCTCGTCGGTGGCGGACAGCACGATGACGGCGTCCGTCGCCAACGCGAAGACCTGAGCCAGCAACGCCAAGCCCAAATCCTCGTGACGCCCCTGCGCGAGCGTCTTCAGTGTGGAACTGTCGCCTGGCACGAGCGTCGGCCTCCTCGGGGTGGGTCGACTCGGGCGAGCCTCGCGAGCCCGCACGACACCCCGTCACGATACGTGCGGCGCCGCGGCGACGCTAGCCGAACATGCCACTCGCGACGCGCCCCGCGCTACCCCTCGAGCCGCGCTTGGATGGCGTCGAGCTTCGCGGCGACGAGCTGCGCCACGTCGAGCACCTCGGGCGCGCCCTCGACCTCCGCGCTCTCGCTCGACCCGAGCATCACCTTGCAGAAGGGGCAGCCGGTCGCTACGACGGCGGCGCCGGTGCCCTTCGCCTCCAAGAAGCGCTGCTCGGACACCCGCTGGTCGCCTTCTTCCTCTTCCTTCCAGAACTGCGCCCCGCCCGCCCCGCAGCAGAACGAGTCGTTGCGGTTGCGCGGCATCTCGCGCAGGTCCGTGCCGCCGGCCGCCAGCACGGCGCGAGGGGCGTCGTAGACGCCGTTGTGCCGACCCAGATAGCACGGGTCGTGGTAGGTGACGGACTGGTCCAGCGCGAGCGGCGGAAGCCGTCCGTCCCGCGTGAGGCCCTCGATCAACTGGGTGTGGTGCATCACCTCGTATCGGCCGCCCAGTTGCGGGTAGTCGTTGAACAACGCGTTGTAGCAGTGCGGACAGGTGGTGAGGACCACCTTGCGCTTGCCGGGGTCTAGGTTCTCGTCGATCAGAGCGGCGTTCAAGGTCTCGACGTTCTCGCTGGCGAGCTGATAGTACAGGTACTCGTTGCCCGCGCGGCGAGCCGGGTCGCCGGTGCACTTCTCGCCCTTGCCGAGCACGGCGTAGTTCACCTTGGCGTGCTCGAGGATGCGCGCCATCGCCCGCGTGGTCTTCTGCGCCGCGGGGTCGTAGGCGCCCGCGCAACCGACCCAGAAGAGCACCTCGAAGTCAGGCTTCTCATCCACCGTCGGCACGTTCAACCCTTCGGCCCACTCGAGCCGCTTGTCCTGCGCGATGCCCCACGGGTTGCCGGTGCGCTCCATGCCGCGGAACGCGTTCTGAAGCTCAGAAGGGAACTCGCCCTGCATCATCACCAGGTCGCGACGGATGTCGACGATGTCGATCATCTGCTCGCAACCGACCGGGCAGACCTCCATGCAGGCGCCGCAGGTGGTGCACGCCCACACCGCCTCGGGCGGGATCGCGAACTCGACCAACGGCCTTGGGCTCTCGTCCCCCGCTGCGAACGATGCGCCGATGCGGTTCAACTCGTAGCGCTTGTTGATCTCGAGCGCGGCCGGACTCAGCGCCTTCCCCGTCTGGTTCGCCGGGCAGACGTTGGCGCAGCGGTTGCACTGGATGCAGGCGTAGGTGTCGAGCAGTTGCGGGAAGCGCAGATGCTCGAGCCTGGCCGCGCCGAACTGCTCGGCCGACTCGTCCTCCAAGTCGACGGGTTCCAGGACTCCCAAGGGCACTTTCGCCAGCGTCTCGGTGCGACGCTCGAGCGCGAAGTTGACCGGCGTGGCGAAGAGATGCAGATGCTTCGAGCGTGGGAAGTACGGCAGGAACGCGAGGATCAATCCGAGGGCGCCCCACCATCCCACGTGCCAACCGAGCATGCGCCCCTCGCCGGCGCCGAGGATCCCCGCGAGCGTCGACGCGAACGGCTGGAACGGATCGGCGTGCCCCTCCGCCGCCAACAAGAACCCCTCTGCCATGAGGCGGAACCCGACGTGGAGCAAGATGAAGACCCCCACGATCAGACTGTCACGCTGGATGCCGCCTTCCTGCACGTCCTCGTGCAACTGCACGCGCGGACCGTGCTGGATGGCGCGGTCCTTGGCTAGGAACCGCCGCACCAGGAAGAAGACCATGCCCACCAGGATCAAGACGGTCACCACGTCCGCCGCCAGGCGGTAAACGTCGCCGACCACCCCGAACGTCCAGCCCGACGTCCACGACCGCGGCAACAGGCCGTTGAACGCGTCGATGACGTTCACCAACAGGTAGAGCACGAAGCCGTAGAAGATGAACGCGTGGAACAGGCTCGCCGCCGGCCGCGCCCGGAACACCGTGCGCTGCGACAACGTGCGAACGAGCGCTTCGCCGAAGCGTCGCGCCAGCTGGTTCGTGCGCGCCAGCGGTCCGCGCTGACCACGCGCCACCACGCGCCACGAGCGCGCGAAGCCACGGTAGGCGAAGAACACCGAGGTCCCTGCCAGGATCAGGAAGAGGAGTTTCTCGGGGATGCTCAGCACGGGCCGTCCTCCTGTACCTGCGCTCCGAAGGCGCCGAAGCGGGATTGGACCCAGTCTACCGGCGGTGTGAAGGGCTTCGTGCAAACGCTCGACGTTTGGGCTACACTGGCGCCACCACGGAAAGGAGGTGGTCTGTATTCAACGCATACGAATGACCAGTGGAGGTGCCCGCCGAGGGTAACTCAGGACCGCCTCCTGACGAGACGGAGCCCCAAGGGTTCCCTCACTACCAGGCGGAACACCGACCCGCCCCCCGACCACGCGTCGGGGGGCGGGCTCTCGTTGGGGGCGCGGCGCGCCTGAAGCGGCGCGCCCCTTCGAGGTCGTCGTGATCGGTTCAGCGCCGCCCGAGCCAACGCCACGCGCTGGGCAGCGCCGTCACGGCCACCGCCCACTTGAGCGCGTCGCCGAGCAGGAACGGCGTCAGGCCGACGGCCACGGTCCGCTCCCAGGCGCCGCCGAGCGCGACGTGCAACCAGGCCAACCCGGGCAGGTAGATGACGACGTTGGCCAGCGCCATCGCGACCGCCATGCGTCGATACGAGCGGTCCCAGCCGCGGCGCGAAAGACTGCCGAGCATCGTTGCTGCCACGACGAAACCGAGCAGGTAGCCGCCCGTCGGGCCCATGAGGTAGGCGATCCCACGCTCGCCGCCGGCGAACAGCGGCAGCCCCACGGCGCCGAGCAGCAAGTACGTCACCACCGTGCCAACGCCAAGGCGCGCGCCGTACGCGGCGCCCACCAGCAGCACGCCCAGCGTCTGCCCGGTGAACGGCACCGGTCCCAACGGCACGCGGACTTGCGCGAGCAACGCGAGCAGCAAGACGCCGAGGGCGACGAGCGCAGCGGCGCGCAGTCGCGCGCCACGCACTTCTCGTGCCCGCGGGACGAGGGCGTCGACGAGCGTGGGCGCGGTGGCGGGCGACGTAGCGAGTGGCGCGAACGTGGGACGGGCCATGGCGAACCTCCTTCGGAACGGCGAGAATCATACCGTCTGGCGTGGCCGCGCTCGACCGTCCGCCGGTCGGGAGGTGGCCGCCGGGCGCCGCCCCCTCCCCTATACTCGCTTCGTGCCCATCGACCCCTCGCAAACCCGCGTCTCCGACTGGGTCATGACGGTGGACACCGTCTTCCCCAACCAGGCCAACCCGCTCGGCACCCTCTTCGGCGGTCGCGTCATCGAGTTGATGGACGTCAACGCCAGCATCGCCTGCGTGCGCTTCTGTCGCGCGCCGGTCGTGACCGCGTCCACCGAGCCGATCGACTTCCGCAACCCGATCTACGTCGGGGAGATCATCGAGGTGAAGAGCCGCGTCGTCTGGACCGGGCACACCAGCATGATCGTGCGGTGCGAGGTGCACGGGGAGAACCCCATCACCGGCGAGCGCCGCCTCTGCACCGTGGGCCACCTGAACTTCGTCGCCATCGGCGATGACGGCAGGCCGACGCCGGTGCCGCGCCTGCATGTCCAGTCGGACCTCGAGAAGCGCCACTGGGAGACGGGTCAACGCGTGCGTGACGACCTGGAACGCCGGCGCCAGCGCAAGGCGTACATGCCGACCGCCGAGGACTGACGCACGGACCGCCGGTGCGGGCCCTCGGATCCGCGCACGGCAGGAGGGCCCGAGCGGACGGCCGCGCTCGTCCTGGTATCGTGGCCGCGGCCGCGGTGGCGTTCGCGCCGCGGTCGGGAGGAAGCATGTCTGCCACGACTCGAGAAGCCCCCGATCCGAGGCTCGTCCAGCGCGCCGTCAACACCATCCGCGCCCTCACCATCGACGCCACCCAGGCGTCCGGCGACGGCCACCCCGGCATGCCGATGGGCGCGGCCGCGATGGGGTACGCCCTGTTCGCGCGCGCGATGCGCTACGACCCGCGCGACCCCGGCTGGGCCAACCGCGACCGGTACGTCCAGTCGGCCGGACACGGCTCGATGTTGCAGTACTCCCTTCTGCACCTGGCCGGCTACGACCTGCCGATGGAGGAACTGAAGCGCTACCGCCAGTGGGGCAGTCGCACGCCCGGGCACCCGGAGTACGGTCACACCGTGGGCGTGGAGACCACCACCGGACCGCTCGGGCAAGGGATCTCCACCGCCGTCGGGATGGCGCTGGCCGAAGCGCACCTGGCCGCGCGCTACAACCGGCCCGGATACGACGTGGTCGATCACCACACCTTCGTGATCGCCTCCGACGGCGACCTGATGGAAGGCGTGTCGAGCGAGGCGTCGTCCTTCGCCGCACACCACGGGCTCGGGAAGCTCGTCGTGCTGTACGACGACAACGGCATCTCCATCGACGGCCCGACCGACATCACCTTCTCCGAGGACGTGGCGGCGCGGTACCGCGCCTACGGCTGGCACGTGCAGGTCGTCGAGGACGGGAACGACGTCGAGGCGCTGGTGAACGCCATCGAAGCGGCGAAGGCGGAGACGCAGCGACCCAGCCTCGTCGACGTCCGCACCGTGATCGGCTACGGCGCTCCGAACCTGGCCGGGACCTCGAAGGTGCACGGCTCACCGCTCGGCGCAGAGGAAGCCCGGGCGGCCAAACGGAACTTGGGCATCGACTGGCCCGAGTTCACCGTGCCGGATGACGTGCTCCAGCACATGCGCGCCGCCAGCGTGCGCGGCGAACGCGCGTCGCGTGCCTGGCAGACGACCTTCGAGGCCTACCGTGCGGCGCACCCGGACCTCGCCGCCGAGCTGGAGCGGATCTGGCGTGGTGACTTGCCCGTAGGGTACGAAGGCGGGCTGCCGCGCTTCGAAGTGGGAAGCCAGAAGGCGACGCGGAAGGCGTCCCACGAGGCCATGAACGCCTTGGCAAGCCGCATGCCCGAGCTGGTGGGCGGTTCCGCCGACCTCGCCGGCTCGAACTACACCGACATCGAAGGGGACCGGCCGATGCGCGCCGGCGACCTTGCCGGACGCATCGTGCACTTCGGCATCCGTGAGCACGCCATGGCGGCGATCGCCAACGGTCTGTCGTTGCATGGTGGTGTCCGTCCGTTCGTGGCGACGTTCCTGGTCTTCTCCGACTACCTCAAGCCGGCGCTGCGCCTCTCCGCGCTGATGGAGCAAGGGGTCGTCTACGTGCTCACGCACGACAGCATCGGCCTTGGCGGCGACGGGCCGACGCACCAGCCGATCGAGCACCTGATGGCGCTGCGGGCCGTACCGAACCTGGTGCTGCTGCGGCCGGCCGATCCGAATGAGACCGTCCAGGCCTGGAAGCTCGCGGTCGAACGCAAGCAAGGTCCGACGGCGCTCGCGTTGACGCGGCAGAACGTCGCGGCCCTCGACGTGCCAGAAGGCGCCGTCGCCCGTGGCGGCTACGTTCTCGCGGGCGAAGGCGAGGGCCACGACCCCGACGTCATCTTGGTGGGCACGGGGTCCGAGGTGGGCCTCTGCCTCGCTGCGAGGGAGCGACTGGCGGCCGACGGGATCCGCGCTCGCGTGGTGTCGCTGCCGAGCTTCGAGCTGTTCGAGGCGCAAGACGCCGCGTACCGAGAGAGCGTGTTGCCCGGATCCGTACGTGCCCGAGTCACGGTGGAGGCGGGCGCGACACTCGGCTGGGAGCGCTATGCCGGCGACGCAGGCGTGATCATCGGCTTGGACAGGTTCGGCGCGTCCGCACCCGGAGGCGAGCTGTTCGAACGCTTCGGCTTCACCGCGGAGCGCGTGGCGGACGCGGCGCGAGACGCCATCGCTCGAGCCGGGAACGGGACCGCCGGAGCCTAGGCGACCCGGCATGGGTCCGAGCGACCCGGCCGAGGATCGGCCGAGCCCGAATCGGCGCCCGGCGAAGCTCGATGGCGCGACGTGGTCGCCTCATCGGGCGACCTACATCACACTCCCCATGCACGCGGTCTGTACCATGGTACGCGTGCCGATCGAGCCGGCGGCAAGGCCGCCTGGCGCACCCACTGGAGGTCCCATGTTCCGAAACCAACGAAGCTCGCGACGACGCCGGTCGTCCGCAGCCGCGCTGATGCGTGGCCTCGGCTTGGCTGCTGCGTTCATGCTGACGACGGCGGCGTTCGCCCAGTCGCTGGCGCGGCTCCTCCCGCAGGAGACGCTCTTCGCCGTCGGCATCGAGAACCTGGCCGATCACGAGGCGAAGTTCCAGCCGTTCATCGACGAGTGGGAGCGCCTCGGCCTACCCGACCTCATGCAGCAAGCGTTCGCTGCCGAAGCGGACGGCATGGAGGAGATGGAGTTCCCACCGGAACTCGAAGGCCTGACGTTCCTCGACATGCTCGGCGACCAGGTCTGGTTCGGACTCTCGGCCGCGTCCTATGCGCCGCTGCCGGCGGTCACGATGGTCGCGCGCGTCAGCGACGCCGCGTCCGAGGCGCTCATGGCCATGATCGCGCGCGAGACCGAGGGCATGGAGGTGGAGACCCTTCAGGAAGGGAACATCCCCTTCAACGTGGTGATGCCACCTGCCGGTACGACCGACGGGGAGGACACCGAGGACGACTTCGAGGACGACTTCGGCGAGAACATGCTCGGCGTCGCCGAGGAGATGCCCGTCGTGTACGCGCAGGACGGCAACCTCGTGTTCGTCTCCAGCAATCCCGACGTCCTTCGCGGCGTCCTCCGGCGCCACCAGGGCGCGGCAGAGCCGAACCTCGGCGACAACCCCGCCTTCTCCGAGACCGTGGGGGCCCTGGGGCGCGGCTCGTTCACGATCTACCTCGATCTGCCTGCCGTCGTCGACGTAGCCGGACCGTTCGCGCAGGGCCAGGGCTTCGACACGCTCGTCGAGCGCCTGTCCAACGCCTTCCGCACTGCGGGCGCCTACGCCACGGTCAGCCGGATCACCGCGGACGGGATGGAGAGCCTCTCGCTTCGCCGTCTCGGCGACCGCTCGCTCGACCCGGCGCTGTTCGACCTGATCGCCGGACCCGGCAGTGCCACCGACGACGTGGCGAGCTTCGTTCCGGCCGATGCGCTCGGGTACCAGGGCATGTACGTCGATCCTGCCGGCTGGTGGGCGTACCTCGGCGACCTGGTGGCGTCGGCCCCGGAGCTGGGCATCGGCGACCTCGACGCCTTCATCGCCGAGAACGCCGGCATCGACGTGGGACAGATGCTGTTCGACTGGATGGGTCCGCGCGTCGCCGCCGTCACCGTGTCCGCGCCGGCTGCGGCCGACATCGGCGTCGCCAGCGAGAACCCGCTGGGTGACGCGCTATACCTGATCGAAGCCACCGACCTCGGTGCCGCCGAGGCGGGCCTGTCGCAGTTGCTGCAGATGGGCATGGCGATGGCCGGTTCGTTCGCCGATCCCATGGGCGAGGGCGCGATGGTCGCGCCCGTGACCCGCGACGCTTCCGGCGTGACGGTGACCGTCTACGAGCTCGCGCCCGGGTTCGAGCTGAACCTGGCGTACGTCGACGGCTACGCCGTGCTGGCGACGACGCCTGAGGCCATGGACCTGGCGTTGGCGGCGCGCGCCCAGGGCGGCGGTCGGCCGGCCAACCTCGCCGACCTGCTACGCGAGGTGCCGGCAGGCGTCCGGTCGTTCAGCGTGACCGACGACCAGGCGTCGATGCAGGCCACGGCCGAGACGATCGTCTCGCAACTGGGTCTCTTCGCTGGCCTCGGCGGCAGCGCCGCCCTCGACTTCGACGCGATCGAGGCCGCCGGTGACGCGATGAGCGAGTTCCTCGGCTTCGTCGCCCGGCGCTTCGGCGGCAGCTACAGCTACACCGTGGCCGACGGTAACCTCGTGCGCGGCTACGGCGTCTCGCGCATCGCCTGGTGACGCGCTAGCAGCTTCCGCCACACGGCGTCGACCGCGGTAGCAAGGTCGCTCAGGTCGCCCGCGTTCCCGACCACGAAGTCGGCGCGGGCGACCTTCTCTTCGAGCGGCATCTGCGCCGCGTCGCGGGCGCGCAGGTCGTCGATCGACGCGCCACTGCGCTCGGCGACACGCCGCAGACGCACCTCCTGCGGAGCGTCGACCACGACCACGACGTCCATGCCGGCATCGAGACCATTCTCGAACAGCAGCGGCACGTCGTGCACGATGACGCGCGGCGGCGGCACCGACTGCGTGAGCGCGCGTTCCCGCTCCTCGCTCTTCGCGCGGACCCACGGGTGCACGATGGCGTTCAACCGTTCTAGCGCCGCTCGGTCCTCGAACACGCGCGCCGCGGTGGCGGCGCGATCGAGCCGTCCGGCCACTACCAGGTCTTCGCCGAGCGCCGCCGCGACGGCATCCAGTACGGCGGGGTCGTCCGTCGCCTCCCGGGCGAGGGCGTCGGCGTCGATCACTGCCGCGCCACGCTCGGCCAGCAGCCTCGCCACCGTGGACTTGCCCGAGCCGATGTTGCCGGTGAGGCCGACGCGCAATGGGCGCGAAGGCGGCCGCGCGGCGCGTTCCTCTAGTCGCACGCCGGCCCCAGACCAGGGCGTGCTGTAATGCGAGCGATGCGCTTCCCGCGCCGGTCGGACCAGGTTCGCGTCGACACGGGTCAGTGTACGCCGTGGCCGTCGGGGGGCCTTCTGGTGGGCGGTGCCGTGCGCGACTTGCTGCGCGGCGCCGAACCACGCGACCTCGATTGGCTCGTGGTCGACCCCGAGGCTGCCGCTCGCGAGACCGCCGCCGCCGTCGGGGGGTCGTGCTTCGCCCTCGACGAAGCGCGCGGTCATTGGCGCGTGGTCGGAGACAGGTCGTTCGACTTCGCTCCGCCGCGCTTACGCGAGGCGGAGCGGCGCCCGGAAGACGGCGCGCCCCGAACACCTCCGCCGGGGTCCGGCGCTGCGGGCGAGCGCGAGCCGCGCATGGAGACCGCAGAGGCGGACTCGCGCCGGCGCGAACCGAGCTTGCGGAGCGTCGAGGTCGACCTGCGCGCGCGCGACCTGACCATCAACGCCATGGCGCTGCGTCGCGACGGCAGCCTGATCGACCCGTGCGGCGGCTTTGGCGACCTGCGCGCCAAGCGCATCCGCATGACCTCGCGCGAGTCGCTCCTCGCCGACGCCGTGCGTCCGCTCCGGGCGGTGCGGTTCGCAGCCACGCTCGGGTTCGCGATGGAGCCCGCCACCGCGTCGTTGGTACGCGCGTCGGCATCGGCCCAAGCGCGCGACCCAGCCCGAAGGCCCGCCTGGGAGCGCGTGCGCGACGAGCTGATCGCCATGATGGCGTCGCCGCGCGCTGCCGCGGCGTTCGCTCGTCTCGACGAGTCCGGCCTGCTCGACGTCTACCTTGCCGAGTTGGCGCGCTGCCGCGGCGTGCAGCAAGGCGGACTTCACCACGCCGACGTACTGCGGCACTCGATCGAGGCGCTCGATCGGCTGTTGCGGGTCTTCCCCGACGCAGACGCCGCGCTTCGCTGGGCGACGCTGCTGCACGACGTCGGAAAGCCCGAGACGGCAGAGCGTCTGGCGCAGCGGCGTTGGACCTTCCACGGCCATGACGCGCTCGGCCGCACGATGACGCTGGCGGCCCTCCGGCGCTTGCGCTTCCCTAGCGATGTCGTCGCCCGCGCCGGCGCGCTCGTCCGCTACCACATGCTGCCGCTACCGCGCGACGAGCGTGCTGCACGGCGCTTCGTGCATCGCCGTCGCGAGCTGCTGCCCGACCTGCTGAGGTTGATGATCGCCGACCGCGAGGCGGCGCGTGGTCCGCTCGCCACCGAGGCCGGGCGGCGCGCGTACCGGGAGGCGTTGGGGCAGGTGCTCGCGATCATGAGCGAGCGACCGGAGCCTGCGCCCTTGATGACCGGTGAGGACGTCATGGACCTGCTCGACTTGGCGCCAGGACCGCGCGTCGGCGAGGCGCTCCGGCTCGTCGCCGAGGCTATCGCCGTGGGTGACGTCACCGATCGCCCCGGGGCGGAGGCGCTTCTGCGCCGGTACGCCGAAGCCCAAGGCTGGTAGGTCTCGCGGCGGCCGGCGCCGAACCGGTAGGCTGCGCGCATGTCACGCCGTTCGCTTCGCCGTTCCCTTGCCCGTTCGTCGTCCCTCGCAGCGGCGACGGCCGCGCTCGTCGTCGCCTCGGTCGCGTCGCACGCGCTCGGCCAGAGCGTCTGTGCTCCTGCGCTGGACCTCACCTCCATCCCGATGGTGCAGGGCACGGCGGAACGCTCACCGTTCACCTCCGACGAGGTCGTGGTGGAAGGCGTCGTCACGGCCGCGTTCTTGGGCCCGAGTCAGCTCGGCGGCGTGTTCTTACAGGACCCGGACGGGGACGGGAACCCTGCGACGTCCGACGCGGTCTTCGTCAAGTTGCGCGCAGCGGACCTACGCGCAGCGGGCGAGCCCAGCCCGGGCGACGTCATGCGCGTCAGCGGCACGGTGCTGGAGCGCAACGCGATGACCACCCTGGACCGCCTGACCCTCGTCCAACGTTGCGGCAGCGCCGAGTTGCCGCAAGCCACACCGTTCGTCCTGCCGCTTCGTGGCGACGACGCCTGGGAACGGCTGGAGGGGATGTTGGTGCGTCCGGCGTCGACCGTGAGCATCACGGAGGTGTACGAGCTCGGACGCTACGGCCGGCTGTCACTTGCGGCGGCGCCCTTGACCGTCCCTTCGCAGCTCCCGGCGGGCACGTCGCCCGCCACCGCCGCAGAGCGCGTCTGGCACCAGGTCGCGCTGGACGACGGTTCCGCAGAAGAGAACCGCGATCCGCCGGCGTACCTGCATGGCGACGGCCTGCCACCGCGTGTCGGCGACCTGTTGACGAACGTCGAGGCGGTGGTCGTGAGCGAAGGGTTGGGCGCGTTCCGCCTCGACCCGGTACGCAGGCCCACCCTCGTCCGCGCGAACCCACGGCCACACACTCCGCCGCCGGTCGGCGTCGAACCGGGGGCGCCGGACGGCTGGCGCGTCGCGGGACTCAACGCGTTCAACCTCTTCACGTCGATCCCGGGTCGAGGCGCGCGCTCACCTGCCGAGATCGAGCGGCAGCGCGACAAGCTGATCAGCACGTTGGTGGGTCTTAACGCCGACATCGTCGGGCTGATGGAGGTCGAGAACGACGGTGGCGCGACCGTGGCCGCCCTACTCGCGGACCTCAACGCCCGGCTCGGCGAGGAGCGCTACGCAGCGGTCGACTACCCGGGCGGCGCGCTCGGCACCGACGCCATCGCCCAGGCGCTCATCTACCGCAGGGACCGGGTGACGCCGGTCGAGGTGACCACCGACGAGCGAGGGATCCACGATCGGCCACCGCTGGCCGCCACCTTCCAGGACCTGGTCAGCGGCGAGACGATCAGCGTGATCGTGGTGCACTTCAAGTCGAAGGGAAGTTGTCCGCCTGCCGGAGACGTCGACACCGGTTACGGATGCTGGAACCTTCGGCGGTCGGCGCAGATGAGCGCTACCTTGCAGTTCGCCGAGCGGATCGTGAATACGTCGCATGACCCGGACGTCCTCATCGTGGGTGACCTCAACGCCTACGGGGCGGAGCCGCCCTTGCGGATCGCGCGACTTGCGGGCTGGCACGACCTCGGTGCCCGCTTGCCGAGCGAGGAGCGGTACAGCTACGTCTACTTCGGCGAGCGCGGCACGCTCGACTACGCCCTGGCGAGCCCCGCGCTCGCGGCGCAAGTGTCGGGCGTCGCGTACTGGCACGTCAACGCCGACGAAGCGCCGCTGCTCAACTACTTCACGACCTACAACCCGCCGTCGGCGTACCGCCCGGACGCGTTCCGTTCCTCGGACCACGACCCCGTGCTGGTAGGTGTCGGCTTCCGCTGAGACCCCGTCGGCGGATCGGCGCGCTGTCGGCTTCCGGTGAGGCCGTGCCGGCCGGTCAGCGCGCTGTCGGCTTCCGCTGAGACCCCGTCGGCGGGTCAGCGCGCCAGCAGATGCTCGAAGGCGCCGTCGTCGCGACGACGGGCGTCGCAACTCGCGGCGTCCCGACAAGCGGTGAGGTAGCGGAACCTACGACCCTGCGACCCAGGCACCTCGGCGCGCAGCAGCGCCATGGCCTCGCGGCCCGCGGTCACGTGACAGATGTCGCAACACAAGCGCTGCTTCGGGTTGCCCGCAGGTGGCACGGGCGTGAGCCGGATGACCGGCTCGCCCGCACGGTCCAACACGAGGAGGTCGCCGCCGTCCTGGTGTTCGAGGCGGTAGCGCCGCGGCAACGGACGGGAGTGGCCGGGCGTCGCCGGGAAGAACTCCTCGATGATCTCGAGCGCCGTGAACGTGGTTCGCGGTTCCTCGCTCACCTCTGCACCATGGTCGACGGCACGCCGACGCGCCGCGCGGGTCGAGCAGGGCCGACGAACGCCAACGCCACGAGCATGAGCAGCAGCGCCGCGCCCAAGGCCACCGCGGGCAGCAGCGGCTCCGGCCGCTGCGCCACGGCGATGCCGACGAAGGCCCACGCCAGCACCATGGTGAAGCCGACGTCCCGGTGCCGCGCCAGCATGACGATACCGAGCAGCGTGGCGACGCCGATCATGATCGCAGCCCAGGTCGGGTCGGCAAGACCCAGACCGTCCCAGCCGGTGGCCTTGAGCGCGCCACTGGCGTTCGCGATGGTGGCGACGCTGATCCAACCGAGGTAGATGCTGAACGGCAGCCGCACGGCCCAGCGCTCCGCCGGTGTGGGATCGACGCCACGCGGGCGCAGACGCACGTAGATGACGATGAGCGACAGAAGCAAGAGCGCCATCACCAACACCGACAACTCGATCATCAGCCAGTGCCAGGTGTAGAGCCAGACGGCGTTGAGCGCACTGGAGAGCACGAACGGCCACGCGATCCGCGCCACGGCCGGACGACTGCGCAAACGAGGCGTCGCCTGGGAGATGGCGTATACCAGCAGGCCGAGGTAGATGACGCTCCAGATCGAGAACACGTAGCCGGCCGGCGTGAACGCCGACGGGTACATGGCCGACACCTCGTCGGTAGCGATGCCGTTCAAGGGCAGCAACACGGCGGCGGCGTTCATGGCGACCATGCCGATGTACGCGAGGATCACGAACAGGTTGGAGAAGCCGAACGGGCGCAAGGTGGTTCCCTCCCCCTCGGGCGATTCAGCCCGCTTGCATGCGGTCGAGGAGGTTCGCCATCTCGACCGCGGTCATGGCCGCTTCCGCGCCTTTGTTGCCTGCCTTCCCTCCGGCGCGCTCGAGCGCCTGCTCGAGCGTATCGGTGGTGAGCACGCCGAACACGACGGGGACGCCGCTGTCGGCCATGGCGCGCGCCACGCCGGACGCGACCATGCTGCAGACGACGTCGTAATGACCAGTGGCGCCGCGGACCACCGCACCGAGGGCCACGACGGCGTCCACCCGACCTCCCTCGGCAAGTCGTTTCGCGACCAGCGGGATCTCGACCGCCCCGGGAACCCACGCGACGGTCACGGCGCTCTCCTCGATGCCCGCACGCCGCAGGGCGCCGAGCGCACCGTCGAGCAGTCGCTGCGTCACGAGGTCGTTGAACCGTGCGACCACCAGCCCGATGCGAAGGCCGGTGGCCGAAAGGTGTCCTTCGAGGACGTTCATGCCGTCACGATAGCAGTCACGTGCGCCCGGCGACCGTGGCTGGGCCCGCAAGCGGTCGCCGTCGTCGGCTCAGGAACCGGCCGCGCGTCGCGACCACCCTCGACTCAGGGCAGGATGACGTCGAGAACGATGTCTTCGATGCTGCTGACGACGGCGTAGGTCGCGGCGTCCTGCGGGAACCGGACCGTGAACACGTTCCATCCGGCGCGAAGTTCGAGTTCCACTCCGCCGCCGACCAGCATCGCGTCCCGGTCGAGGTAGAGCAGTGTGAAGAAGCCGATCGGGTTCTCGAGCCGCGGCACGCCGATGTACCAACGGTCTTGGACACGGTCGAACACCTCGTTGGCGTTCTCGTCGACGTACATGTTGAAACGCGCGACCGCGACGTTCACGTCCTCGGGGGTCACGCGGTACTCGTTCTGCAGACCCGGCAGCACGACGCTGCCGCTGCGGAAGGGGCGCATCTGGTCGGCAGGTACGTCCCCCGGCAGGATGCGGAACGTGCCCCCGACCGGGATGACGCTGGCGACCTCGAGCCCCCAGACGTTGTCCGAATCGACCACGTGGATCGCGACGCGCGTGCCGTCGGCAAGCGGTTCCTCGCTCTGAACGATGCCCGACATCGTCGCGTCTTGCTGGGCGGAGGCCACCGCAACGAGCGCGAGCACGGCGGCGAAGAGGAATCGTCTCATGGCAGTCTCCAAATCAGCACAGGGTAGCACGGGCGCCTCTCCGGGCTGGACCCAAGCCAGGTTCTGAGCGCTGGCTCCGAAGGCGCGCGCAGCCGGCCTTGCGTGGCTGCGCCGCATGCGGCTGCATCGTGGTATATCACACGGACCATGAGAGCCGGTGCCGGGGCGATGAAGCTCGCGGCTCCGCCGCTGCCTCCGCGCGATCGGCAGGAGCGGTCCTGACCTAGTGGGCGTACCCCTTCGGGTTGGTTCGCTTCCACGCCCAGGCCGAAGCGACGATCTCGTCTAGGTCCGTGTGCGCCGGCTCCCAGCCGAGCTCGCGCCGCGCGCGCGAGCCGTCGGCCACCAGTCGGGGCGGGTCGCCCGCGCGGCGGGGCGCGACGCGCGTAGGGATCTCCCGACCCGTCACGCGGGAGCAGGCGTCGATGACCTCGCGCACGCTGTACCCTCGGCCGGAACCGAGGTTGAAGACTTCGGCCCTCCCCGGCTCGATCCGCTCGAGCGCCCTGACGTGCGCATCGGCCAGGTCGAGGACGTGCACGTAGTCGCGCACGGCGGTGCCGTCGGGGGTGGCGTAGTCGTCTCCGTAGACCTCGATCGCCTCCCGCTCGCCCGCCGCAGCTTCGAGCACCAGCGGCACGAGATGACTCTCGGGGCGGTGATCCTCGCCTCGCTCGGCGCTCGCGCCCGCGGCGTTGAAGTAGCGCAGCGCCGTCGTGCCGAACCCCGCCGTGCGCGCCAACCATCCGAGCGCGCGCTCGATCATGAGCTTCGACTCCCCGTAGACGCTCTCCGGCGCGAGCGCAGCGTCCTCCGCGATGGGGATCGACTGGGGCGTCCCGTAGACGGCGGCGGTGGAGGACAGCACGAAGCGGCGCACGCCGAGGCGCTCCAACGTGTCGAGCAACACGAGCGAGCCTGCCGTGTTGTTACGGAAGTACAGGGTCGGTCGGGCCATCGATTCGGCGACCAGCGACGCGGCGGCGAAGTGGAGCACGGCGTCCACCCCATGCTCGGTGACGGCGTACGCCACCATGTCCGGGTCGGCGACGCTACCGTGGACGAACGCCGCTTCCTGGGGAACGGCATCGCGATGGCCAGTGGAGAGGTCGTCCAGCACGACCACTCGGTACCGCCGTGCCAACAAGGCCTCGACGGTGACGGATCCGATGTAGCCTGCGCCGCCGGTGACGAGTACGTTCATGCGAGGAGTCTACCCGCGCCGTATCACGGCGGACGCGCGTAGGCACGACCGGCGGCCGTGGCTGACCGGCCCCGACCAGCACGATGCTGCGGGCGCGTCGTCAAGAACCTGCGAGGCGCGGTTCGTCCGCGGGGAGTGGGATACTGGGAGGGACAGGAGGTCGCGATGACCGAGCAAACGAAGTCCGCTCCGACCAGCACGTCCGCGCTCGACGCCGGCCAGATCTGGTACGAGGGCGCGTTGGTCCCGCAGGAACGAGCGATGGTCTCGGTGCTGACGCACGCGCTCCACTACGGCACCAGCGTCTTCGAAGGCATCCGCGCCTACGAGACGGCGCGCGGCGCGGCGGTGTTCCGCCTGAGCGAGCACAGCCACAGGCTGCTGGACTCGGCGAAGATCCTGGGGATGCGCACCTCTTTGACGGTGGAGGAGATCGATCGCGCCATCCTCGAGACGGTGAGGGCGAACAACCGCCCGTCGTGCTACATCCGGCCCCTTCTCTGGTACGGGGCCGAGTCCTTGGGCGTGAACCCGACGCGCAACCAGGTGCACTTCATGGTGGCGACGCTTCCTTGGGGCGTCTACCTGGGGGACGAGGCGGTGCGTCAGGGAGCGAAGCTGATGACGAGTAGCTGGCGGCGGAGCAGCGGCGACATCATGCCCACCAAGTCCAAGGCCGGCGGGAACTACATCAACTCGGTGCTGGCGAACCAGGAAGCGCGTGAGAACGGCTTCGACGAGGCGCTGCTCCTCGACAAGCAGGGCTTCGTGGCCGAGGGGTCCGGCGAGAACGTGTTCATGGTGAGGGGCGGCGTGCTGCACCCGATCGCGCACTCGGTGAACCTGCGCGGAATCACGCGCGACAGCGTCATCAAGATCGCCGAGTGGATGGGCACCAAGGTCGAGGCGACGATGGCGACGCGCGACGAGCTCTACACGGCCGACGAGGTGTTCATGGTCGGCACGGCGGCCGAGGTGACCCCGGTGGCGAGCATCGACCGCCGGCCCATCGGCGGCGGCGCGGCCGGACCGTTCGCGCTCGAGATGCGCAAGGTGTACCTCGACGTCGTGAGCGGCAAGGTCCCGGAGTTCGAGCACTGGTTGACGTACGTGCAGGAGTAGACGGGGTGGATGAAGCCACGCCATGAACGGCCTGGCGCTCTCGTTGGTGCTCGGCTCGGCCGTCATCCACGCGAGCTGGAACCTCGTCGCCAAACGCGCTGCCGGCCGCCATGCCGGCAGCGCGGTCGTGTTCGTCTGGTTGTTCGCGTCGCTTTCGGTCCTGGCGTACACGCCGGTGGTGGTGGCGTTCATCGCGTGGGCGCGACCCGCCTTCAACCTGACCCATGCGGTGCTCGCCCTCGGGTCGGCCCTCTTGCATGTGGCGTACTTCGTGACGCTGCAACGCGGCTATCGCGTCGGAGACCTGTCCGTCGTCTACCCGCTCGCGAGGGGCAGCGGCCCCGTGCTGGCAACCGTGCTCGCGGTCCTCGTACTGGCCGAGAGACCGGGTCTGCAAGCGCTGGCGGGGACGGCCCTGGTGGTCTCGGGCGTGCTCGTGCTCGCGGGCGGTCGGCGCCCGCCCCCCTCACCCGGCGGTTCCGAACCGCGCGTGCTTCCCGCCGGCGCGGTCTACGGGCTCGTCACCGGGATGTTCATCGGTTCGTACACGGTGTGGGACGGGTACGCCGTGAGCGTCGCGGGCGCGGCTCCGCTCCTGTTCTCCTACGCCTCCGAGATCGGTCGAGCGGTGATGCTGACGCCGGTCGCGCTCGCCAGACCCGGCGACGTGCGATCGACCTGGCGGGTTCTTCGTCGACCCGCCATGCTCATCGCGCTGCTCAGTCCTCTCGCGTACCTGATGGTGCTGATGGCGATGCAGTTCACGCCCGTCAGTCTCGTTGCGCCCGCCCGCGAGACCAGCATCCTGATCGGGACGCTCATGGGAACGCGCATCCTGGCCGAGGGGCACGGGCGCCGGCGCGCGGCGGGAGCCGTCGCCATGGTGCTCGGCGTGGTGCTGCTGGCCACCACGTGAACCTGGGCGCGCGTGGCGGCCGTTCCGGCGTCCGGCTCGGCGTTCAGTAGTGCCCCAACAGCCCTCGTTCCATCGCACGGCGCTCGCACAGCCTGAACACCAGCAGCCCCAACGCCAGGTAGACCGCCCCGGACGCGACCAACGAGACCCAGTCGACCGTGGCGAAGCTCGAGAGGGCCCGACCTTCGGCAAGGACCTGGCGCGCCATGTCAATGCCCTTCACGGCAGGGGCGAACTCGAGCGCCGGGGCGGCGGCGATCGGCACGAACGCCATGGCCATGAACACGAACTGCACGATCTGCAACATGGCCTGGATCTGCTTGAAGACGATGGCCAGACCGGCGACCACGAAGCCGAGACCGACCACCGAGAGGAGCATCGGGGGCAGGATGGCCGCCACCGCGACCAGGTCGAGGTGGAGCCATTGGCGCGCCGTGAGCATGCTCAAGGAGACCATGGCGGCGATCAGGACCACGTTGACCGCCAACGTCGCCACCATCCGCGTGAGCAGCACGTACCAGGCCGGTGTCGTGGTCATGTAGAGCTGCTCCAGCGTGCCGCGCGTCGCTTCGGTGGTGATCTCCCACCCCATCGAGCTGACCCCGAGCAGGAGCAAGAACCAGAACGCGTTCGCCACGATCACGTAGCGGATGTTCGCGTCGGCCGCGGCCGGATCGCCCAGCACCCGCACGCCCAGCAGCATGAACAGGAAGATCGCGTAGAACGTGACCAGCAGGCTGAGCGTGTTCGGTAGGTAGCGCCACATCTCCGTGACGACCTTGCGTAGGTTCGCGCCGGCCACGGTGCCGTGCCGCGCGAGGTCAAGCGACGACATGAGCGGTTCCCCAACGCAGCGCGCGGTCCTCGGGAGGCGGCACGTCGCGACGCACGAGCTGCCGGAAGACGTGCTCGAAGTCGACGGTGGTGCGCTCGATGGCCTCCACCAACGCGCCAGCTTCCTCGAGCGCGCGAGTGAGGCGGTAAAGGTCCTCGCCGCGCTCGAACTCGACGGCGAACGACAGCGCGTCGTCCCCGCCTTGCAGCGGGAACGCACGCGCAAGCCGCTCGCGCCGATCGCTCGGCAACGGCTCGGCGAGGCGAACGCGGTACGCGCGCGACGCGAACAGGCGCAGGAGGTGAGCGACCTGGTCGTCCGTCACCACGCGGCCGCGGTCGATGACGATGGCGCGGCGGCACAGCTGCTGCACCACGGGCATGTCGTGACTGCTGAGCACGACGGTGCGCCCCTCGGCCGCGATCTCCTTCAACAGCGCGCGGACCTCGTAGCCGGTCTCGACGTCGAGGCCGAGCGTCGGCTCGTCGAGGACGACGGCTTGGGTACCGGCCATCACCGCGACGGCGATGGCGAGCTTCTGCTGCATGCCGCGCGAGAGGTTCGACACGAGCGTGTCCGCCTTGCTCGTCAGATCGAACCGCTCGAGCAGGGCGTCCGTCGTGGACCGGACGGAGCGGCGGGAGTGACCGCGGTTGCCGGCGAAGTACTCCAGGTTCTCACGCGCGGTCAAGCGCCAGTAGAGGTTGCGGTTTCCCTCCAGCACCGCCGAGAGGTGCGCGAGGGCGCGGTGACGATGACGCCTCACCTCGTGACCGGCGACGCGAACGACACCGGCGTCGGGACGGATCAAGCCGCACATCATCTTGATCGTCGTCGTCTTCCCTGCCCCGTTCGGGCCGAGCAGGCCGACGATCTCCCCCGGCTCTACGCGGAACGAGACGTCGTCGACCGCGCGCACATCGTCCCCGCCCCTTCGCGGGTACGCCTTGCGCACGTGGGAGAGTTCGAGGAGTGATGGAGCACTCGCGGACATGGACACCTCCGGGAACGAACGCGGGAGGAGCGGTTGGCTGCGCGCTCCTCCCGTCCGACTCGGCATGGCGTATTGCTCAGCGCCGGATGTGCACGAGTGTAAAGGCTGACTTACCATTTGTCAAGGTCTTGGTTTCGACCTTATGAGTTCGAAGCTGTGAGATGGCGTCGATGGGCGAACAGGGTGCGGATCTTCGCCTCCTGGTCTCGGATCGCCGACTCGAAGGCGGCGGCGGGGTCCGGGATGCCTTCCCTGCTGGAACGTATGGCGCGTATGCGGCGCGCCTGCCGTTCCATGTCGCTCATCCGTTCCCGTGCGATGCGGTACGCGGCGTCAGTGAAGCCGATCATGAGAGCCCTCCTCGAGAGCTGGCGAGGTGCGGTGGGTGGTTCGCCGACCTCGGCTTCGGTTGACGTCACGACGTAGGGCTCGTGCGTGGCCGAAGCGTGGATCAGCGGTTGGACCAGTGGCGCTGCCGGCGAGGCATGCGCTCGCCATCGCCGTAACCGGCGCGGCGCAAGCGTTCGCTCGGGTGGACGCGAAGCGCGTCCTGGTGAGCGGTCTTGGCCAAGCGAAGGAAGAGTTGCGCGATCATGAGGACCTCCTCTCTTGCGTTCGGTGGGATGCGAGATCATCGGGCGCTCGGGGCGCCCTGACGGGCGCGACGAGACATGGACGGGCCGTGGTCGAACCAGGGGCGAAGCAGGGGCGACGCAGGGTTCTTGGGTGGTCGCTTCGCGCCGCACGGCACGGCAGACCTCGAAGCGTTCCGGGTCGGGCCGGTGACGGCCCAGGTCAGGTTTTGATGTCAGGGACGATCAGCTGGTGAAGCCCGCACCTATGCAGTGGACGCGCGCGCGCGCCGGGCCGGTGAAACGACCACCTTGCATCGGACGGACATCTCGCGGAAGCGGGGTGACGACCGAACGGACGTCGACGCGCTGCGCGAGAGGGCAGTCGAGGATCGTCGTCATTGTCGTACCTCCTTCCGGACGTGGGAACTCTGGGTTCCCCAAGGAGCGGATGATAGCAGGCCGCATCCGGATATTCAAGTGGGTACCCGCAACGTGCGCGATGTCACGGTCCGGCGCGTCTCACACGGCGAGAACCGGGCTAGGACGCGCCCCGCGACGAGTCGTCGCCGTCTTCTTGCGCCTCGGCCCCCGCTGGGTCCTCGGGCAGCTCACCGTCTCCCACGTCCAGCAGGGACGCCGCCTCGGGGTCCTCCGCCAACTGGGCCAGGCGGCTCCGCAGCGCCGCTCGCCGCTCCGGGCTGCGGAGTGGTTGGTCGGCCACGGGCTCCATCAGCACCAACAGCAGCTCGAACGCCTCGCGCGAGAACGTGCTTCGCACCACGTGTAGGTCGAACTCGAGCTCGTCCTCGAACTTCGGGGGCAGCGCCAACACGCTGTCGCGATCCCCCTTGAGCAGCGCCATGGCGACATCGGCGCGACGCCTGCCCTCACCGAAGCTCACTTGCACACCGGCGGGCAGCGCCGCCTTCAAGATGGCGGCCTGCGCCCGCATGATGCGCTGCTGCCGTCGCTCGGCCGGAGTCGGTCCTTCGTCGTGACGCTGCGCCCGGTCGCCTGCCATCCCGGGCGCCTCAGTACGCTCTCGCGAAGACGACCTTGCGGGGGTACCCGCTCGGTTTGCCGGTGTGGACGCAGACGGTCCCTTCGGCGCTTGCCCCGTCGAGCGGGATGCACCGCACCGTCGCCTTGGTCTCCTCCTGGATGATGGCCTCGCTGGCCGGGTCGCCGCAGTGCGTGGCGATCACGAATCCGTGCTCCACCATCTCCTTGAGCTCGTCATAGCTGCTTGCCTCGTACGTGCGCTCCTGGCGGAACCGCATGGCTCGCTGGTAGAGCGTGTCGTGGAACGTCTCCAGTTCCCGTACGACGGTGTCGGCCAGCGCATCGAGCGGCACCGGACGCTTCTCGCCGCTGAGACGGTCGGCCAACACGGCCGTGCCTTGCTCGAGGTCTTTCGGGCCGAGTTCGATCCGCAGGGGCACGCCCTTCTGCTCCCACTCGTGGAACTTCCTACCCGGGCTCAGGCCGTCGCGGTCGTCGACCTTCAGCCGAACGCCCGCGTTCACCAGCGCGCTGCGCTGCCGCTCCACCTCGGCCATGACCCTCGCGCGCGCGCCTTCGTCGTTCGCCCGAGCGATCGGCATCAGGACCACCTGGTGCGGCGCCAACCTCGGCGGCAGCACCAAGCCCTTGTCATCTCCGTGCGCCATGATGATCGCGCCGATGAACCGCGTGCTGAACCCCCACGAAGTCGTGTGCGCGAACGCTTGTTCGTTGTTCACGTCGTTGAAGGCGATGTTGAACGCCTTGGCGAAGTTCTGCCCGAGGTAGTGACTCGTTCCCGACTGCAGCGCCTTGCCGTCGCGCATCATCGCCTCGATGGTGAGCGTGCTGACGGCGCCCGCGAACCGCTCGCCCTCGGTCTTCTCCCCCTTGATGACGGGCACGGCGGCGAAGCGCTCGGCGAACTCGGCGTAGACGTCGAGCATCCGGCGCGTCTCCTCGAGCGCCTCCTCGGCCGTGGCATGCGCCGTGTGGCCTTCCTGCCACAAGAACTCGGTGGTGCGCAAGAACGGCCGGGTGCGCAACTCCCAACGCATGACGTTGGCCCACTGGTTGTAGAGGAGCGGCAAGTCGCGGTAGCTCTGCACCCACTTGGCGTAGAGCTCGCCGATGATCGTCTCCGAAGTCGGACGGATCGCCAGCGGCTCCTCCAGCTCCTTGCCGCCGGCGTGCGTCACCACCGCGAGCTCGGGCGCGAACCCCTCGACGTGCTCGGCCTCGCGCTCGAAGTAGCTCATCGGGATCAGCATCGGGAAGTACAGGTTCTCGTGGCCCGTGGCCTTGAACATCCCGTCCAGCTCTCGTTGGATGTTCTCCCACAGGGCGTAGCCGTACGGCCGGATCACGAAGCTACCCCGCACCGGGCTGAGGTCGACCAGCTCCGCGCGGTAGACGATGTCGTTGTACCAACCGCTGAAATCCTCGGCTTGGGTGGGGAGAGCCTGCGTCTTCGCCATGGCGCCCCAGCTTATCAAGGTGGGGCCGGCGAAGCTCAGGTCACCAGCAGGGGTACGTCGACTCGAGCCAGCACCTTGTCCAGCACGCCGCCCATGACCTCCTCGAGCCACCGCGCGCGGCGGTGGCTTCCCATGAAGACCACGTCACGCCCTTCGCCCTGGCAGACACGGGCGATCGCCTCGTCCACCGCGCCGCGCGCCTGCACGGCCGTCGCGCTCACGCCGAGCCTCTCCAAGTACGCGACGGCGCTGCTCGACACGTGGGCGGTCCTGCGGCGTGACTCGCCGACGGTCAGCACCAAGGGCTCGAGGCCTCGGCGGAGCGCGAAGTACGCGAGGGCGAACAGGGCCTCGTTGGCTTTCGCGCCGCCGTCGTAGGCCAGCAACGGTCGTCTCCCAGCAGACGAAGCGCGGCTCGCCAACAGCAACGGCTTGGGAGAGCGCCGCAACAACGGCCGCACGGTGGCGTCCGGCGCCGCTCGGTCGCCCGGTGAGAGCACGACGAGGTCGACGAACGCCGCACGCTCGCGCACCTCGGGCAGCAGATCCCCTGCGCTGAACGCCAACTGCCCGCGCACGCCGGCCCGCTCGCACGCCGCCTCGAACGTCGACCGCTCGCGGTCGTCGAAACCGTCGCCTTTCATCACGCGCAGGCCGTACACCGCCGCGCCCTCGGACGCAGCGAGCGCGAGCCCGTGCCGCAGCACCGCCTCGTCCCCTCCGATACCGGCGTCGCCCTGCAGGACGAGCAGCACGGCGTCCACGAGGCGCTCGCCGGCGCTGGGGGCGCCGTCGGGGGCACCGTTGGGAACGCCGTGGGGTGCTCCGTTGGGCTCGCGGCCGCCCGCGAGCGTCGCTGCGCGTGGCTCCTGCGCGCGCCCCCTCGAGGGGACCAGGTTCTCTGCCAGCTGGGTTCCCTCGATGCTCCACCCGAGCTCCTCTTCCAAGCGGGCGCGGTGCTCGGCCAAGAACAGGTAGAGGTCGGTCTCGGTGCGGCCCTCGAAGCGCTCCAGCAACCCGTGCTCGTGGATCGCGTTCACGACCGGCAGGTAGACGGCGTCGTACCAGTGCGCCACCGCCTCGTCCCACCGCACCGGCCGGCCGAAGTCGATCCCCATGAAGTAGCGATGCACCCGGATATGCTCGAGCAGCACCGCGTACTGCCCCGGCACGGTGACGCGCAGGTCGGCGTCGGGGCGCAGTTCGTCGAGCCGTGTCTCCTCGAGGAAGTCGGTCAGCTCGCTGGCGACGATGAGCCCGTCCTGGTCCACGTCCGGGCCGAACGGCACGCGCACGTGAACGGGCGTGACGTAGGCCTGGATGTACTTCGAGCCGAGTTGCCGCGCGACGGACACGCGATGGTTGCCGTCTTTCACGAAGTACGCCTCACCCAGGCGGTAGACCTCGATTGGGGGCACGCCCTCGAGGCCGGTCATGGCGAGCTTCACGCCGACCCAGCGCCCACGGTCCTCGTCGACCAGGGGCAGGAAGGCTCGCGTGAAGTCCTGGTAGCGCCCGACGCTTCCCACGATGGCGTCGAGCGGGATGTCCTCCAGCGTGCGCACCGGGGACTCGACGGCGCGAAGCCGCTTGCGCACGTCGTCGTAGGAGAGCAGCCGGTCCTCGCTGCGCCCGAGCAGCGCGAGCACGGCGCGCACGTCTGCATGCCGACGCGCGCGGTGGAAGTCGGCAAGGGCGGCGTTCACCGCGCCAGGGTCCGGCATGCGCGCATTGTGTCACGAGCGCAGACGTGGACTTTGGTATACTCCTGCCGCATGGCGCGGCGAATGATGAGACCTGGCCCTGGTTCCGACTGAGCATCGTCTCGGTCGAGACAGGGCGCCGTGGGATCCCCGCCGGCGCCCTTTTCGTTGCCCCGAACCGACTTGGCAGGCGCGGGCCATCCCAGCCCGGTGGGCAGGCGCCCTGGAGGAAGCGATGCACGAAGGCACCGACCAGAACCGCGTCGAGCACGCGGTAGAACCTGACGACCGGACCCAGGCGCTAACGCCGCGCGCCCGCGACACGGCCGTCGCCGACCCGCCGTCGACCCCTGGCGAAGTCGCCGACGCTCCTGCCGGGGACGGCGAGGTCGCTACCAGCGAGGCGAGCGAACCCGCCCTGCCCGAGCCGGACCCCGAGGCAGGCGCCCGCGCCAAGGAGCGCGGCGCGTACTACGCGACCACGCCGATCTTCTACGTGAACGCCGCGCCGCACATCGGCCACGCCTACACCACCATCCTCGTCGACGTCGTGACGCGCTTCCATCGCCTCCGCGGCGACGACACCTTCTTCCTCACCGGCACGGACGAGCACGGCGAGAACGTGCAGAAGGCCGCCGAGGCGCACGGCAAGACGCCACAGGAGTACGCCGACGACGTCGCCGGCCAGTTCCGCTCGACCTGGGACAGGCTCGGCATCCGCTACGACGAGTTCATCCGGACCACGGAGGAACGCCACAAGCGCGTCGTGCGCTCGGTGCTGCAGAAGGTCTATGACGCGGGAGACATCATCTACGGCGAGTACGCCGGCCTCTACTGCGTGCGCTGCGAGCGGTACTACACCGAGAAGGAACTGGTCGAGGGCAAGTGCCCGCAGCACGAGATCGAGCCCGAGTACCGCACCGAGGCCAACTACTTCTTCCGGATGGAGAAGTACCGCACCTGGCTGCGCGACCTGCTGCACGAGCGGCCGGAACTCATCCGCCCCGAGCGCTACCGCAACGAGGTGCTGGCGATGCTACGAGAGCCGATCGGCGACCTCAGCATCAGCCGCCCGCGCGCCCGCGTGCCGTGGGGCATCCCGCTGCCGTGGGACGAGGAGCACGTCACCTACGTGTGGTTCGACGCGCTCATCAACTACTGGTCGGCGTTGGTCAGCCGCGGCGCGGAAGACCGCTACTGGCCGCACGTCGAGCACTTCATCGCCAAGGACATCCTCAAGCCGCACGGCCTGTTCTGGCCCATCATGCTCAAGGCCGCGGGCATCCCGGTCTACCAGCACCTGAACGTGCACGGGTACTGGCTCATCGACGACCGCAAGATGAGCAAATCGCTCGGCAACGTCGTGCGCCCGCTGGACCTCCAGAAGAAGTACGGCAATGACGCCTTCCGCTACTTCCTCGTGCGCGACATGAACTTCGGGCTCGACGCCAGCTTCACCGAGCCCGCCATCGCGGAGCGCATCAACGCCGACCTGGCGAACGACCTCGGCAACCTGCTCAACCGCACCCTTGGCATGCTCGGTCGGTACCGCGACGGCGTCGTGCCTGCGCCCGCGGCGGTCGAGCCGATCGACGAGGAGTTGAAGGCCGCCTTCCTTGCCCTGCCCGAGACGTTCGCGCGCCAGTTCGACGCCCTTCAGTTCGATCGGGCCATCGAGGGCGTGATGGAAGCCGTGCGCAAGGCGAACAAGTACATCGCCGACACCAAGCCGTGGGAGATGGCGAAGGACGAGGCCGCTGCCGGACGGCTCGACACGGTGCTACACACCTTGGTGGAGGCGCTGCGCTGCGCCAGCATCCTGCTCGACCCGATCATCCCTGCCAAGGCGCACGAGCTGCGCAAGCAGCTGGGCATCAAGAACGCGCCGTACGACCTCGCAAGCGCAAGCGAGTGGGGGCTCATCCCGCCCGGCACGCAGACCCAGCCCGGCGAACCGCTGTTCCCGCGCATCGACTTAGAAGCGCTGGCGCAACAGATCGAGGACGAAGCTCGAGCGGCCGAAGAGGCTGCGCTCGCCGCGGAACGAGCCGCCGCGGAGCCGGAGCCGCTCGAGCACAAGCCCGAGATCACCATCCACGACTTCGCCAAGACCGAGTTGCGCGTGGTGACCGTCGAGGCGGCAGAACAACATCCGAACGCCGACAAGTTGCTGCTTCTGACGGTCCGGATGGGACCCGAGACGCGCACGGTGGTATCGGGCATCAAGCAGCACTACGAGCCGGGAGACCTGGTCGGGAAGAAACTGGTGCTGGTCACCAACCTCCAGCCGGTCACGATCCGTGGCGTGGAGAGCCAGGGGATGATCCTGGCTGCCGAGGACGACGATGGTCGACTGTCGTTGGTGACGCTGGACCGCGACTTGGCTGACGCCAGCGAGGTGCGCTGAGTTCGCTCCGCTACGAGACCCCGGGGGCGCAGCGCAGCCACGGGGGGACACGCGGTGCGCCGGGCCGCGGTGCGCCGGGCCGCGACGCGTACGTCAGCCTTCGCCGGCCGCCAGCGCCTCGAG
>CAZOTV010000011.1:0-13537 GCA_964582795.1 uncultured bacterium
CGTACGAGGCCCGGCGCGGGTACGCGCAGGGGCCACGGAACGCGTTGGCGTCCGGGATCGACGGCGTGCTGGGCTCGGTAGCGGACCTGCTGCGGGTGCCCGAACGCTTCCAGGTGGCGATCGCCGGGGCATTGGGGCGGCGCGCCGAGTACGTCGTCGTCGACAGCGCCGACACCGCCAAGAAGGTGCTCGAGCACGTTCGCCGGGCCGGCGGCTTCGTCACCGTGCTGCCTCTCGATCTCCTGCGCGGAGGGGGCAGCCGCGACCTGGGGGCACTCGAGAACGAACGCGGCGTGATCGCTCCCGCCGCCGACGTCGTGACCGTCGACGCCGCATTCCAACGCGTGGTCGACCAGCTGCTCGGCGGCACGGCCATCGTCGGCTCGATGGATGACGCCACCGCGTTGGCACGGCGGCACGCCTCGCGGCCCCGGATGGTGACGCTGGACGGCGACATCCTGGAGTCGAGCGGCGCGATGAGCGGAGGCAAGCGCTCGCAGCAGGCCACCGTCCTCGGCGCGGCCGCGGAACTGGAGGACGCCGAGACGGCCGCGGCACAGGCCTCGGACGAGGCGGAACGGGCGCTTCACGAACTTCAGCAGGCGCAGCAACGCGTGCGAGACCTACAGCACGCGCTGCAAGACGCGGTGAGCGCTGCTGACGACGTGGCCGGGCGCTTGTCGCGGGCGCGCGAGGAGGCGTCGGGCCACGAGCGCCTGCGCTCGGAGCTCTCGACGCAGGCAGACGAGGTCGCGCGGGAGCTCGCCGCGCTCCATGAGGGACCGGCGGACCCGGTACCCGACGAAGACACCCTCGCCGCCGCCGAAGAGGCGCTTCGCGCCGCTTCCATCGAGCTCACGTCCGCGCGCGAGCACGACGGCGCGGCGCGTGAGGCGCTCGCGACGTCCAGTCAGGAGCTGGCCCACCTTCACGAGCGGTGGCAGACGTACCGCGAAGCGCGCGAGCGCTACGAGGCGGGGCGCGCCAGGGCCGCCGAACTGCAGCGCGAACTCGGTTCGCTTCACGAGCGCATGGCGGCGCTGGACGCCGACCAGGCCGATGCCCGCGCCACCCGCGACGCCGTCGCTGCTGCGCTTCCCGAAGGGCTGAGCGCCGAGGAGACCGCGCTCGCCAGCGCGCGCGAAGCGCAGCGCGAGCTGGAGGACGCCTTGACGCGCGAGACCGAGGCGCAAGGCGAGCGCGCGCAAGCCCTCGAGGAGACGAAGGTCCAGGCGGCGCGGCGCGAGACCGCCCTCGAGCTAGTGGACGAGGAGTTGCGCATGTTCCCGGACGGTGTCGCGACCCTGGACGTCAGTGAACGCGTGGCGCGCTCGCGCTTGCGCGACGTGGCGGCCGAACTCGAGGGCCTAGGTCCCGTCAACCACCGCGCCGCCACCGACCTCGACGAAGCGCAGGAACGCAAGGAGACGCTGGAGGTGGAGGCGGTGCAGGCCGCGCTGGCGGTGACGGAGCTGGAAGCGACGCTGTCTCGCATCGACCGCGAGACGAGCGAACGCCTTGGCGTGGCTTTGCGGCAACTCCAGACCGCCTTCGGGCGGCACGTGCAGCATCTGTTCGGACCCGAGGGCCGGGGCAGCATCGAGGTCGAGATGCAGGACGCGCGGCCGATGGGCGTGCGCATCCGCCTCCAGCCGCCCGGCAAGCAGACGCAGTCGCTTCACTTGCTCTCGGTAGGTGAGCGCACCATGGGCGCGCTCGCGTTCTTGTTCGCGCTCATGGCGGACGAAGGCACCGACGGCGGTCTTCCGATCGCCATCCTGGACGAAGTGGACGCCCCACTGGACGAGGCCAACATCCGGCGCTTCTGCACCTTCGTCGCGCGACTCGCGCACCACGGCACGCAGTTCGTCCTCATCACGCATCAGAAGGCCACCTTCGACGTCGCGGACGCGCTCTGGGGCGTCACGACCGAGCAGGGCGTCAGCCGGGTCTTCAGTGTTCGGCGTGAAGAGACCGTTGCTGCCGCGCCCTCCTGAGGCGCCGCTCATGGAAGAGAGGCACGCGCAGGGGAGAGCTCACCACTCCTCGATGTCGTCCCCGATCGCTTTCGTGTCGATCTTGGCGTAGATGCGCGTGGTCTGGATGTCCGCGTGCCGTAGGTGCGCGGCGACGCGGCCAAGGTCCTTGGTCTGGCGGTAGTAGCGCGTGCCCGCGCCGTGCCTGAGCCCGTGCACGCCGGCGGTGCGGTAATCGACGCCGGCACGAGCGCACAAGCGGCGGAACCGACGCCGCGCGTGATCGGCGCCCCACGGCAACACCAGACCGGCGTCCCGCTGACGATTCGTGTCACCCACGTCCCGCCGAAGCTCTTCTAAGACCTCGCGCAGGCGGCGCGTCATGCGCACGCTGGCGGCCTTGCCGCCCTTGCCGGACCGAACGCGCAACGAGCTCTTGCCGAAGTCGAGGTCGTTCCACCGTAGGTCGGCCATCTCACCGATCCGCAGCCCACCGTGGGCGCCCAGCAGCACCAGCGCCCGCTCGGCGCCGGTGGCGAGTTCGAGCAGCGCCTCGACCTCGTCGTCGTCGTACGGCCGGCGTTTCTCCCAAGGAGGCGTCGGGTCCTTGGCGACACGCACGTCCTCGAACGGACGGGCCTCGGTGGCGCCCGACCACCTGAGGGCGCGGTAGAGCGTCCTGGCAGCGGCCAGCTTGACTTGGAGCGTGGCGGCCTTGGGCGGTTCGCCACCGTCCGCGCCCGACTCCAGGCGGCGCATGTATAGCACGCCGGCATCCCGCGACGGCCGCAGCAGGTTCTCGCCCTGCCACGCCTCGAGCAGGTCGAGCACGCCGCGGCGGTACGTCCGCAGCGTGTGCCGGCTGACGCGCGCGCCCTTGGCGCCGTGCAGGAACAGGTACGCCTCGGTGAGCGCCCACAGCTCGTCGGGGTCGCGCCGGTTGGCGGCCTGCGCGGCGCGCCGCCGAAGATCGTCGGGAGCGAGCCCCGCCCAGCTCTCGGCGCGCGCCAACGTGTCACCTTGGAACCGCGTGATGGCGGCGTCGTTCGGGGTGCGTGCAGCGGACATGCCCAAGGCTACCGTATGTCGGATAAGACGAGTTATCAGACTTTTCACTCCGGTCGCAGGTCTTGCCGTCGGCACCCTTTCAGACAGAACGTTCAGTCCGCTGCTGGACCGAACGGTCCACTCGATACCCAACCCCTCGTGACGATCTCGCCCTCGTCTCCGGTCGCCGCAGGGACGCTGGACGCCCGTGCGCCCGAGTGATCGAGCGGTCGCGTGCTCGTGCGGATGTGCACGCGTGCGGTCGTACGTGTGCGGCCGGGCGTCACCACATCCGACACCGTGTCGTTCGACGTCCCGCGGGCCGACTCACGAGAACGTCTCAGGAGGTCCAGCTCGGGTACGTGGCTCGGTACGTGGCTAGCTACGTGGCCACGACGTCCGCTCGCCCTCGTCATGCCGAACCGGTCCGCCCTCGTCATGCAGAACCGCGTACGGACCATCGAAGCCGACTCAACGCCGAGTCGGCGCCCAGAAGGCCCGGTTCGCCGCAGTCCCTTACCCCTTGGAACGTGGTCGAGGCACCTTCACGGCCCTCTCAGCGCGTCGTCCTCAGAAACGCCGTCTGTGACGCAAACCGCGGATGGTACCTCGCTTTAAGGATCTTGGCGGGGGGAAGCCGTGAGGATGGACGGAGTGGGAAGGGCGCGTACGGCTCCGATGCATTTGATAACACTCATCTCGTCATCGGGTTTCGGCACTCGCGGCAAGGGACCTACTTCGGAGTGAACGTCTCGGCGGGTCGTGCTTTCCAGGGCGTCCTGTCCTAGCTGTTCTACGCCCCGCCTCAGCGCCTGTGCCGGTCGACACGCTGCCACGGCCACTCGGCGGCCAGCCACCGCGCGACCGCATCGGCGAGGGGTACGTCCAGCGCGGCGCGATCGGCGCGAACCCACGACCGCACCGAGACATCGTGCTCCGGCGAACGCGACGGGTACAGGTAGACACAACCGATGACCGTGTCCTCGACGGGATCCAACACGGTGAAGGTGAACCCCTTCCGGGCGGCGAAGTCCGCCGAGTGATCGCGCAGGTCTTCTAAGTTCTCCTCGGGCGTCATCCCGTCGATGGGGGGCCAGTTCCCGTGCGGGTAGCCCGGCGTCGCGCGGATGTGCGCGATGCTCGACGTCCACGCGGCGAGGTCCGACGCGTTATGCTGCGGGCCCAACGGAACGAGGCGGAACTGGTCGGTGACCAGCGTGGTGGGCGGCTCGAAGTCGTCCGGAACGAACGGAACGTGCGGAGCGTCGGGCATGCCTCGATGGTAGTCCTCTTGCACCGAAGATGCCGCCGAGGACCGCGCCGGGTGCCAAGCCGAATCCCACCATGTCACCCGTCTCCCGGAATCCGAGTGAACGGCCGAGGTGCGCGGCGGGGTTCTCCGGAGCGAAGGACGACGCGAAGCGACGAAGGCCGTGCTCCGCGGGAGCAGGTCCACCAGAGCTTGGAGGGCGCGGCGCCCGAAGCCGCGACTAACGCCCGAACCAGTCGAGTACCCGCAACGCCCGTAGTGTGTTCCAGCGGCTGGGCTGGCCGTCGCCTTCCTCCATCTCGAAATGGACCCTTCCGGGATGGGTGCTCTCCAGGAGCCACCGACCGTCAGGCTGCCGCTTGCTCTCGACCAGGTCGAGAGCCTCGGCGAAGCGCTCATCCGGCGTGGCGCCCGCCTTCCTGAAGTAGTCGAGGCCCCGGAGCACATCGTAGTGCCAGCGTGGAGGGTAGGAGAACTCCAGCCATCGCTCGTCGATCACCTCACCCGTGGAGTGGCGCCGGAACAGCTTGCGCTCCAGGAGGTACTCCTCGCCGCGCAGTCGCGAAGCGGTGACGTCTTCGCGGCCAGGGTTCACGCGCTCGTACTCCAAGAAGCCATCCAACACCTGGATGGTGGTGTGAAACGACGACCGCGTCGACCCGTTCACGGCCTCGCAGTTCCAGCCGCCGTCCTCGAGCTGCTCGCCCAGGAGTCGCTCTACGATGCCATCGACGTTCTCGCCGAAGTAGGAGCCGAGCGCAACGGTCTTCCCGTTCACGCACGGCTCCACCTCGCCGTCGAAGTAGTCCTGGCCGTCATGATCCCACTTGCAGTTGTCGCGCACCAACCCAACGGCCCGTTTGGCCTGTTCGCTGGCAGGGTCCAGCCCCATGTCATGCAGTAGCACCAAGGTGTGGGTCGTCGACGTCCACGCGGGATTGTAGGTGCCCACGTTCCACATCCAAGCGACGGCAGCCTCGTACTTCTTCGACCGCTCGTCCTCGGGGTCGGGCTCGCCGGACTCCCAAGCCGCCAGTGTCGCCGGTTCGATGCCCAGATAGGAACCCAGGTCATCGAGCGAGATGTCTTGCAGCTCACGCAACAGCTTCCTCGTCTCCGGAACGGGCAGGCCGGACTCGGGCTTGTCACCGAGAGCGTTCCCGCCCCGCCCCCACTGACCGCCCGGGTCCTGCAGCCCCAGAAGACGCGCGCCCCAACCTTGCGTGGCCACCTTCGAGCGTTCTGCGGCGACCTCGTCTGCCGGCGCGCGGACGATGTCGCGCTGCACTTGCCAACGGATCGAAGGGTCGGAGTTCAGCAGCCACTCTGTTACGTTCATAGTCGTCCACCTCCCGCGAAGCGCGTCGTAGGCATGTTGGCGACCAATGTTATCAGTTCCTGGCCGGTTTGCCGACCATACTAGCGACCCGCCGACGACCCGATGTCGAGACTCGGCTGGCAGTGCCACAACGTAGTCGTCGAGAGTGCCGCCAAGGATGCCGCTAAGGACCGCGCCGGGTGCCAGGCCAGACCTGTGGGCCACGGCTCCGTCCGCGGCAGCTGGTTCGTCGGCTCGCTGGCACGTACCCTAGGTACCGTTGACGCAGGCCCGTCACGTGAACGGCGCCGTCAGGCGCCGCCTTCGCGGACGGCTCCGGTCGGCGCGATTTCCGGACCGGTGCGACCACGTGCCCGGCCGGCGACCCACGGGAAGCGAGGACGTCTTCATGCAACCACGCATCGCCTACGGCAGGGTCTCGGCGGACGGAGTGGCCGCGTTGTCGAGCCTCGAGTCCTACGTCCGTCACAGCGGCCTCGAGCACTCGCTACTCGAGCTGGTGAAGACGCGCGCGTCGCAGATCAACCGCTGCGGCTACTGCATCGACATGCACACCAAAGACGCCCGCGCCGGCGGCGAGAGCGAGCAACGCCTGTACCTGCTGCCCGCCTGGCGCGAGGCACCGTTCTACACCGAGCGCGAGCGAGCCGCGCTGGAGTGGACGGAAGCCCTCACGCAGATCTCGGAGAACGACGTCGCGGACGAGCTCTACCAGCGCGTCCGTCGGCACTTCGACGAGAAGGAGCTGGTCGACCTCACCCTCGCGATCACCGCCATCAACAGCTGGAACCGACTTGCGATCGCGTTCCGCACGGAGGTCGGGAGCTATCAGGTCCGACAACCAAGAACCGAGCCATCGACGGAATGAGCCGATCCACCTGCCTCGTGCTCGCCCATAACGCGGGCACGCGAACGCGTACGCGGACACTCGAACGCCGCGACAGGGCGAGGAGCGTGCACCCATGACCGCGACCGAACGCATCGCCCGGTCGCTCAGGCGACGGGCTCGGGTGGGTCGAACGTAGGCGGCGTCCGCGGTCTCTCCCCCATCGCCCGCAACCGCCGACTGACACCCAGCACGATGAGCCCTTGTCCTAGCAGGTAAGTGGCCATCACCAGGAAGTCCGAGTACGGGACCTCGACCGTTCCCACGAACCGGTTCACCGCGAGCAACGAGTCGGAGAGTACGAAGAACGCTGCGCCCACGAAGGTGACCGTGTTCACCCCGGCCGCGAAGAACGCCATCGACGCGATGGCCACGGCGTAGAGCACCACCGGTACGGCCATGCTGCCGGTGTGCGGCACCAGCCACACGCAAAGCGCGGCGCAGTACGCGAACACGACCCACGCCCAAGGGCGGCGCCGCCCTTTCAGTCGGCCGAACAGGACGGTGTAGACCACCTGCGCCAGCAGGAAGAACGACAACCCCACGAGGAACGTCCCGATGGTGATGTCGCCCAACCACGACAGCACGACTGCGGCCGCCGCGACGAGCGTCAGCCGATTGGCGGCATGGGGCACCGACTGCAGCAAGGTCACCAGCAACAGCGGCATCAGCAGGCCCTTGGTCGGCCCGGCGACGCCGGTCACGCCGGGAAGCGTCCCGTACAGGTGCCAGGCCGACACCAGCAGGTACGGCGCCCACGGTAGGTAGGCGCGCCACGGTGCGTCGCAGGACGGTGCGCCGCAGGACGGCATGGACGCGATCCTACCCTTGCTGGCGCCAGGACGCCTCGTCCGCGTCATCCGCGCCGAGGACGAACGTGTGCGCGCGTCACGGTGCTAGGCTCGACGGAGGCATACGGCGGCGCGTCCGGGCGGGCAAGCATTCGGTCGCCCACGTACGGCGCCGGGCCGTGCCTTGCCCCGATATCGGAGGTTCGCCATGCACCCAGACGTGGAAGCGTACAACGCGGCGCTCGAACCCGCTGAGCGTGAAGTCGCCGAGCTGCTGGCCCGGAGCATCGACGCGCACCTTCCGGACGCGGACAACAAGATCTGGCACCGCCACCCCGTGTGGTTCCTCGCAGGCAACCCGATCGTCGGGTACGGCAAACTGAAGGACTGCGTGCGACTGCTGTTCTGGAGCGGCCAAGGGTTCGACGAAGAGGGGCTCGCGCCCGAAGGCACGTTCAAGGCCGCGGAAGCGCGCTACACCGCTGCCGAGCAGGTCGACCCGGACGACCTGGCTCGCTGGCTGGCGAAGGCGCGCGACATCCAGTGGAACTACCGCGACCTGGTACGGCGGAAGGGACGGCTGGAGCGCCTGACCTGAGCGGTCGATCGCCAGCAGCCTTCAGGATCGCGTGGGGCGCCGCGGGCCGGCCCTCGGCGTCCGCCAGCCGACCTACAAGATGGTCCCCCGCAAGATCGCCAACGCCAACCCGAAGAAGATGACGATTCCGGTCACGTCCACCACCGTTGCCACGAACGGCGTCGACGAGGCCGCCGGGTCCGCGCCGATGCGCTTGAGGGCGATCGGCATCAGCGAGCCTGCGAGCGACCCCCACGTCACCACGCCAAGCAGCGCCAACGCGATGGTGATCCCGATGAGTGGCCAGTGCGGGCCGTAGGCGTGGAACACCGTGCCCCACACCGCCACCCGCAGGAACCCGAGCGCCCCTAGGATCGCGCCGAGGGCGGCGCCTGCCACGAGTTCGCGCCTGGTGACGCGCCACCAATCGCGGACCGTCACCTCGCCGAGCGCGATGGCGCGCGTCACCAGCGCGGCCGCCTGCGAGCCGGAGTTGCCGCCGCTGGAGATGATCAGCGGGAGGAACAGCGCCAACACCACGGCGCTAGCGATCTCGGCTTCGAAGAAGCCCATCGCGGTGGCGGTGAGCATCTGCCCAAGGAACAACAGCACCAGCCAGAAGGCCCGCTTGCGCACCATCCGTCCCAACGAGATGGACAGGTACGGCTCCTCGAGGGCCTCCACACCGCCGAGCATCTGGATGTCCTCGGTGGCCTCCTCCTCGGCCACGTCGAGGACGTCGTCGACGGTGACGATGCCCACCAGCACGCCTTGCGTGTCGGTCACGGGCAGCGCCGAGCGGTCGTGCTTGCGGAACACCGCCACGGCCTCTTCCTGGTCGTCGGTAGCCGTCAAGGCGACGAACTGGTGATCGAGCAGCGCTTCGATCTTCGTGCCGGGGTCCACCAGCAGCAGCTCTCGCATGCGTAGGTCGTCGACCAACACACCGCCGGCGCCCGTGACGTAGACGACGTTCAACGTCTCCGAGTCGCGCCCGTAGACGCGCACGTGGGCCAGTGCCTCGGTCACCGTCCAGTGCGGCTTCACCGCCACGTAGTCGGGGGTCATCAGACGCCCGATCGAGTCTTCCGGGTACCCCAGCAGGCGTGTCGCGACGCTGCGCTCCTTCGGCGCGAGCAGGTTCAGAAGCCGCTTGGTGACCTTGCCGGGAAGCTCCTCGAGCAACGCGGTGCGGTCGTCGGGCGACATGTCGTTGAGGATGTTCGCCACGTCTTCGTCGCCGAGGCCGTGCAGCAACCGCTCTTGGTCAGGTACGGGCAAGTACTCGAAGGTGTCGAGCGCTACGTCACGCGGCAGCAACCGGAACACCACCGCCTCGGCGTCGTCGGGAAGCTTCTCGAGCACCTCGGCAAGGTCGGGTGGCCCGTAGTGCCTGACGAGTTCGTGCAGCTCCTCGAAGCGGCGTTCGGCGACGAGCGCCTCCAGCTCGTCGATCAGCGTCGTCGGTTCCCGTGCCGGAAGCGTCATGTCCCTCCTCCCGCTCCGCGGGGTCCCGCCTAGGACCGTTGCTTGTGTCGTCTTTCACGAGCGAAGTGCTCGTGCGCTTGTGCCTACCGCCCTCGTGCGCTCAGTTCAACTCGTCCAGCGTCAGCCGGAACGACGGCACGAACGTCTCCAAGAAGTAGCGTAACGCCGGGTCGTCGGTCCGGCGAAGCTCCTCCTCGATGGTCTGCTCGGCGCGCTGGAACTCCTCGTTGCCAGCCTTCGCTTCCTCGACGCACTTCAGGTAGGCCGATACCTTGTCGGCCAACTTCACCACGCGCCACGCCTCCTCGTCGGCCTCCTCGTGGAACAGGAGCGCCGCGTAGTCGGGTTGCAGCGCCTCGGGCAGCATCGCCAACAGCCGCCTCCGCGCGACCGTCTCGATGCCCGAGAGCGCCTCCTTGATGCGCGGGTTGAAGTACTTGATGGGTGTCGGGAAGTCTCCGGTGATGACCTCCTCGGCGTCGTGGAACACGGCCAGGAGCGCCACCCGGTCCGGGTCGAGGTCGTCGCCGTACATGCGGTTGCGGATGACGGCGAGCCCGTGCGCGATCATCGCCACCTGGAGACTGTGCTCCTGGGTGTTCTCGAGGCGCGTGTTGCGCATCAGTCCCCAACGCTGGATGAACTTCATGCGCGCGAGGTAGGCGAAGAAGTGGCTGGTCACGCCCGGTATCCTACATGCTGCGCTCGGGGCCAGCGCTCCGAGCGGCAGCCCGTCGGCCGGGCATCGGTGGATGCGCCATCCACCACGTCCTGCGCGGCCAACCTTATGAAACAATCCATTGACGGCCGATGGCGCCCGCACGTAGGCTCGGCCTGGTAGGAGGACACCGTGAAGCGTCTCGCTTGGATCACCCTCGCCATCGTGGCGATCGCCCTCAGCGCCTGCGCCCCGACCGCGGCCGTCAGCAACAACGTCACCCCCACGCTCATCTCGGTGACGGCGCCGCAGTCCGTCGGAGGCACCGTCGAGCTTCAGGGCCGCTACTTCGGGGACGGCCAGGGAGGCCAGGCCGACAACAGCTACATCATCGTCGGCGCCAACATGGAAGGTAAGGGCGGCGTGCAGGTCGAAGCGACCTCTTGGACGCCCACTCGTATCTCGTTCGTCGTTCCCGACGGGGTCGGCTACGGCTGGGTCTTCGTGATCGTCGGTGGCGTGAGAAGCAACGGACTGCCCGCCAACCTGCCCTGACCGGGGCCCGCGTTCGCCTCTGAACACGACCCTCGTCCCGGCGCGCGCCGCGCCCGGCTAAGACGCAAGCGCGAGGAACCATCGCCTTCTCGACCGAGCGCGCAGAACGAACTTGGACCGACCGTGGGGCCGCCGAACGGGCGGCCCCGCGTCGTTCCGGGCGGTCGGCGCGCCACGGTACGAGCCACTGTACGAGCCACTGTACGAGCCACCAGACGCGCCCAGGGACGAACCGCGAGGCGGATCGCACGAGGCCAAGGGCGCGCCCACGGGACGAGGTACGGGCCCAGCCTAGGGACGAGGCTCCAGGAGCGCGGGTGTAGACTCGAAGACCATGAAGCTTCAGGCCGTCAAGGGCACCCACGACATCCTCCCGGCCGACCAGGCCGCCTGGCGCAAGGTCCAGGACGCCGCGCGCACCGTCTTGGAGCGCGCCGGCGCCGGACGCGTAACCACGCCGGTGTTCGAGTACGCCGACGTGTTCGAGAAGTCGGTCGGTGAGTCCGCCGACTTGGTCGTCCAGAAGGAGATGTACACCTTCGAGGACCGCGGCGGGCGCATGCTGACGCTGCGCCCCGAGTTCACCGCCGGTGTCATGCGCGCCTTCATCGAGCACGGCATGCACACCTGGCCGATGCCCGTGAAGCTCTGGAGCGACGGGCCTCTGTTCCGAGCCGAGAACGTCCAGCGCGGTCGGTACCGCCAGTTCCATCAGGTCAACTTCGAGATCCTGGGGCTCGCCCAGGCCGTCACCGACGCCGAGTCGATCGCGCTGCTGCACCGCACGCTCGAAGCTTGCGGGCTCACTCGGCACCGGATCCGCCTAGGCTCCGTGGGCGACCCGAACGATCGCGCGGCGTACAACGCGTACCTGCGCGAGGTGCTGGCGCCGGTCGCGAGCGAGCTCTCCGAGACGAGCCGCGAACGCCTGCGCCTCAACCCGATGCGCGTTCTGGACAGCAAGGACGCGCGCGACCAGGAACGGATCCGGTCGCTCAAGCGCCCGCTCGACATGCTCGGCAGCGAGGCGCGCTCGCACTTCGAGCAGGTGCAGAGGCACCTGCGCGCATGGGACGTGCCGTTCGACATCGACCCCGCCATCGTGCGCGGGCTCGACTACTACCGCCGAACGGCCTTCGAGGCGCATTACGAAGGCATCGGCGCGCAGTCGGCGTTGGGCGGAGGCGGACGCTACGACGGCCTGATCGAGAACCTCGGGGGCCCGGCATTGCCTGGCGTGGGCTGGGCGTTCGGCACCGAGCGCGTGCTCGACGCCATGGCGCAGGAAGACGGCGCCGCCGAGGCGACGGCCGGCCCACTGCTGTTCCTCGTGCCGCTGGACGACGAGGCCGTCGACGAGGTGAGCGCGCTGGCGCACCGCCTTCGCGACCGCTTCGCGGTGAGCTTCGCCTACCAGCGCCGCAACCCGGGCAAAGGGCTGAAGGAGGCCGACCGCGCCGGCGCCACCTACGCGGGCCTGCTCGGCGCCGCCGAACGCGCCAGAGGCGTGCTCCAGGTCAAACACCTCGCCAGCGGCGAACAGCTCGAGATCGGCACAGCGGAGCTCGCCGACTTCCTCGATGGCCGCGTCGCGGCCCTCTGATAGGCTCTTGCCCATGAGACGAAGCCACACCTGTGGTGAACTGCGCGCCCTTCACGACGGCTCCCGCGTCGTGCTCCAAGGCTGGGTCAACCGCCGCCGCGACCTCGGCGGCCTGGTGTTCATCGATCTTCGCGACCGCCACGGCATCACGCAGGTGGTCGTCGAGCCGGACGCCGAACGGGCCTTCGCGGCCGCCGAGGAGGCGCGCGCCGAGTACGTGATCGAGGTCGAAGGCCACGTGCGCCTGCGGCCCGAAGACCAACGTGGCCGCGGCAACCCCACCGGCGACGTCGAGGTCATCGCGACGAGCGTCACCGTACTCTCCCCCGCCGCCACGCCGCCCTTCCAGGTCGACGGCACCGTCGACGCCTCCGAAGTCAACGAGGAGCTTCGACTGAAGCACCGCTACCTCGACCTGCGAAGGCCCGCGGCGCTCGCCCCGCTGCTGTTGCGGCACGCCATGACCAAGGCGATCTGGGACTTCCTCGACGAGCGCGGCTTCATGCAAGTCGAGACGCCGCTGCTGACGCTGTCGACGCCCGAGGGCGCGCGCGATTACGTCGTCCCGGCCAGGCAGCAGCCGGGTCGCTTCTACGCCCTGCCTCAATCGCCCCAGCTCTTCAAGCAGATGCTGATGATGGCGGGTGTCGATCGCTACTTCCAGGTCGCGCGCTGCTTCCGCGACGAGGACCTGCGGGCCGACCGGCAACCCGACTTCACCCAGCTCGACATCGAGATGTCGTTCGTGGACGAAGACGACGTCTTGACGCTCAACGAAGACCTGATGCGCCACGTGGTGAAGCGCGCGCTCGGGCGCGACGTCGCCACGCCGTTCCCACGGCTCTCGTACCGCGAGGCGATGGACCGCTACGGTTCGGACAAGCCCGACGTGCGGTTCGGTCTCGAACTCGACGACGCCTCCGGCGTGTTCCGCTCCAGCGCCTTCCGCGGCTTCGCCGCCGCCCTCGAGGCCGGCGGGATCGTGAAGATGCTGCGCGTCACGGCGGATCGAGCCGCACCCTTGAGCCGCAAGGCGCTCGGTGAGCTCGAAGAGCACGCCAAGCGCTACGGCGCGAAAGGTCTGGCATGGCTCAAGCGCGGTCCGGACGGGTTCTCCGGCCCGCCGGCAAAGTTCCTGTCCGAAGCGGAGACCGCCGCGCTGTCCGAACGCGCGCCTCACGAGGGTGACGTGCTGCTGTTCGTGGCGGACCGTTGGCAAGCCGCGTGCACCGCGCTCGGCGCCGTGCGCACCAAGCTGCCTTCGGTACTCGGCATGGACCTCGACGACGACGCCCTGGCGTTCTTGTGGGTGGTCGACTTCCCGCTGCTGGAGCAGGACGACCAGAC
>CAZOTV010000011.1:13637-18888 GCA_964582795.1 uncultured bacterium
CCCTGGCGTTCTTGTGGGTGGTCGACTTCCCGCTGCTGGAGCAGGACGACCAGACGGGCGCCTGGACCTACATGCACCACCCCTTCACGCGACCACGCGAGGACGACCTCGAGCGCCTCGAGACCGACCCGGGCGCAGTGAGGGCGCACGCGTACGACCTCGTGCTGAACGGCAACGAGATCGGTGGGGGAAGCCTTCGCATCCATCGGCTCGACGTGCAACGGCGGATGTTCCGCGCACTCGGCTTCAGCGACGAGAGCGCTCGCGCGCGCTTCGGCTTCTTCCTCGACGCGTTGGCCTACGGCGCGCCGCCCCACGGCGGGATCGCCTGGGGCCTCGACCGCCTCGTGATGCTGCTCGCGGGTGTCGACAGCATCCGCGACACCATCGCCTTCCCGAAGAACCAGCGTGGCGTCGACCCGTTGACCGGCGCACCGAGCCCCATCGACGATGCCCAGATGGCCGAGTTGGGATTGGCCGTCGCCCGCGCATCGGACGCGTCATGATCCCCCTCGTCGTGCTCGACATCGACGGCACCATCGTGGGCGTCGGTGGGCAAGTCCAGCAGTGCGTCTGGGACGCAGTCGAACGCGCCACCGAGGCGGGCGTGAAGGTGGCGGCTTGCACCGGCCGCCCCGCGCTGGGTTCGGCGCTTCGGATCGCCCAGCGCCTCGGGCCCAACAACCCCCACGTGTTCCAGAGCGGCGCTCACGTCGGGTACCCGGACGGACGGACGCTGAAGGCCTCCGCGCTCGGCGACGCCGCCACTCGGCAGCTGATCGAGTCGTCCCGGCGGCTCGGCATCGTCCTGGAGCTCTACACGCCGAACTCGCTGTTCGTCGAACGCAAGACGCCCCTGAGCGAGTCGCACGCCAAGCTGCTCGGCGTGGCCCCCATCGTGCGCGACCTCGAGGACGTAGCCGCGAAAGAGCCCGTCGTGCGGGCACAGTGGGTGGTGCCCGAGGGCCGCGAACACGAGCTCGCCGCACACGCGCCCGAGGGCGTGCAGGTGTCGCACGCCACCAGTCCGGCGCTCCCCGGCATCGCGTTCGTGAGCGTCACCAACGAGGGCGTGTCCAAAGCGAGCGCGGTCGTGAGGCTGGCGGAGCACCTTCGCATCGACCTCGATGACGTCATGGCGGTGGGCGACTCGGCCGGCGACATCCCGATGCTCGACGTCGTAGGCCACCCGCGCGTGATGGCGAACGCCACCGCCGAAGTCCTCGAGCGGTACCGCAACGTCGTGGGCGACGTCGAGGAGTGCGGGGCGGTCCAGGCGCTGGACGAGGCCATCGCCTGGCGGCGCGAAGCGACCGACTCCGCTTGACCCTTGATAGACTCGCCGGCATGGCGTACACACCCATCGAAGCGCTTCCCATGCGGCTCGGCGAGGTCGTCGAGATCGCCGGATGGATCACGAACCTGCGTTCCAGCGGCAAGATCGCGTTCCTGCAGTTGCGCGACGGCAGCGGCTTCGTCCAGGGCGTGGTCGCGAAGAACGACGTCGACGAGAGCGTCTTCGAGCGCATCCGCAGCCTGACGCAGGAGACGAGCGTCGTGGTGACAGGAGCGGTGCGGGCAGACCCGCGGGCGCCGAGCGGCGTCGAGCTGGGCGTGCAGGACGTGACCGTCGTCTCCCCTACCGTCGACTACCCCATCACTCCCAAGGAGCACGGTGTCGACTTCCTGTTCGAGAACCGGCACCTCTACCTGAGGCACCGGCAACCGTGGGCGATCCTTCGCATCCGCGACGAGATCGAACGCGCCATCCACGACTTCTTCTCGGACCGTGGGTTCGTGCGCTTCGATGCGCCGTTCTTCATGCCCACGGCGGTCGAAGGCACCACGAACCTGTTCGAGATCCAGCTGTTCGACGAAGACTCCGCGTACCTATCGCAGTCCGGCCAATTGTACGCCGAGGCGGGCGCCATGGCGCTCGGGAAGGTCTACACCTTCGGGCCGACTTTCCGCGCCGAGAAGAGCAAGACGCGGCGGCATCTGCTCGAGTTCTGGATGGTGGAGCCGGAGGTGGCCTACCTCGATCACGCAGGCAACCTGGCGTTGCAGGAGGCGTTCGTCTCGTACTTGGTGGGGCGCGTATTGGAGAAGCGCGAGCCCGAGTTGGCGCTGCTGGAGCGCGACGTGAGCAAGCTCGAACCGGCCGCGGCAGGCAACTACCCGCGCATCACCTACGACGAGGCCCTCGCGTACCTCGCCGAGCAGGGCGAGGCCCTCACCTGGGGAGACGACTTCGGGGCGCCTCACGAGACGATGCTGGGCGAGCGCTACGACCGGCCGGTGTTCGTCGAGCACTGGCCCACCGAGACCAAGGCGTTCTACATGGAGCCGGTGCCGGGCGACCCCACGCGCGTGCTGGCAGCCGACATGCTGGCGCCGGAGGGCTACGGGGAGCTGATCGGCGGGTCGCAACGCATCCACGACCTCGCCCTGCTCGAAGCGCGCATCCGTCACCACGATCTGCCGGCGGAGGCGTTCGCCTGGTACCTCGACCTCCGGCGCTACGGCAGCGTCCCGCACTCCGGCTTCGGCATGGGCCTGGAGCGGTTCCTGGCCTGGGTCACGGGCGTGCAGCACCTGCGCGAGGTCATCCCGTTCCCGCGCATGCTGACGCGGATGTACCCGTGAGCATGCTGCTCGGCGGCGGTCGCACCCACGGACGGCGGTAGATCGGACCTCTGCCTGGGTACGTCGCGCGGGTCCCGACACCAAGTCTCACTGCCCAGACGAGACCACCGTCGCCCCGCGCGCGGACCCAAGCTCTCACAGCGCCGAAGGTACGGCGATGTGTCCCAGCAGCGTCTCGGTCGGTCTTCCCTGACGAAGGAACCGCACGTCGTCGGCCCCGTTGGCCTCGGCGGTAGCGACCAGCGCCCGAAGGAGCGCTCGCTCCCGAGCCACCGCCACGCCGACCGGCTGCGGCACGCGAACGTCGATCACGGCAACGCTGCGCCGGTCGAACGTCTCGACGAACACGCGCGGCGTCGGCAACGCGCGGGGCCACAGGTCTTCCTCGACCAACGCGGCGCGTAACGCATCGATCACCGCCGTCATGCGCTCCGAACCGCGCTCCGGCAGCGCCACCTGAACCACTCGAGACCATTCCAGACCTGCGTCGTCCACCAGCACGAGCCGCACGTCTTCGATCGTGGAGGGCGTATCGGGCGGTGTGATGTCGACGTCGTCCATCGGCGCCACCTTGCGCTCCGCGGATGCAGCGAGGAGGGCGATGCTCGCGAGGAACACCAACAGCGCCGCGAGCGCGTGCGGGGTGAGGAGGGCGTCGAGCAAGCGGCGTCCGAGCGTGGCGGGCATCTCCGGCTCGGCTGCTTCGCTGGTCGCATGCAGCCGCGGGTCGCGGCTCACGGCAGGGCGCTCCCGGGCACGATGCTGCCGCTCGGCGCCAACGTCCGCAGCACGTCGAGAAGCGCTTCGACGAGACGTTCCGGCAGACCGTCCGACGCGAGGTCGGCGGCGGAGAACTCGATCAAGATGCCGCGCCCTGCCGCCCCGCCGAGCACCTGTAGGGGCGCGCCCGCGACCTCGTCGGCACGGTAGCCGGCCTGCCGGAAGAGTTGGCCCGACAGCGCCTCGGCCATGCGCCTCCCCAGATCGAGGTCCGTGACGAGGCCGAGCAACAGGCGACGCCTGAGCGCATCGGTGGCGCTGGCGGCGTCTTCGGTCGACCTGAGCGCAGCGGCTGCGTTCTCGCGCACCGCCACGTCCAAGCCGTGCACGTCCGTCGCGTCGCCCAAGTAGTAGACCCGGAAGGCGCCCACCGGCAACTCGGCGACATGGAGGGACAAGAACAGGTCGGCGCCGACGCCGGCGGCCGAGCGACGATCCAGGGGCACGTCGTGGTCGGTGTCGCGCGTGCTGCTTACCTCGATGCCGCGCGTGCGCAGCAACGCCGCGAGTCGGTCGGCGAACGCGAGCGTGAGCGCCCCCTCGCTTCCGAATCCGGCGACGTCGATCCCCGTGTCCTGGCCGCCATGGCCGGGATCGAGCACGACGATGGCGTTGCTGGTGGCTGCTACCTCGCCGGAGCGCCCGAACGCGACCACCAACCGGAACCCACGACCGTCGGGAACGGCGTACATCTCGTAGCCGTACCCGGGTTCGATCTGGATGCGAACGTCGGTCCCGCCACCGGCGGCGGTGGCCGACGCGAACGTGAACGCCACGCCCTCCTGCGGCTGCAGTCCGTCCCCTACATCCGTTCGCTCGAGGTGCACTTGCAACGTGCCCACGGGCTCGTTCCAGTAGGCGGCGTACCGCACCGGCGCCGATACGCGCAACTCCAGCCGCTCCGAGCGTCCCGTCTCATGGCGCATCCCGTTCAGCACCGCCCGCGGCTGCACCACCAGCACCGAGCCTTGTTCGGGAAGGAACGTGACGTTGGCGCCGAGTGCCTCGGCGACCGGCTTCACCGGCAGGTAGATCTCGCCTTCGTACTGCACCGCGGCGCTCGTGCCGAGCACTCGGCCATCGAAACGGAGCGCACCCGGAACGGTCGCGGCGCCGGCGTCGGCCGCGATGGTCACCTGTAGGATGCGTCCGGCCGCCAACATCGTCACTTGCGACCGAAGCGCGTCGACATGGTAAGACGCCCCGAGCGCCTGCGCGAGCGCCGCACCGGGGGCGTAACTCGAACCGCTGACGAGCGACGTGGTCGCGCCGGCGATGGTGCGGCCGTTCACGATCAGGGTGGGCTGTCCCCAGGCCGTCGCCACGAACACGAGCACCAACGCCACCAGGACCTTGCGCCACGCCACGCCCGGGATCACGAGTCCTTCCCCGACCGCGCCAACGCTCGGTCGATCTCACGCTGTGCGTCCTTGCGGGCCTCGTCGCGACGCTTGTCGTGCAGCTTCTTACCGCGGGCGAGCGCGACGTCGATCTTCGCCCATCCGCCCTTGAAGAAGAGCTTGAGCGGCACCAACGTCAGCCCCTTCCGTTCCAAGCCGCGCTCGATCTCGTCGATCTCGCGACGCTTGAGCAGCAGGCGGCGCCGCCGGTTCGGATCGTGGTTGTTGTAGCTGGCGTCCTTGTACGGCGGGATGGTCATCCCCTCCAAGAACACCTCGCCGCCTTGCAGGCGGGCGAACGCCTCTGCGATCGAGCCGCCCCCGGCGCGCAACGACTTCACCTCGCTGCCGGTCAGTTCCAGCCCGGCCTCGAAGGTCTCGAGGATCTCGTACTCGTGCGTCGCTCGTCGGTTCCGTAACATGCG
>CAZOTV010000011.1:18988-51364 GCA_964582795.1 uncultured bacterium
CGAAGGTCTCGAGGATCTCGTACTCGTGCGTCGCTCGTCGGTTCCGTAACATGCGCTTCCTCGGTGTTGGACTCCGTGCTCGACTCGGTGCTGGACTCCGTGCTGGACTCGGTGCCTCCGTCGGCCCCCGTGCAGTGGTCGGTCGTGGACTCGTGCCGGCGTGGGTGGTGACGGTGACGGACCCGGTAGTCGGCTCGACGGTGAAGCGGCCCTGGGTGAAGATGGCGTCCGGCAGCGTCCGGACGCCATGATAGCCCTTCGACGCACGGTCGACGTTCTCGCCCCCCGAGCCGTTCGCGCCTCAGTCGAGCAGCGCACCCACGTCGCGCGGGTCGACGTCCAAGATGACGCGCGCTTTGGTGAGGCGTGTGGGTATCGCAGCCAGGAAGTTCTCCAGGCGGCCCGTGTCATCGACGCGCAGCAGCAGTTGGACCACGAAGCGGTTGCGCACGCGCGCGACGGGAGCCGCCACCGGCCCGAGCAGTTCCTCCTCGCTCGCGCCGGCCTCGCGCAGCGCGTCCGCGACCGCCTCTGCCGCCGCCCACGCGGCTCCGCGCTCGCGGGCGGTGAGCTGGACCTTCGCCAGGCGCGCGAACGGGGGGTAGCCGAAGCGCTTGCGACGCTCGAGTTGCCGCCCCAGGAACGCTTCCAGCGCGACGTCCGGTTCGTCGGCTCCGAGGGCGAGCAGCACTTCGGCCTCGGGCGAGTGCGTCTGGACCACGACGAGCGGGCGGCGCGCGACGGCGAGCTCGGCCAAGCGCAAGAGGATCCGGGCGGCTTCCTCGTCGGCGCGGTAGTCCGCCGAGGCGAGGTGCGTGTCGAAGTGGGTCACGGCCACCAGTGAAAGGTTGGGAAGCGGCGGGAGGCCCAACACGGCGGTGGTGCCCACGACCACGCCGGGCTCCCCCTCGGTCAGCGCGCGTACGTCGTCGCGCCGATCGCGGTCGTAGCGGTAGATCGGGAAACCAGGAAGCATGGCGGCAAGCTGGGAGGCCACCCACTGGGTACCCGCACCCTTGAGCGGCCCGAGCGCGAGGCCGCCGCACGCCGGACAGGCGGTGGGCGGGGACTCGTCGTGACCACACTGGTGACACCTGAGGCGAGCCTCCTGCTGGTGGTAGCGAAGGGGAAGGTCGCAGTTCGGGCATGGGGCCTTCCAGCCGCAGTCTGGACAGCCCAAGGCGCCCGAGAATCCCCGCCTCGGAGCCAGCACGATCGCCTGCCGCTCACGCTCCTGCACCTGGCGTAGCGTGGCCAGCAAGTCGGGGTGCAACGGCCAGTTGGCGCTCGACCGCAGGTCGGCCACGTGGAGCCTGAGGTGCGGCACCGGCAACGAGATGCGCGCAGCCGCCGGGACGGCGGCCGCCAGCTCCGGCCCCGCCATGACGTCGGTGTACGTGACGGCGGCTCCGGCTGCCCGCGCCACGGTTCGGGCCGCTTCGGGAAGCCACAGACGCGCCCCGGCCTGGAGCTTGTGCGCCGCGCTACCCGCTTCCAGCACCACGACGCGTGCGAGGGACGGCAACGGCGCGAACAGTGCCAACGACGTACCGACCACGACGCTGGCGGGTGACGCCGCGAGTTCGTGCCAGGCGCGCTCACGTTGCGGCTCGCTCGCTTCCCCGGTGAACCATCGCACCGGGAACGACCCCGCCAGCAACGCCGCGGCTTCGGCAGCGACGGCCTGTTCCGGCGCGAGGACGAGCACGCTGTGGCCCTGCTCGAGGTCCTCCCGGATGCGCGGCATCGAGGCGCGGATCCGTTCCGACCTGCGGCCGCCGACGACTGCCCCGTCACCCTCGGGCGGTACCACCCCAGCGGGCACGCTCTCGGAACGCGCCATCGACGGAGGCGGATCCGGCGGATGCGGCAGCGCCGGCGCCTCGACCTCGACCTCCTCGTAACCCGCGTAACCGCGCGTCACCAGCGCACGGACGGCGCTGTCGGGAACACCTGCGTCTCGCGCAAGGGCCGCTGCGCTGTCCGCGCGCTCGAGGCCTTGCAGCAGCGCCAGCGCGACGCGCTGTGCCTCGCGACGAGCGCCGTCGAGACCGCCGTCGGCCGGCCGAAGCGGTACGAGCACGCGCCGCTTCGCCATGACAGGCAGCGCACGCTCGTCGACCAAGCCCTGCCGCCTTAGCAGTTCGAGCGTCTCGGCAGGCACGACGGCGGCGTCGAGCCAGGTGTCGACCTTCACCCGCTGCTCGCTTCCGGCCACGATGTCGCCGGCCTCCGGGTGCACGCGCACGCGGTGGTCGAGGTCCGGATGCAATCCAGGTGGCGCCGCCGATGCCAGCACAAGCCCTTCGGGAACGCCGTGCGCCCGCGCCAACCGGGCGATCGCCGCGAGGGCGTCGGGGCGCAACCATACGGCGGCGTCGAACGCATGCAGCGCATGACGAAGCTCCATCCCACGGCCCGCCTCGACCTGCTTGTGGGCGGCCACGACCCCGACTCGAAGGCCCGCCTGCCATGGCACTACGACGCGCGCGCCGACGGTGGGATCGACGCCGGACAGCGGCGGAAGGTAGCTCATGCGTCCCAGCGGCATGGGGAACAGAACGTCGAGCGCGAGCGGCACACGCCAGTCTAGCCCCGGTCTCGAGCCGTGTTCGCGCTCGCCAGGCCGGGTAGAATCGCCGCCATGACGTCCGACGACCGAACCGGCTACCAACGCGCGGGGGTGGACCTGCGCGCGGCCGAAGACACGCTCTCACGGATCGAGCGGGCCGTGGCCAGCACCTACACGCCGGGTGTGCTGCGCGGCCTTGGCGCGTTCGGAGGGCTGTTCGCCCTCCCGACCGGCTTGCGAGAGCCGGTGCTGGTGGCTTCCACGGACGGGGTCGGTACCAAGACGATGATCGCGACGGCGCTGGACGCGTACGAGACGATCGGACGCGACCTGGTCAACCACTGCGTGAACGACATCCTCGTCCAGGGTGCGACGCCGCTCTTCTTCCTCGACTACGTCGCCAGCGCTCGCTTGGTTCCCGAGACGACGGCGCGGGTGGTGCAGGGCGTTGCCGACGCCTGCCGCGCCGCCGGGATCGCGCTGCTCGGCGGCGAGACGGCGGAGATGCCGGGCGTGTACCACGAGGGCGAACTCGACCTGGCGGGCACGATCGTTGGAGTCATCGAGCGAAGCGCCATCGTCGACGGTTCGCGCGTCGACGAGGGCGACGTCCTTCTCGGGATCGCTTCGGGGGGGCTTCAGACCAACGGCTTCAGCCTCGCTCGCTCGGTGCTGGGCAACGCCCTGAGCGAGCCCTTCGCCGAAGGCACCGTAGGAGACGCGCTGTTGGCGGAGCACCGCAGCTTCCTGGGCACCGTACGGCCGCTGCTCGAAGCCGGTCTGGTCCGGGCCATGGCGCACGTGACGGGCGGCGGCCTGCCTGGCAACCTTCCTCGCAGCCTGCCTGCGGGCTTGGGTGCGACGGTCACGCGCGGCACCTGGCCTGAGCCGGAGGTGTTCGGTCTGCTGCAGCGCCGCGGGAACCTCGCCGACGACGAGATGTTCGAGGTGTTCAACATGGGCGTGGGCTTCGTCATCGTGGTGGCGGAGGCCGACGTCGAGCGAGCGCGCGCCGCGACCGACGAACCCCTCTACGTCATCGGGCGCGTCATGCGCGGCGAAGGGGTCAGGGTGGTCTGAAGCTTCGGCGTTGCCGGGGAGTCCTCGACCGATCAGGCGCGCGTCGCGCCCTCGCGCGCGCGGGTCTTCACGGGCGCGGTCGTGGACCTCGTCGACGCCATCAGTTCGGCCGTGGCACGCGGATCGAGCGCCGGAAGAAGCACGGTGAACACGGATCCTTCGCCCAAGCGTGACTCGACTTCGACGGTCCCGCCGTGCTGCTGCACGATCCACTTCACGATTGCCAAGCCCAGCCCGCTACCGTTGCCGCGCCCGCTGCGCGCGCCATCGACACGGTAGAAGCGGTCGAAGAGGTGCGGGAGCGCCTCCGCGGGGATGCCGGCGCCATCGTCGAGCACCTCGAGCCTGACCTGGTTCCGCTCGGGAACGACCGTCACCGCGACGCGCTTGGCGCCGGCGTTGATCGCGTTCTGAACGAGGTTGAGCACGACCTGCTTGAGCCTCGCGAAGTCACCCATGACCTCGGCCAACGGCTTGGGGGCGCTGACCTCCAACACCGTCTCCCCCGCCATCGGGCGAACGGCCTCGACTACCGACTCGACCACCTCCACGAGGTTCATCGGCTCGGCATGCACGGTGAAGCCGGCGTCGGCGCGCGCGAGTTCCAGTAGGTCGTTCACGAGTTTCGCCATGCGCTCGGCTTCGCGCCGGATGACGGTCAACGAGTCGACTTGATCCGGCGTCGGGTCGGTGCGCCTGAGCAGGTAGTTGGCGTGACCGACGATGGCCGTCACGGGCGTGCGCAGTTCGTGACTGGCGTCGGCAGTGAAGCGCCGCTGCGTCTCGAACGACTCCTGCAGTCGGTCGAGCATGTGGTTGATGGATACGGCCAAATCTCGGATCTCGTCGCGGTTCGCGGTGACGGGCACGCGCACGCCGAGGTCGCGCCCGCTGATGCGGCCCGCGGCCTCCGTGACACGATTGAGCGGCCCCAGAACCCGCTCGGACAACAGCCACACACCCAGCGCGAACGCCAGGAACGCCATCACCACGGTCAACACGAGGTCGCGCGTGAGCTGATCGAGCGTCTCGGCCATGAGGCCGGCTGGGATGCCCACCAAGAACGCGGCCTGAACGCTCCTCCCCTGCGCCGTGAAGTCGATGCGCCCCAAGCGGCCCAGGATGCGAAGGCGCTCGCCGCGTGAGGTCACGGTGGCCGCGACGTCGCCCTCCTCGATGAGCGTCTGCATGGCGCTGTCGGGCAGCAGGGCGGCCAACCCGGCGTTCGTGGCGTACGGTACGCCGGCCCGCAATGCGGCCACGGAGTCCGGCAAGCGATCGGCGGGCCCGACCAGAAGGATTTGATAATACGTATCGCTCGGGAGCCGTTGCAGTCCCTCGGCGATGCTGCTCGTTCCGCTCGTGAGATCGCTCAAGGCGCGCTCGGCGCGCTCCTCCAACGCCACACTCAGGGAACGCTCGGTGAGCACGTACACCGAGCCCGCCACCGCCGAGAGGATGATGGCGATGAAGGCTCCGAAGACGAGCGTGAGTTGGAGGCGCAAGCGCACCTGGGCTCTACTCCTCGCGCAGCACGTAGCCTACGCCGCGCACGGTATGGATCAGGCGCCGTTCGCCCGACTGCTCGAGCTTCCGCCGCAGGTAGCCCACGTACACGTCCACCACGTTGCTGCCGCCGGTGTACTCGGGCCACACCTTCTCTTCGATCTCGAAGCGGTTGAACACCTTGCCCGGGCTGCGCGCGAACAGTTCGAGCAGCTCGAACTCCTTGGCGGAGAGCTCGATCCGCCGCCCGTCCCTGAACACCTCGCGTCCGTCGAGGTTCATCACCAGGTCCGCGACGCGCACCTCCCCCGTGACAGCGGGGTTGACCCGCCTTAGGTGCGCCCGCACGCGCGCCAGCAGCTCCTCGATACTGAACGGCTTCACGAGGTAGTCGTCGGCGCCGGAGTCGAGGCCGGTGACCTTGTCATCGACCGAGTCTTTGGCGGTGAGGATGATGATCGGAGTGTTGCTGGTCTTGCGGATGCGTCGCGCCACCTCGAGCCCGTCCAGAACGGGCAACATGAGGTCGAGCACGACGAGGTCGGGGTTCAGTTCGCGGAACTTCGACAGTCCGGTGACGCCGTCGTACGTGACGACGGTCTCGTAACTCTCGGCCTGAAGTTCGAGGTCGATGAACTTCGCGATCTCCTTCTCGTCCTCGACGATCAGGATGAGGGGTTTGCGATCCATGCGCGCATGATGCCATGCGTCTTCATGAGAGTCTTGTTGCGCGTGCCTACGGGCGTCTTCACCAGGCGTGAACCTCGTGGGGCATCCACCCACCGTGGGGGCGATCGGTCACCGCCGGTCGCCGCCTCGTTCGCGCCCACGGCCCGCGACTGCGCTTCGTCACGGGTCGACGGTGCCGCAAGGGTAGACTGGTCCCGGCGCGCAGCGAGCCGGCCGGGCCGGCCACTGCTCGTCTAACCCGATCCGCCACCTACTCGGACTCTTCAGGAAGGCAGCCAGCCAGGACGCACATGGACAAGAACGACAGCAACGGCCGATCCGGCCGGCCGCGCAGCAAGTCCGAGAGCCGTGACGCCGGCGCCAGGAGGGCGAACTACCTGCAGCGCGGCGTCATCCCGGGCGAGCGCGTGGCCATCTTCGTGGACGGTTCCAACCTCTACAACGGCATGCGGGAGAACCTGCGCAACACGCGCGTCAACTTGGCCGAGTTGATCCACCAGCTCTTGCGGGAGCGGCCGCTGCATCGCGCGTACTACTACAACGCTCCACTCACCGACGACTACGACGAGGAGCTGCGCGAGGGGCAGCAGCGCTTCTTCGAGTCGCTTCGCCGGATCCCCTACGTCACCGTGCGCTTCGGCCGGCTGCACCGCCGGCCCGACGGTTCGATGGTCGAGAAGGGCATCGACGTCGCGATCGCCGTCGAGGCGCTCTCGCTGGCGTTCCAGGACGCCTACGACACGGCGCTCTTGGTGTCGGGCGACGGTGACTACGTCGAGCTGGTAGAGACGCTCAAGCGCTACGGCAAGCACGTCGAGTGCGCCATGTTCCGCAACCAGTCCGCCGGCATCCTGCTGGAGCACGTCGACGTCTTCCAGAACCTCGACGAACTCGATTGGACCAAGATCCTCTTCTAGACCAGTCGCAACGCCGCCCATGACGTCGCCTTCGCCCTGGTCGACCCGCGTCGATGGACGTTCGATGAAGAACCGCGTCCCCGACGCCACCCGTCCCCCTTCCGGGGGTGCTATCATCGGAGCCGTCACCGATCCATGGTGAGATATCTCACAGGCCAGTGGATCCCAGGCCCAGAGAGGACACCCAACGACATGCGCAAGCTCATCGCACTCATCGCAGCGATCCTAGTCACCGGCGCCGCCGCCCAAGACTACGTCTTCGGCATCGTGTACGACGCCGGCGGCAAGTTCGACCGTTCGTTCAACGAGAGCACCTGGCGCGGCGTGGAACGCGCCGAGATGGAGCTCGAGCAGCAGGGCCTCGAGATCGAAGTCGTCGAGTTCGAGGGCACTCCGGACACGGCTGCCGAAGGCCAGCGCCGCATCGCCCTCGAAGGCGCCGAGTTGATCGTCGCGCCCGGCTTCCTGCAAGCGGACGCCATCGCGGCGGTCTCGCAGGAGTTCCCGAACACGTCGTTCGTGCTGATCGACGCCGTGGCCGAAGGGGCCAACGTTCGCAGCGTGCTGTTCAAGGAGCAGGAAGGCAGCTTCCTGGTCGGCTACATCGCCGGCAAGCTCAGCCGCACGGGCGTCGTCGGCTTCGTCGGCGGCATGGACGTGCCGCTCATCCGCGCGTTCGACCTGGGCTACCAGGAGGGCGTCGCGGCCGCTTGTGAAGGCTGCACGGTCATCAGCAACTACGTCGGCGTGACCCCCGACGCCTGGAACGACCCGGCCCGCGCCAAGGAACTCGCCAGCACGCAGCACGCCCAGGGTGCGGACATCATCTTCGCCGCGGCGGGCGCCAGCGGCAACGGTGTGATCGACTTCGTCAACGAGAAGCAGTGCTTCGTGCCCAGTGGCGCCGTGCGCGTGACGCCGCTCGACGAGCAACTCGTCGACGTTCCGGTCTCGGCCGGGTACGCCGCGGCCTGCCCCGAGGGCGCGCTGCCGATCTTCTTCATCGGCGTCGACAGCAACCAGAACTGGCTCGGCGACACCGACTCCGACCCGGCGACGCTCAACCACGGCCTGACGAGCATGCTCAAGCGCGTCGACAACGCCTCCTACGGGGCCGTCATGGACGTCGTGAACGGCACGTTCGAAGCCGGCCTGCAGAACCTCGGCTTGGCCGAAGGCGGCGTCGACTACGCGCTCGACGAGTACAACGAGCCGCTCATCCCGGCGGATCTGGTCGAGGAAGTGAACGCCATCAAGCAGCAGATCATCGACGGCGAGATCACCGTCACGGACTACCGGCTGCAGTAACGCGGGCGTCAGCGCAGGCAACCGCGCGCGAACGCGCTAACGCAGGGATACGCGAACGCGCGAACGCGCGAACACACGGTACGCGCGAACGCAGGGAAACGCGCGGACACCCGCGCACACACACAGGAACGGATCTCGGGCGCGCCCTCCAGAGGGGGGCGCGCCCACCTTTCCAGGGGGCGCGACCGAGTTCCGAAGCGTGCGCTTCTGGCGTGCGCGCGCCCCGTCATCGGGCACGTCCGATCCCTCGATGCGCGCGACGGCGTGCTATCATGCCTGCTTGCAGTGTGGGCGGTCTGGCCGCGTCCGACACGGGCCTCAGGGCCCGCACGGGCGAGGAAAGTCCGGGCACCGAAGGGCAGGGTGCCAGCTAACGGCTGGGCGCGTAAGGCGACGGCACGTGCAACAGAAAGCAGACCGCGCTCGCCGGTCGCCAGCCGACCGGCGGACGTAAGGGTGAAACGGTGCGGTAAGAGCGCACCAGTGCCCCTGGCAACAGGGGCAGCTAGGTAAACCCCACCCGGTGCAAGGTCCGATAGGGAGAGAGAGCCTGCCCGGCTCGCCAACATCTCCGGGTTGACCGCTGGAGGCGCGCGGCGACGCGCGTCCTAGATAGATGGCCAGACGCGCGTTCCCCTTCCGGGGCACACGTGACAGAACCCGGCTTACAAGCCCACCTGCAACGGCGGCCCCCACGTGGGGCCGCCGCTCTCGTTCCGCGTGGCGCCATCCCAGCGGGCCCGCCCCGCCGCGGGCTCGCGCATGCCCAACGCTCGCTCTCCGCGACCCGGCCCGGACCCTGCGCGGCAGGTCGCAGCGCACCGCGCCGCGCCCTGCCGTGGGAGGACGAACCGCGCGACCCCGTCGATTCGGGGGCCGAAGTGGGAGAGATTCCACAATCGGCCTGTGATCAGGAATCTGCGTGGGAAATCGTGGGAGATTGTGGTAGACTCACGCCATCCGCCCGATGGGCACGCGCATGCGTCCAGCAGCATGGTTCCCAGCCGGTTCCGCCGCCACCGACGCACGCGCACGACTTCAAGCGAGGAGCGCGTCATCGGATGCCGTTCGGGGAGTTCCAGTACAGCGTCGACGACAAGGGGCGCGTCATCGTGCCTCCTGCCTTCCGCGACTTCGTCGAGGACGGCATGGTGTTGACGCGCGGGATGGACGGCTGTCTGTTCGTCTTCCCCATGGCGTCCTGGCAACGGATCGAGACGCACCTCACCGAGCTCCCGCTCACCGACCCCGACGCCCGCAACTTCGTGCGCTTCTTCTACTCGGGAGCCTCCAAAGCGAAACTCGACTCCGCCGGTCGCATCACCATCCCCCCACCGTTGCGGAGCTTCGCCAAGGCCGAAGGGAACGTCGTGGTGGCGGGCGCGCCGAACCGGCTCGAGATCTGGAACGAGGACCTGTGGCAAGCGAACCTCGGCGCGGTCCAGGAACAGCCGCCTGCGCCCGAACTGCTGCGGGAGCTGATCGGATGAGCGCCGCGGCGACGGTCCCGCATGCGCCCGTGATGTCGGCCGAGGTGCTGGAGTACTTGGCGCCGCGACCGGGCGGTTGGTACGTCGACGCGACCTTCGGAGCGGGCGGGCACGCTCGCGCGCTGCTCGCGCGCGGCGCGAACGTCATCGCGATCGATCAGGATCCCGGGGCCGCGGACTATGCCGCGGAACTCGAACGCCAGATGCCGTCGCTTCCGGTTCTCGACGGCGTCAAGCCGAAGCTCGTCTTCGCTCGGGGCAACTTCCGCGACATGGAGCGCCTCGTGTTCGAGCGGGGCGTGGACACGGTGGCGGGCGTGCTCCTCGACCTCGGTGTCTCGTCGATGCAACTCGACGAGGGCGAGCGCGGCTTCGCGTTCCGGCACGACGGTCCGCTCGACATGCGCATGGGAGAGCAGGGCGTCAGCGCTGCCGAGGTGGTCAACGAGGCGCCGATGGAAGAGCTCGCGGCGATCATCTGGCGCTACGGCGAGGAACGTCATAGCCGCCGCATCGCCCGCCGCATCGTCGAAGCACGCGAGGGCGCGCCGATCCTCACGACCGGTCGCTTGGCGGACGTCGTCGCGTCGGCCTATCCCCCCGGACCCCGGCGCGAGCATCCGGCCAGGCGCACGTTCCAGGCGCTTCGCATCCATGTCAACGACGAGCTCGGCGCGCTGCAGGAAGGGCTGGAGGGAGCCGCGCGGCTGCTCGAGGACGACGGTCGCCTGGTGGTGCTCTCGTACCACTCGCTCGAAGACCGCATCGTGAAGCGGTTCCTGAAGGACTCCCCGCGCCTCGAGGCGCTGACGAAGAAGCCGGTGCTCGCAGGCGACGAAGAGACCCGGGCCAACCCTCGAGCGCGCAGCGCCAAGCTTCGCGCTGGGCGGAAGGTGCAGGGATGAGCGCTCGCCCCGCCGGACTGCTGCGCTTGGCCGTGCCGCTTTACGTGACGTTCCTACTCATGGTGGCCGCACTGGGAACCGTGAACCAGCGCGACTACGATCGTCAGCGCTCGCTCATGGAGCAGAAGGCCGACCTCCTCGAGGACGTCGCCGTCGCGCGCAGCCGCGCCGCCGTCGTCCAAGGTCCGTTGGCCGTCGCCGACTGGGCCCGCGCGCGCGGGATGGTTCCCGTTCCGGAAGGCGGCACCAGCATCCTCGTCGCCCCCGCTCCCGCCCCGAACCCCGAGCTTCCCTCCCCTGGCATGGAGATCCGCACCGTATGGCGTTGACGAGCCCCACCCACGGACGCAGCCTGACCTTCCCCCCTGCACCGGCCGAACCGCGTTCACGGCCAGCCGAGCGCTCGCAGCGGCGCGCGCCGGAGCGCCCGGCCCGGCGCGAGGAAGGCGCCACGCGCGGCCCCGCGACGCTACGGATGCGGCGCGGAGCGTTGCTCGCACTTGGCTTGTTCGCCCCGTTGCTTGCCGCGCTCGCCGGGTTCGCGATGCAGCAACACGAGGTCACCGAGCTGCCCGCACCGCTGGTGGAAGCCGTGCCCCGCGGACGCATCCTCGCATCCGACGGCACCGTGCTCGCCGACGGCCCGGCCGATGCCAGGCGGTACCCGCAAGGCGCCCTCGCCGGCGTGCTCGTCGGCTTCACCGGAGCCGATCAACCCGACGGCAGCTACGGTCTCGAAGGGCTCGAGTACAGCCTCGACGGGTACCTCGCGTCCGGCGCCGACGCCGTCTTGACCATCGATCCGGTGCTCCAGGCAGCCACGGAGCGCCACCTCGCCGCCTCCGCCGAGGCGCATAGCGCCGAGAGCGGCGCGGCGGTGATCCTCGAGGTGGGCACGGGCAACGTCCTGGCCGCCGCCAGCTTCCCCAACTACGACCCCAATGACTGGCGCGACGAGTTCGCGAACCAGTCGAACCGCGCGTTCCTGCTCCGGTACGAGCCGGGCTCGGTGGTCAAGCCGTTGGTGGTCGCGGGGCTGCTCGAGACCGGCCGCTTGTCGCCCAGCGAGATGATCGACGCGCCGATGACGCTGCGCGTCGGCGAGAAGACGTTCCGTGACGTCGCTCGTCACGACCCGGTCCTGGCCGTTCCCGACGTGCTGGCGTACTCCAGCAACTCCGCCATGATCGCCCTCGGCCAGCGCTTCGCGCCGAACGAGCTCTACGATTGGCTCGGCCGGTTCGGGATCGGCCAAGACCTCGACCTGCGCTCGAGCTACACGGCCTCCGGGTCGTTGAACGACTGGCGTACCTGGGTGCCGCAGGATCACGCCGCCAACAGCATCGGGCAGAACCACAACACCACGCCGCTGCAGTTGGCGGCCGCCTACGGTGTCATCGCCAACGACGGCCTCTACGTTCCGCCGAGGCTGCTGGCAGACGAGGTCGTGCCCGAGCCGCACCGCGTGATCAGCCCCGAGGTGGCGCAGAGCGTCCGCAGCATGCTGATCCACGTCATGGAGAACGGCGGCCTGCGCGAGTCCGGCATCCCCGGCGTCTCCGTCGCGGGCAAGACCGGCACCGCCGACATCTGGGACGACACTGCCAGGGCCTACCTGCCGGGCGACTACTCGTTGACGTTCGCCGGCATGTTCCCCGCAGAGAGACCCCGCGCGGTCGTGGTCGTGACCCTCCGCAAGCCGGACACGGACGCCACCAGCACTTACGTGGCCGCCCCGTTGTTCCGGGCGATCGGTAGCGAGGTGGTGGCGCACTGGGGCACGGCCCCGAGCGTCGAGGCGATCGCGAACGCGCCATGAGCGCGAACGCGCCGTGAGCGCGAACGCCTAGTGCCCGCGCACACTGAGTGCGCACGCATGCGAAGCGCGCGATCGGCAGCGCGTCCCCCATCCGCACTGATGGTGCGTATGTTGTGTAAAGTGAGCATGATATGGAGGGTACTCACCGGTGACGCTCGGTTCGGCAAGAACGCTGGCAGCCCTGCTCGCCGCCGAGGGACCCGTCGACGACCTTCCCGACGGAACGGGCGTCACCTTCCAGCGTGCTCGCGTGCGGCCGGGCGACATCCTCTTCGCCTGGCAAGGCTCGGCGGGCCACGCCATCGAACGGGCCGACGAGGCCCTGGCCGCGGGCGCGGCGTACATCGTCTCGGACGTGGCGCATCCGCGCGGGTTGCGCGTGCCGGATCCGAAGAGCGCGCTCACGGAACTCGGCCGGGAAGCGCGTAGCAGACTCCGCGCTCCGGTCGTGGGCATCACCGGATCCGCCGGCAAGACCACGGTCAAGGCGATGACGGCCGCGGCGCTGGCGGCACGCGCCACGCCTGGCAACTACAACACCCCGCCCGGACTGACGCAAGCGATGTTCGCCGCGGTCATCGAAGACGAACGGAGTGCGCCCACGGACGACGGCCCCAGCGACTCACCGCCGCGGCGCGTCCCTCCCCCGCTCGTGCTGGAGCTCGGCATCGATCACCCCGGCGAGATGGCGCAGTTGCTCGCACTCACCCACCCGGACCACGCCATCGTCACCGCCATCGGGGCCAGTCACTTGAGCGCGCTCGGCAGCGTCGCGGCCGTGGCACGCGAGAAGACGGCGCTCTTGGCGGCCGCGCCGGGCGTTCGCTTGGTCGGTTCCGGCGCCGCCGCGCACGTGCCTCCCGACCTGCTCGCCCGCTGCACGGTGGTGCGCGTGGTCGCCGGCAGGCCGGCAGCGCACGAGACGCGCACCGGCGCCCCCGAGGAAGTGATCGGCGTCCTAAAGGACACGCGAGACGGCGTCGCTACGGTCCGTGCCCTCGGTCACGAGTTCACGCTCCCCTGGACGAGCCCCATCATGGTCGAGAACGCGCTCCTGGCGCTGACGCTGGCCACGCGCCTCGGGCGCCCCTTCGAGGAGGCGCTCGACGGTCTGCGATCCGCGACGCTCGAGCCCGGGCGACTGCAGTGGCGCCGGCTCGACCATCTCCTTCTTCTCGACGACAGCTACAACGCCAACCCCGCATCGGCCGAGGTCGCGCTCGCGGCGCTTCGCTCCGGCCCGCGGCCGTGGGTGGCGTTCCTGGGCGACATGCTCGAGCTCGGTGACGCCTCGAAGGAGGCCCACCAGGCGCTCGGCGAGGAGACGCGCGACCTCGACATGGTGGTCTTCGTCGGGCCGGAGAGCCAAGCGGCCCTGGCAGGCAACCCAGGAGCGCGGCACCGTCACGACGCGGCGTCGGCCCGCGACCTCGTTCCCGAGGTTCCCAGCGGGTCCACCGTGCTGGTCAAGGGCTCGCGCGGGATGCGGATGGAGCAGGTGGTCGAGGAGCTTCTCCTTCGCTTCGGTCCCGAGACCGCGGTGACGAACCGCGGCGCCCCGATCGCATCGATACGACCAAGCGAAGCGCCGGCGGAGGGCACGCCATGATCGTGATCGTCGCGGCCGGCATCGGCCTGGTGCTCACCGGCGTCTTCGTACAACTCGCCCGGCGCCTCGGCTGGGGCAAGGTGATCCGCGAGGCCGGGCCGCGAAGCCATCTCGGCAAGGCGGGCACACCGACGATGGGCGGTGTCGCGTTCTTGGTGGCGGCGATCGCGGCCTGGCTCCTGTCAGCAGCAGACCCCGCCGCGGAACTGGCGCTGGTCTTGCTGGTGGTCGGCAGCGGCGCGCTCGGGCTCTACGACGACGTGACATCGCTGCGGCGCAAGCGCCAGGCCGCCTCCGGCGAAGCGCAGGACGGGCCCGACGCCGCCACGGGCGTTCTCGCCCGCTACCGCCTGGTCGGGCAAGCGGTGCTAGGACTGGCGTTCGCTTGGTGGGCCGTGCGCGGCGGCGCCGTGGCGTTCGGCATCGGCTGGCTCGACGTAGCGACGTTCGCGTTCGTGATCGTCGGCGCCATCAACGCGTTCAACTTCACCGACGGACTCGACGGGCTCGCGGGCGGCGTCGGTGTCATCATCCTGCTGTTCTTCCTCGGCTCGCCCTTCGCGGCGGCGCTCATGGGCGCGCTCCTCGGCTTCCTCTGGTACAACGTGCACCCTGCCCGCACCTTCATGGGGGGAGTCGGGTCCGAAGCGCTCGGCGCGGCCGTCGCGGGTCTCGCCATCGTGCAGGGGTACGTGTGGTACCTACCGCTCATCGCGATCTTGCCCGTTCTCGAGGTCCTCTCGGTGATCGCTCAGGTGACGTACTTCCGCCTCACAGGCGGCAAGCGCCTTCTACGCATGAGCCCCCTTCACCATCATTTCGAGCTCTCGGGCTGGCCCGAGACGCGCGTCGTTCAGCGCTTCTACCTCGTGACGGCGCTCTGCGTCGCGCTGGCAGCGGCGCTTGCCGGTCGCTTGGCGGTGGGACCGTGAGCGGACCCGCGCTGGTGTACGGCCTCGGCCGAAGCGGGCTGGCCGCGCTACGTCGCCTCGTGGCGGATGGCCACGAGGTCGCCTTCACCGACATGCGCGCCGCAGGCGCCGACATCGATGAAGCGTTGGCGATGGGCGCGCGCCGGGTAGATGACGTGAAGGCGTGGTCAGGTGCGTGGTCTGGGGCGCCCGAGAGCGAGGCGCGCCCGTTGGTCGTCGCCGCCCCCGGCGTGCCGATCGACCATCCCGACCTCTGCGCGCTCAGAGCGGACGGGGCCGACGTGATCGGCGAGGTCGAGTACGTCTGGCGCACGGTGCCGGGGACCTACGTCGCGGTGACGGGCACGGCCGGCAAAGGCAGCGTCACCCGCTGGGTGGCCGACACGCTCGCCGCAGCCGGCCTCGACGCGGTGGCGGGCGGCAACATCGACCCGGCGTTGGCCGCCGTCGCGCGGGCGGGCGCCGTTCACGTCGTCGAGATGTCGTCGTTCCAACTCGAGCGCTGCGAGCGCTTCCGTCCCGACGTCGCGGTGATGCTCAACCTCGGTGAGGACCACATCGACCGGCACGGCAGCGTCGAGGCCTACCACGCCGCCAAGCGGCGACTGACGGCCCACCTCGGCGCGGGCCAGACCCTGGTGACGAACGCGGACGACCCGACGCTCGAGCGTTGGGCGACCGAAATGGAAGGCCGCGGCGCGCGCGTGCGCCGCTTCTCGCTGGACCGTCCTACCGACGCGTACCTCGATACCGAACGGGGCGTCCTGACGTTGGACGGCGCGCCGCTGTTGCAGCGAGACGACCTTCATGTCCTCGGCGCGCATCAGGTCGCGAACGCGCTCGCCGTCGCCCTGAGCGCGGACGCGCTGGGCGTGCACGCCACCGCCATCGCCGCCGGCCTGCGCGGGTTCACCGGGCTTCCAGGACGCTACGCGGCGGCCGGGGCCGTCGGGTCGGTGCGCTTCATCGAAGACTCGATCGCCACGCGGCCGCTGGCCGTCGCCGCCGCGCTCCAGGCCACGCCGCGCCCGCTGGTGTGGATCGCCGGCGGTCAAGCGAAAGGCGCCGACGTCGCCGGCCTGACGCCGCTGGTGGCGCAGCGCGTCGACCTGCTGGTCGCCATCGGCGCCTCCCGAGCGTCGTTGGCGAGCGAGTTCGCATCGGTCGTCCCGGTCGTACAGGTAGACGAGCCGGACGGCCGCGACGCCATGCGCGCGGCCGTGAGCCACGCCCTCGCGTACCTCAGGGCGGAACATGGCGGTGACGGTCACGTGCTGCTCGCTCCGCTCGCAGCCTCGTTCGATCAGTTCCGCGACTACGTCGATCGCGCGGCGGCGTTCCGTGAGGCGGTGACCGACGCCGGTCGGACCACGGACGCAGGCCACCGCGTCACGGCGGGGGCGTAGATGGACCGCCTCCTGATCACGCTCCAGGTCATGCTTGGCGCCCTCGGTGTCGTCGGTGTCGCGACGCGCGCTCCCGACGAGGCGTTCGGCCATGCGGTCCGGGTGGCGATCGCCCTCGGCCTGACGTTCGTGGTCGGCCGCCTGAAGGCGAGACACGTCGTGCGCGCCAGTCCGATGGTGTTCGTGACGCTGTTGGCGCTCCTGGTGTTGGTGCTGATCGTCGGTGTGTCACCGGCGGGCAGCGAGAGCAAGCGGTGGTTGGTGCTGCCGTTCCTGGGCTTCACGCTGCAACCGTCGGAGTTCATGAAGGTCGCGGTGATCGCCTACCTCGCGGCGTTCTTCCACAACCACCTGGGCAACTGGGAGATCTGGCGCCCGATGCTCGTCATCGGCCTCACTGCCGCGGCCATCGTGGCCGAGCCCGACGTCAGCACGGCGTTGTTCATCTTCGTGCTCGCCTTCGCCATCATGGTCACGGCAGGCACGACGTTGACGCGCCTGGCGTCGATCACCACCGCGGCCGCGTTGATCGCGGCCCTGATCGCGGGTCCGTACCTCAGCCAGTTCGGCTACCTCCGCGATCGCATCGCCGGCTTCCAGGACCTGTGGGGCATGCAAGAGCGCGTCGACGACGAGGCCTACCAGCAGTCCATGGCGCGCGAGGCCATGCTGCGCGGTGGCGTGCTCGGCATCGGGCCGGGCCGCCAGGTGCCCGTGCCGGCGGCGCAAACCGACTTCGTGTCGATCGCCATCGCGCAAGCGCTGGGGCTCATCGGCACGGCAACGTTGGTGACCCTCTACATGCTGATCGCCGGGCGCGGCCTGCGCATCTCGGCCGCTGTCGAGGGGCCTTCGGCGCTGCTCGCCGCCGGGGCGACGGCCTACATCTGCGGACAGGCGGGGCTCAACCTCCTCGTCGCCACCGGACTCCTGCCGGTAACCGGCATCCCCCTCCCGTTCGTGAGTTACGGCTTCAACAGCCTGCTGTCGGTGGCGATCGCGTTCGGGTTCTTGCACATCGCCAGTCGCCAGGCGCGAAACGAACGCGCGGCCGCTCCCGCGCACGAGGCGTCCGTATGAACGGTCACGCAGGCGTGCATGGCGCGCACGACCCGCGCGGCAACGGCGGCGCGACCGGCAACGGGGGCGCGACCGGCCACGTCGCCGGGGCGGCCGAGGACGCGCGCGTCAACGAGGCACGCAGCGCACCACGGCCCGACCTGCTGCTCGCGACCGGCGGAACCGGCGGGCACATCTACCCGGCCCTTGCGGTGGCGCACGAAGCGCGAGCGCGCGGGCTCCACGTGATGCTCCTGGGTCAGCGCCGCGGCATGGAAGAGCGACTGGCGGCCGAAGCGGCCGTTCCGTTCCTCGGCGTGTCCGCGGGCAAGTGGAACCGTCAACGGCCCGACCCGCGGCAAGCCTGGCGCGCTCTGAAGGGCGTGATCGAAGCGGTGCGGCTGGTGCGGAAAGTGCGGCCCTACAGAGTGGTGGGGTTCGGTGGGTTCGCCTCCTTCCCCGGCTGCGTCGCCGCCGTCCTGAACGGCATCCCGTTGATCCTGCACGAAGGGAACGCGTTCCCCAGTAGGGTGAACCGCTGGTTCTCCGCGCGAGCGGCGCTCGTCGTGAGCGCCCAACCCGAGGCGCTCGCCCACTTGCGCGGCGCGCGTGAGACGACGCTAGTGCCGTTCCCGGTGCGAGAACAGCGCGTCGATCGCGCCCAGGCGCGCGCCTCGCTCGGTCTCACCGAGCACGCCGTCGTGACCCTCGTCATGGGCGGGTCGCAGGGTTCGCTCACGCTCAACCGCGCCGTGCCGGAGGCGTTTCGCGACTTGGCGTACGACGCGTCGACGGGCGCCGCTCCGACGGACGCCCGGTGGGCGCACACCGGGGCTTCGGTCGCCGAGTCGACGGACATCGGACCGGGAGACGCCGAAGGTGCGGACGCCGAACGGGCGGACGCCACACCCACCGCGGCCGCGGCGCGTCGGCCCGTTCACCACGTGCTGCATGCCGCAGGTCCGGCGTTGGTGCACGAGGTGCGGGAGCGGGCGAAGGACCTCGCGAACTACCACGTGGTGCCGTACGTCGATGCCCCGACCGCTTGGAGCGCGGCCGATCTCGCCATCACCCGCTCCGGCGTGGGCACGCTGTCCGAAGCGGCGCTTCACGGCGTTCCCCTGGTGATGGTGCCGCTGCCGACCAGCGCCGAGGACCACCAACTGCACAACGCCCGCGCCGTCGCTGCCGCCGGCGCCGGCACGGTCGTCGAGCAACGAGCCATCGAGCACCTGGCCGAAGCTTGGCGCGCCTTGCTCGACCCGGACGCCCGCGCAGCGGCGGCCGCTGCCGCCCTGGCTCGTTCCCCCGCGGGCGCGGCCCGGCGTATGGTAGACGCCGTGCTTCTGGTCGGCACCGACCCGAGCGCTCCTACGAAGACCCAGCCCGTGGCCGGTCCACGCGCGCAGAAGCGGACCCCAACCCCATGACACGACACTTGCACTTCATCGGTATCGGCGGCGTCAGCATGCAGGCGCTCGCGCTGTGGTGCCTGCGCGAAGGCTTCCACGTGAGTGGCTGCGACGCGGTGGCCAGCCCCGCCCTCGACGCGTTGCGCGCCGCCGGCGTCGAGGTCGCCGAGGGCCACCACCCCAGCCACACTCAAGGCGTCGACGTCGTGGTGCACTCCATGGCCGTGCCGAGCGATCATCCCGAACTGGTGGCTGCCCGGGCGGCCGGCGCGCGCGTCCTGCGCCGCATCGAGTTGCTCGGCGAACTGTTCGCGCGCCGCAGGGCGCTGGCCGTCACGGGCACACACGGCAAGAGCACGACCACGGCCATGGCCGCCACGCTCTTGTTGGCGCTCGATCCGGAGTCTTCGGTGCAGCTCGGCGCGACGCTGCCCTCCATCCAAGGCAACATGCATTACGGCCGTGGCCGATGGTTGGCCGCGGAAGTCGACGAGTCGGACCCCGGCTTCGCCGACCTCCACAGCGCGATCGGCGTGGTCACGAACCTCGAGGACGATCACATCGCAGGCGAGTACGACGAACGCCGCAACTACCACGCCAGCCTGGCCGACTTGGAGGAAGCCGCGCGGCGCTTCGCCGGCGGCGCCGAGCGGCTCGTGTACTGCGCCGACTGGCCGGGGCTGGCGAACCTGTTGGCGTTCCACCCGCACGCCGTCACCTACGGCCTCGACCGGACGGCCGACTACCGCATCGACGATCTCGCGCTCGGACCCGACGGCAGCACGTTCACGATGCATGGGCCGGGCATGGCGCCGTACCAGGTGCGGCTCGAGGTTCCCGGTCATCACAACGCGCTCAACGCCGCCGCCGCGTTGGCCGCGGTGCATCAGGCCGGTTTCGACCCACGGCCTGCGCTGAGTTCCCTCGCGGCGTTCCACGGTGTCGGCCGCCGCTGGCAACAGTGGGGCGACGTCGACGGCGCGTTGGTCATCGACGACTACGCCCACCATCCCACCGAGGTGCGAGCCACGCTTGAGGCCGCCCGCGCCACCGGCCGCCGCGTCCGCGCGGTGCTGCAACCGCATCGGTGGGTCCGCACGGCGCGCCACTGGCCCGCGCTGGCCGAGGCCGCGGCGCTGGCGGACGAGGTGCTGGTCCTCGACGTATACGGCGCCGGCGAGGCGCCGATCGCCAACGTCTCCCCCGACCTGATCGTCGAGCGCCTGACCAAGCTCGGCGTCGCCGCCACCCGCCACGACCTCGCCTCGGCTCTGAGCTACCTGCAACGCACCATGGCGCCGAACGATCTCGTCATCACGCTCGGCGCCGGCGACGTCTGGCGCGTCGCGGCAGCCCTCGTGCCGCCGGCCGTGACCCATGGCGAGTAAGGTCCGCCCCGTTCTCCTGCGCGACTACACCACCCTGCGCGTCGGTGGACCTGCCGAGCTGTGGGAGGTCGAGAGCGAAGAGGACCTGCGCGAGGCCACGCGCGAGCCGTTCCTCGTCTTGGGGGCGGGCTCCAACCTGCTGGTCTCGGACGCCGGTGTGTCGGAGCGCGTGGTGCGCCTCGGTCGGGCCTTCAACGACATGGCGTCGTTCGACGGCCGAGCCGACCTGTGGCTGGGGGCCGCCACGCCGCTCCCCGGGCTGGTGCGCCGCGCGCAGCGCGCCGGGCTCTCGGGCCTGGAGGGCCTGCTAGGCGTGCCCGCGGTCCTGGGCGGCGCCATCGCCATGAACGCGGGCACGCGCTTCGGCGAGATGTCCGATACGTTGGTCGAGGTCGAGCTGTTCGTGAACGGCGCGCTCGAACGCGTGCCCGTGGAAGCTCTTCGGCTCTCCTACCGGCACGCGGAGCTGCCGCTTGGCGCCATCGTGACGCGGGCGCGCCTGTCGCTCACGGCGTCCACACCGGAGGCCGTGGAGCGGAAGTTGGACGCCGTCGACGCTGCCCGCAAGGGTCAGCCGAAGGTGAAGTCCGCCGGGTGCGCGTTCAAGAACCCGCCGGGCGACTCGGCCGGCCGCATCATCGACGCCGCCGGACTCAAGGGTCTGCGCGTGGGCGACGCCATGATCGCGCACGAGCACGGCAACTTCGTCCTCAACCTAGGCGACGCCACGGCTGCGGACGTCACTGCGTTGATCGCGCTCGTACGAGAGCGCGTGGATGCGCCGCTCGAACTGGAGTGGCGTCGTTGGGGGTTCTGACGTGCGTCCTCTGCTGCTCGTCCTGCTGCTCCTGAGCGGCGGCGGCCTCGTCGCCAGCCTGTTCGTGCCCAAGGTGCGCACCGTCGAGGTCGTCGGCAACCGGCACCTGGAGACCGAGAGCGTGCGCGCGTTAGCGAACGTGCACCCGGGCGACCCCTTCCTGTGGGTCACGCGGCGGCGTGTACACGAGCTGGCGACCGACCCATGGGTGCTCCGCCTCGAGGTCGTGCGGCTCTGGCCCGACACCATCCGCATCGCCCTGGTCGAGCGCACCCCGGCGCTGACCGATGGCCGGACCACGTGGGCGGACGATGGTACAGTCTTACCCGACGCCGGCCCGTCCGAGACGGCCGGCTTGCCGCGGCTGGAAGGCTGGGGGACACCGCGCACGACGGAAGCTCTCGAGCTTCTGACGCTGCTGCGACCCTTCGGCCCCGAGGTGATACAGTACTCGCCAGAAGGATTCGAGATCCTGTTGACCGGCACGACGCTTATCACCTCGAGTGCGGATGCCTTGCGCAAGCAGTGGTCGGCGTTCGTCAGCAACCGCGGGGGCCGCATCGCGGTCTATCCCTGGGGAGTGAGCAAGGCACATGACTGACACACGCGAGACATGGGCGGGCCGCGGATGAGAGACCGGCATGGGTGACGAACGCATCATCGTCGGCCTCGACATCGGAACCACCAAGATCTGCACCGTGATCGGCGAGGTCGCTGGTGACGGCGTCCTGGACATCATCGGGGAGGGCACGGTACCGTCCGACGGCCTGCGCAAGGGCGTCGTCGTGAACCTCGAGCGCACCATCGCGTCGGTCCGCCAATCGGTGGCCGCCGCGCAACGGGTCGCCGGCGTCGACGTCTCGTCTGCTTGGGTCGGGGTGGCGGGAAGCCACCTCAAGGCCCTCACCAGCCACGGCATGGCCGCCATCCGTCGCGGCCAGCAGGTCACCCGCGCCGACATCGAGCGCACCATCGAGAACGCCCGTGCGGTGCCGCTCGAAGCGAACATGGAGATCCTCCATGTCATCCCGCAGGAGTACGTGGTCGACGGCAACGACGGCATCAAGGACCCCATCGGCATGTCGGGCGTGCGCCTCGAGGTCGACGTGCACATCGTCGCCGGCGCGCAAGGACCGCTGCAGAACCTGAAGCGCTGCGCGGGCGACGCCGGCGTGGGGGTCGACGGACTCGTCGTCCAGGCGCTGGCGTCGGGCCTCGCGGTGCTCAACCGCGGCGAGCAGGAGCTCACCACGCTCCTCATCGACATCGGCGGCGGCACCACCGACATCGGCGTCTTCCGCCGCGGCACGCTGGCGCACTCCGCCATCATCCCGCTCGGCGGCGATCACATCACGCAAGACATCAGCCAGCTGCTGCGCATCCCGCCCGACGAAGCCGAGCGCGTCAAGCGCCGCTACGGCGTCGCCCTGCCCGAGTTGGCCGACCGCGACGTCGAGCTGGAAGTGGCGAACCCGAGCTACACCGCCAGCATCTCCACCTTCGAGCTGGCGCAGGTCATCAAGCCACGCGTGGTCGAGATCCTAGATCTCGTCAAGCGCAACATCGAACAGCGCATGGGCGCCCTCGAACTGCTGGCGGGCAACGTCGTCATCACCGGCGGCGCCTCGCTCATGCCCGGCATCGAGCAGGTGGCCAACGAACGGTTCCGGTTGCCGGTGCGTATCGGCAAGCCCGACGGCGTGTCCGGACTGGCGGACGTGGTGGCGAGCCCGGCGCACGCCACCGCGGTCGGTCTGGTGCGCTACGGTATGGCGCATGGGGCAGTGGCGGCGCCGGCCGTCCGCAGGCCCAAGAAGGAGGAAGGCATCGGCGGCTTCTTCTCGGGTATCCGGAATATCCTGAAAGACTTCTTCTGAGGCGGGGAGCGTACACATGGCGATGAACCACACCGACAACGCCGTCATCCGGGTCATCGGCCTGGGCGGCGGTGGCAACAACGCGGTCAACCGCATGATCGAGACGGGCCTTCGGGGCGTCGAGTTCGTTGCCGCGAACACCGACGCGCAGGTGCTGGCCACGAGTCTGGCCGACGTCCGCATCCAGATGGGCGACCACCTCACCAAGGGCCTCGGCGCCGGCGCGAACCCGGAGATCGGCGAGAAAGCCGCGTTGGAGGACCGTGACCGCATCGCCGAAGCGTTGCGCGGTTGCGACCTGGTGTTCATCACCGCCGGCATGGGCGGCGGCACCGGCACCGGCAGCGCGCCGATCGTGGCCGAGGTGGCCCGCGAGTTGGGCGCGTTGGCGATCGCCGTCGTCACCACCCCGTTCCAGTTCGAGGGTCCCCGCCGCATGCGCCAAGCCGAGGAGGGCCTGCGCCGCCTCGAGGACAAGGTCGACGCGCTCATCGTGGTCGAGAACCAGCGCCTGCTCTCCGCGCTCGACCGCAAGGTGCGCCTCAACGACGCCTTCCGCGTCGCCGACCGCGTGCTCTACCACGGCGTTCGCGGCATCAGCGACGTCATCAACATGCCTGGCTTGATCAACGTCGACTTCGCCGACGTCAAGGCGCTGCTCCAAGGCGCGGGCACCGTGCTCATGGGCATCGGCGCCGGCCGCGGCGAGAAACTCGCCGAGGAAGCAGCCAACTCCGCCACCCACAGCCCGCTGCTGGCGCGCGGGGTGGAAGGAGCCCGACACCTGCTCATCAACGTCACCGGCTCCGAGGACCTCACGCTCTTCGACGCGCACGAGATCGTGGAGAAGATCAGCGAGGCCACCGAAGTCGACGACGTCAACGTGCTGTTCGGCGTCACGTTCGACGAGGACGCCGCCGACGAGGTGCGCGTTACCGTCATCGCGGCCGGTTTCGACCAGGCGCCGCAGACGAAGGTGCTGCGCCCCACGCACCTGCGCTCGGCAGCCGGCGGACGCGCGTACGATCCCAGCAACTACGACATCCCGGCGTTCTTGCGCTACAACCCGGACAGCGGCGAGAACTGATCGGCGAGTAGGTGCGAGTACCGCCCCCGTGCTGCGCGCGTAGCACGGGGGCGGTTCTGTTACGCTTGCTGACGTGCGCGACGAGATCTACCGCGGGCGGATCGTCACCCTGACGATCGTGGACGGCCACTGGGAAGTGGTCGAGCACGCAGACGCCGTCGCGGTCCTCGTCACGCGCGGCCACAGCGTACTCGGCGTGCGGCAGTTCCGGCCCGCCGTGGGGCACGACACCTGGGAGATCCCTGCGGGCTTGATCGACCCAGGCGAGACCCCCGAGCGGGCGGCGGCCCGCGAGTTGGCCGAGGAGACGGGCCTTGCGGGCGACCTGCGCCTCGTCACCCGCCTCTACGCGTCGCCCGGCTTCACGACGGAGACGGTGTACCTCTACGAAGCGAACGACGTTCGACCCGTCGAAGAAGCCGAAGGTCATGCTCCGGACGAAGGCGAGGACCTCACGCTCGAGTGGCGCGACGCGCTCGACCTCTGGCGCGCGGTGGCCGACGGCCAGGAGACGACCAGTGGGGTCACGCTCCTTGCCGTGCGGCAGGTGTTGGCAAGGCACGGAGTACCCGTGTGACGACCCTGGTTCACGCCATAGAGGACGTGCATGTGAAAGAGCCGGTCGTCTGCATCGGCAACTTCGACGGCGTCCACCTGGGCCACCGCATGTTGCTCGGGCGGATGCAGGAACTCGCGGCGCGCGAACGACGCCCCAGCTTGATCGTGACGTTCTTCCCGCCCGCCAAGGTCGTCTTCGGGCACGCGACGTTCCTCACCTCCGCCGAGGAGAAGCTCGAGCTGCTGGCGGCGTTCGCCCCGGACACGGTCGTCATGATCCCGTTCGACCGCGACTACGCCCGCACCGACAAGGCGCGCTTCGTCGACGAGTTGCGGCGCCTGGCGCCGCACACCATCATCGTGGGCGAGGACTTCCGCTTCGGCCACCAGCGCGCCGGGGGCCTGAACGACCTGAGCCCGATCGCCGGGAAGCTCGAGGCGTTCGGGCTGCGGACCTTCGAAGGCGAAGTGGTGAAGTCGTCGCACGTGCGCGACCACTTGAAGGAGGGCCGCATCGAGCGGGCCAACGCCCTGCTCGGCGCCCCGTACCGCGCGCGCGGCCGGGTCCAGGAAGGCCAGCGGCGCGGGCGCAGCATTGGCTTCCCTACCGCCAACGTCGTCACCGACCCGAAGAAGGCGTTGCCGGTTGGCGTGTTCGCGGTGACGGTGGATGTCTCCGGCGAGGAACGCCACGGGATGGCGAACGTCGGCCCGCGACCCAGTTTCCCGGAAGAGCCGCCCTCGCTCGAGGTGCACCTGTTCGACTTCGATGCCGACCTCTACGGGGCGACGATCACGACGTCGTTCCACACGCTGCTTCGCAAGCAGATGCGCTTCGGTTCGCTGGAGGAGCTGAAGGCGCAACTGCGACAGGACGAGACGAACGCCCGCTCGGCGCTGGAGCGGCTTCACCGCGCAGGTGACGGGTCGACCCCGGCCTGAGCGCGGGCGTCACCCAGCCGTATACTCGCTGCATGTGGATCTATGGTCGCAACGCCGTATTGGAGGCGCTGCGGGAGGCTCAGACCGAGCGCGTGCTGGTGGCGCGCGGCATCCAGCCGGCGATGCTCGCGGAGCTGAAGCGCGCGGCGCGCGCGGCCGACGCGGCGCTCGAGGAGGTGCCCCGCATCCAACTCGACCAGGCGCTGCGCACCACGCGCCACCAGGGCGTCGCAGCCGAGCTCCCGGAGGTACCCACCGGCACGCTCGACGACGCTTTCGACCGGGCGGCGCAGCGCGACGAGCGCCTGCTGCTCGTCCTGCTCGACCACCTCACCGACCCACGCAACGTCGGGGCCATCATCCGCTCGGCGGAGGCGCTCGGGGCGCACGGCGTGGTCACGGAGGAACGGCGCTCCGCGCCTTTGTCGGCCGTGGTCGTCAAGGCGGCGGCCGGCGCGACCAGCCTGCTGCCGATCGTGGTGGTCACCAACCTCCCGAGCGTCATCGAACGCCTCAAGGAGCGTGGGGTGTGGGTGTACGGGGCGGACGGCGAAGCCCCTTCGACTCCCGAGCAGGTCGACTGGGACCGCGACGCCGCCATCGTGATCGGCTCCGAAGGAGAGGGCCTGAGGCGGTTGGTGAGAGACCGCTGCGACGACCTCGTGCGCGTGCCGATGCGCGGGCGGGTTGGATCGTTGAACGCGTCGGTCGCCGCGGGCATCCTCCTGTACGCCGTGCAGCGCGGAAGGAGCGCCGGTCCGAGCGGCTGAGAGGTGGCGGCCCCGGCGGCCGACCCATAGCGGCCCCGGCGGCCGCCCCACGGCGGCGGAAACGGCTGAGCTGGAGCGACCCGAACCGCCGAGCCGGAACGGCCCGAACAGCCGAGCACGAGTGAACGGAACCACCTCGCCCAGACCACGGCCAGGCGCCACACCACCTCGCGCAGCGCACGACCGCCGCGCGGCCCCATCCAGGAGCGACATGTCACCAGCCTCGAAGTCGTCGAACGCACTCAGGACCGAAGACCTGCTCGGCCTCACGTTCGTGTCCGATCCTCGCCTCTCCCCCACCGGCGACCGCGCCGCCGTCGTCGTGACGCGCATCGTCACGGACGAGGGCCCCGCCGGCGAGACGGCCGGGGAAGCCGTGGCGGCGTGTCGGGCCGCGGCCATGGGCGAAGCGGCCGGCGGCGGTCGCGGCGGCCGCGGCGGTAGAAAGCGCGCAGCCGGCAGCGCGACCGAGACCCCACCCAAACCCCCTCGCTACCAGAGCCGCATCCACCTCTTCGACCTCACCACCAAGCGCGGGCTGGCGCCGTCGCAGGGAGTCGAGTTCACGCGCTCGAAGTACGCCGACCGGTCGCCGCGGTTCAGTCCCGACGGAACGAGCCTGGCGTTCTCGAGCACGCGCGAGGAGAACGCCAAGCCGCAGCTGTACCTCATGTCGCTCGCAGGCGGCGAGCCGGTCGCGCTCACCAACGAACCGGCCGGCATCGAGGCGTTCTGCTGGCATCCGGGCGGCACGCGCATCGCCTTCACGTCTCGTGGCGACTGGAAGGACGAGGTAGCCGCACCGGGATGGCCGCGCCGCATCACACGCGAACACTTCAAGTTCGACGGAACCGGCTTCTTGGCCACCGCCCCGACGCAGGTTCACATCGTGGACGTCGGGGGCGGCAAGGCCCGCAAGCTCACCGACCTCGGTGAAGACGCCCGCTGGCCCGCGTTCTCTCCCGACGGCAAGACGCTCTACTTCTTCGCCGCCGCGACCGCAGAGGACGAAGCGGCGATGCGCACCGACCTCGTCGCGCTCGACATGCGCACGCGCACGTCGACGGTGGTGGTGCCCCGCGTCTTGGGTGCGTCACACGTCGTGCCGTCCGCCGACGGCGGGCATCTGGCGTACCTCGCCAACCTCGACCAAGACGACATGACCAGCGGCACGGGCGCCTGGGTCGTCGCCACGGCCGGCCGTGGTGCGCCGCGCTTGCTGACGGGCCACCTCGAGGCGTCCCCCAGCGCCGGTGGCGACAGCCGCTACGGCGCGTACCCCAACGCCCCCGTGTGGAGCGCCGCCGGCGACGCGCTCTACCTCAACGTCAACCACGAAGGCGCCAGCGGCATCGTCAGGGTGACCATGGACGGCGCCGTCACGGCGCTGCAGGAGGGCGCACGCGTCGTCACGTCGTTCGCCGCGGTAACGCCGTCCTCGACAGGCCGGGCATCGGACCCAGGCGCGCCGCCGCGGTTCGTCTTCGTCGCCGAGACTCCCACCACGCCGGGCGAACTCCACCTGCGCGAATCCGACGGCACGGAACGTCGTCTAGGCACGTTCCACGACGCCTGGACGGAGCGCCTGAAGCTCCGGGCTCCCGAGGGGCCGTTCGATGCCGCGGGGAAAGGCGTCGACGAGCCGGTGCCCTACTGGGTCCTGCGCCCGGCTCGGCCGCGGAGAGACCGCGCCGTGGTGCTCCAGGTGCACGGCGGACCCCACACCAACTACGGGTACGGGTTCCAGTTCGAGTTCCAGCTGATGGCCGCCAGGGGGTACGCCGTGGTGTACGGCAACCCGCGGGGCGGCAGCAGCTACGGCCACGCCTTCGCCACGTCGATCTTGGGGCGTTACGGCAGCATCGACGCCGACGACGTCCTCGCGATCGCCGACGCCGGCCTCGAGCGCTTGGGCACGCCCGACGCACCCATGCACCTCACCGGGGGCAGCTACGGCGGCTTCATGACCAACTGGCTCGTGGGCCAGGTGGACCGTTTCCGCAGTGCCGTCACCCAGCGCAGCATCTGCAACTGGACCAGTATGTACGGCACCTCCGACATCGGGCCGCGGTTCGTCGAGCGCGAACTCCAGGGCGTGCCGTGGGGCGACCCGGAAGCGCTGTGGCGCCAGAGCCCCATCCGCTACGCGGAGAAGGTGAGGACCCCGCTGCTGATCCTCCACTCCGAGGAGGACCACCGCTGCCCCATCGAACAGGCCGAGCAGTTCTTCACGGTGCTGAAGCGCCTGGGGAAGACCGAGACCGAGTTCGTCCGGTTCCCCGGCGAGGGCCACGAGTTGTCGCGCTCGGGCCGACCGGACCGGCGCATCGCCCGGCTCGAGGCGATCGTCGACTGGTTCGAGCGGCACGCCTGATCCAACAGTCGCGCGCCGGTCTTGGACCACTTGGGCCGGCACGCGACGGAACGCGCCGCTAGGCTTCGAACCGAAGACGCTCGAGCGAACGGCGGCCCTCCGTCTCTAGCCGCGCGTCATGGTGCCGCGCCGCCCAGGCCGTCGTGGCGAGCGCATGCAGGGCGATCAAGCGCGCGAGGATGCCTTCGTCGACGTCGGTCCACCGACCGGCTGGTCGTTCGGATCGTCCGGTCGTGCCCGGAGGAACGCCACCGTACCCATCCAAGAACGCCGCCTTGCGCTCCGGCTCCTCCGGCCACGCCTCCGCCGCCAGGCGCACCAGGTCGAACCAGGGCAGGTCGGCCCGAGCGTGCTCGAAGTCGACCAAGCCGACGGTGAACCCTGGCGCCCGCGCGTTCCCACGCGCGTCGACGAGGACGTTCCTGGGCGCGATGTCACGATGACACGGCACGCGCCGGGCGTCCGCCAAGGCAGGCGCCGCCTCCAACGCGTAGGCGCGCACGTTAGCGACCAACTCGGCCTCCACGTACCCCGCGGCCATTTCGCACCAGGAGGCGACGCGAAGGCGGTACGCCGCCGCCGGCGCCACGGGGTCCTCGTCCGAGAACGCGGCGTCCCCCAACGTGATCTCGTGAAGGCGCTTCGTGAGCGCCCCAAGGTCGCGATATGCCGTCCGCTCCTGGGACGGAACCAGCCGCAGCCCCTCGAGCGGGTCACCGGCGACCGCGGTGGTCAAGAGGCCGAGCGTGGCGTCGTCCCGCGCGAGCAAGCGCGGCGCCCGTGGCGACAACGCGGGAGCCCACGCCGTCAAGGCTGCCACCTCCTGACGGTACTTGCGGGCGCTTAGGTGCCGGCGGAAGAACGCCATGGGAGCGTCGGGCCCGGTTCCGAGGCGAACGGCTCGGCTCTCGGAGGCGGACCGGGTCGCGTCTCGGCCAACGAGGGCGCTCAGGACCGCCGCGAGGTCGATGTCGTCGGCACGCTCCATCGGTCCTCACGGTACTGCTCGGGGTTCCCGCCTCGGGGTTCGTGTCGCGGGGTTCCTGTCGCGGGGTTCGTGTCGCGGGGTTCCTGCCTCCGGGTCACTGCCTCGGGGTGCGCCGGCCACGCTGGCCAGGATCGGCGGATCGGCGGCCCGCGCGACCCAGGAAGCCTCGCGGCGGACACGCGGGGCCGCGATGTGCTAGATTGTCACGTTGGCACCCGCGAAGCACGGCGGGGCGACGACTGGCGCGCGATCGACACATCGAATCCGGATTCGCGCCGGCCTGGAATCTGAAAGGTTGGGAACATGCCACTCACTGCGACCCAGAAGACCGAGATCGTCGAGAAGTACGGCAGGGACGGGACGGACACCGGATCGACGGCCGTCCAGGTCGCTCTGCTCACCAAGCGCATCGACGAGCTCAGCCAGCATCTTCAGAACCACAAGAAAGACCACCACGGCCGGCGCGGCCTGCTGATGATGGTCGGGAAGCGCAAGCGCCTTCTGAGCTACCTGGAACGCACCGATTACGACGCGTACAAGGAGCTGATCCAGAGCCTCGGGCTGCGCCGCTGAGCCACGCGTGACCCATCTTCACCCCGCGGACGTCCAACGAACCGAGCATGCTGGCGGCCCGTCGCGGGCCGATCGGCAGACGACGGCGAGGCTACTTGCGCCTCGCCGCTTCCGTACCGACGGGGCCTCGGAGCGATCGACGAGCGCCTCCAAGCCCCGTGACGAACGTAGCGACAAGCCGTTCGCGTTCCCGAACGCGAACGGCTGGAAGACCAGCACGCGGAGCCGCGCGCTGACCGAAGCGCGGCGCCGCGCGCGTAGCGGCGAGCAGAGCAGCGAGACGAGAGAGACGAGGGAGAGAGCGTGAACCTACCGAACTACCGCAGATACACCGCCCCCTATGGTGGCGGCGAACTGGTCATCGAGACCGGCAAGTACGCCAAGCAGCTTCACGGCAGCGTGACCGTGCGCCTAGGCGACACCGTGGTGCTCGTCACCGCCGCGATGAACGACGAGCCGTCGCCCATCCCGTTCCTGCCGCTCACGGTCGAGTACGAGGAGCGTCACTACGCCATCGGCAAGATCCCCGGCTCGTTCCTCCGCCGCGAAGGGCGTCCTGGTCTGCAGGCGACCCTCAACGCGCGCCTGATCGACCGGCAGATCCGGCCGCTCTTCCCGAAGCAGCTTCGCAACGAGACGCAGGTCATCGTCACGGTGCTCTCCGCCGACCAGGTCAACGACCCGGCGCCGCTCGCGGCCATCGGCGCGTCGGCCGCGCTGGCGATCTCGGACGTGCCGTGGAACGGACCCACCGCCTGCACGACGGTCGGGTACGAAGGCGGCTCCTACATCGCCAACCCCAGCCTGCGCTTGCTCAAGGACGGCGGCTCACAGCTCGAGCTCACCGTCGCGGCCAGCAAAGATGCCGTGCTGATGGTCGAGGCGGCCGCCAGCGAACTCCCCGAGGACGTGATGGTCGGCGCCATCGAGTTCGCCCAGCAGCAACTCGAACCCGTGGTGGCGATGATCGAGCGCCTGCGCGAAGACGTCGGCCTGCCCAAGAAGGTGTTCCAGGCCGCCGTCGAACTCGGCGCCGACACCATCGACTTGGTCGCGCGCGAGGCACGCGAGTCCGGCCTGCGCGACGCGCTGCTCACCAAAGGCAAGCACGAGCGTTCGGACGCCATCAAGGCCGTGCGTGACGCCATCATCGCGCGGCACGTTCCCGACGCGGAAGCCGAGGGCGCTGCCGAGCGCATCCGCGAACTCAAGGGCGCGTTCGACAAGGCCGAGAAGAAGGAGATGCGGCGCCTGGTGCTGGAGGAGAACCTTCGCACCGACGGGCGTCGCCCCGACGAGATCCGGCCCATCTGGATCGAGACGGGCGTGCTGCCGATGGCGCACGGCTCGGCCGTGTTCACGCGTGGCGAGACGCAGGTGCTGGGCGTCACCACGCTCGGCACCGGCCGCAGCAACCGCCTGGTGGACGACCTCGGACTCGACGACACCGAAGAGTTCATGCTGCACTACAACTTCCCGCCGTTCTCGACCGGCGAGGTGAAGCGCCTGCGTGGCACGGGCCGGCGCGAGCACGGTCACGGCAACCTCGCGCGGCGCGCGCTGCTCGACGTCATCCCCAGCCAGGAGGCGTTCCCTTACGTGATGCGGATCGTGGCCGAGACGCTCGAGTCGAACGGCTCGTCGTCGATGGCCAGCGTATGCGCGGGCTCGCTCTCGATGATGGACGCGGGCGTGCCGATCCGTACGCCCGTCGCCGGCATCGCCATGGGCCTCGTGATGGAAGACGGGAAGTACCGCATCCTGTCGGACATCCTCGGTTCGGAAGACGCTCTCGGCGACATGGACTTCAAGGTCACCGGCACGCGCGAAGGCGTGACGGCGCTGCAGATGGACATCAAGATCACCGGCATCACGCCGGCGATCATGCGCGAAGCGCTGGCGCAAGCCCGCGAGGGCCGGCTTCACATCCTGGACAAGATGCGCGAAGCCCTGGCCGCTCCGCGCCCGGAGATCTCTGCGCGCGCGCCTCGTATCCTGCAGGTCAAGATCCCGACCGACAAGATCGGCACGATCATCGGCCCCGGCGGGAAACAGATCCGCGAGCTCGAAGCGCTCGGCGCCACCGTCGAGGTGGCGGAAGACGGCACCGTGCGCATCTACTCGGAAGACTCCGACGCAGCCAAGGCCGTGAAGGCACAGATCGAGGCGCTCACGCAGACCGCCGAGCTCGGCAAGGAGTACGACGGTGTGGTCGCGAAGACCACCGAGTTCGGCGCCTTCATCACCCTCTTCCCCGGCACCGACGGCCTGCTGCACATCAGCCAGATCGCCGAGGA
>CAZOTV010000012.1:0-31577 GCA_964582795.1 uncultured bacterium
CGCACCTCGTTCAGGTACCGTGCCCGTTCCGAAGGCGCCAGCGGTCGCAGATGCCTGCGGAACAGGTCGCTCGTGCGCAGCGCGACGTCGAGCCAGCCGCGACCGCGCCAGCGCCTGAGCACCAGCGCGCCTTGCAGGAGCACGCCGACCAGCAGGCCCCACCACACCCCGACCAGCTCGAAACCGAGGACGTGTGCGAGCAGGTATGCCAGCGGCACGACCAAGAGCGCGCGCCCGATCACCGCCGCGGTCAGCGCCGCCATGGTGTCGCCGGCACCGCGCAAGGCGCCGCTGGCGACTATCGTGATCGCTACGAGTGGCTGCGCAGCACCATGGATGCGCAAGAAACTCGCACCCCCTTCGACCACGATGGGATGCGCGCTCGGCTCGAACAGGCGGACGATGAAGGGAGCGAACGCGACCATGGGCAGGGCAGGCACCGCCATGATCACCATGCCAAGCAAGATGGAGAGGTTGCCGCGCAGGCGCGCGAGGTCGGGGCGCCAGGCTCCCAGCGCCTGTCCGACCAACGACGTGGCCGCCACGCTCACCGCGACACCTGGCATGAACGCGAGCGACGCGACCTGCATGCCGATCGACATGGCCGCGGCGCCGTACGCACCCGCCGACGTCGAGGTCACGATGCGCATCACCAGCAGGCTCGACACGTTCTGGAGCACGCCCTGCGTGCCCGCCGGAACGCCGATTCCGACCATCGAACGCACCGTCGGCCAATGCGGCAGGAAGCTGCCGCGACCCAGTCGCACCACGTTCCTTCCCGACGCCAACAGCCAGACCCCCGCCACCACGCCGATCGCCCGCGCAGCGATGGTGCCGTACGCCGCGCCATCGACGCCGAGCGCCGGGAACGGCCCGGGGCCGAAGATGAACAACGCGTTGAACGCCACGTTCAGGACGTTGATGGCGCCCACCAACACGAGGGGCGTGAGAGTGTCGCCGGCCCCTTGCATCAACTGCGTCACCGAGAACGTGAGCGCCATGAGGGGGGCGCCGACGAAGAGGATCTGCAGGAAGCTCGTCCCCAGCGACACTGCCTCGCTGCTGGCGCCGGAAGCCATGAAGCCGAGCAACGGTTCCGCTGCGAAGAACCCGAGCGTCCCGAGGCCCGCGCCGAGCAGCACCGAGAGCGTGAGCGCCTGACGCGCGACCATGCTCAGCCTCGCATCGTCATGGGCGCCGCGCGCCTGCGCCGCGAGGACCATGGCGCCCGTCGTGACCGACAGCACACCGACCATCAGGAGCATCCGCACCATCTGCCCCATGCCGACTGCGGCCACCTCGATGGGTCCGAGGCGCCCGACCATCACCACGTCCGCGACGTTCACGAGCGTCTGCAACAGGTTCGTGAACACGACCGGCAACGCCAAGCGCGCCACCAACCGAGCTTCCAAGCCGTGGCGGCGAAGGGCGGTGACGGGAGCGAGGACGCGCATGGACCTCGGCAGCCTACCCCGTTCGCCGGCGGCCTTCGCGTGCACGCCAGCGCCGTGCCAGCAGCGTCGGCCCTGTCCTGCGCTGCTAGGATGCGCTCGTGTCTTCGCGATTCGCCGTGCTCGCCCTCGTCGCGGCCAACGTGGTTCCGCTCGTGGGGGTGCTCGCATGGGACTGGAGCATCGGCACGATCCTGGTCCTCTATTGGCTCGAGAACGGCATCATCGGCGCGTCGAACGTCGTTCGCATGGTCACTGCCGCCGGGCCGAACGAGTCGCATCTCGGCAAGCTCTTCCTCGTGCCGTTCTTCGTCGTGCACTACGGGTTGTTCTGGACGGTGCACGGGGTGTTCGTCACGACGCTCTTCGGGGGCGGACTCGACGCCTTGGGTGCGGGCACCGCAACCGGGCCGGCCTTCGGACTCGGTGGCGTGTCGTCCGCGCTTCTCCGCGAAGGCGCAGGCACCCTCGGTTGGGGCGTGCTCTCGCTCACGCTGAGTCATGGCGTCAGTCTGGTGTCGAACTACTTCCTCGGCGGCGAGTACCGGCGCGTCACGGCGGCCGAGTTGATGGCGAGGCCGTACGGCCGCGTCGTCATCCTGCACCTCACCATCATCTTCGGTGCGTTCGCTGCGCTTCTCCTGGGTGCCCCCATCGGCGCACTCCTCGTTCTCGTCGTGGCGAAGACCGTCATCGACGTCGGGGCGCACCTGCGAGAACACCGGGCCATGCAGGGCGGGCACGCCCCTGCGTCGGGAGACCGAAATGTGTCCGTCACCTGACGCGCTCCGTCACGACCCGTCCGGAACCGACGAGGACCTTCGCATCGAGGTAGCGCTGCGCGCCATGGCGCTCAAGGACGAACCTCGACGCGGTTGGGTGCTCCGCAGCGTCGAGGCGCCCGAATCGGTGGCAGGACATGCGTGGGGCACGGCGCTGCTCTGCTTGTTGTTCGCGGACGCGGCCGGGGTCGATGCCGGACGCAGCGTCGCGATCGCCGTGCTGCACGACATCGCCGAGGCCGAGACGGGCGATGTGGCAGCGCGCGCCGACCCCGCCGACCGCGAGGTGAGCGAGTCCGAGAAAGCGCGGCGGGAACGGGCCGCCATCGCACGCTTGTTACCCGACGCCGTGGCCGACCTGCGCGCGCTGTGGCAGGCGTACGAGGACAGGGCGGACCCCGAGGCGGTGTTCGTGCGCGACATGAACCTCCTCGACATGTGCCTGCAGGCCGTGATCTACCAACAGGAGCGCCGCTACGACCCGCTCGCCGCCATCACGTCGCGCGGCGGGTACGCGCATCTCGACGAGTTCTTCGCCAGCGCCGGGGCTCGCGTTGCCACCTCACTGGGGAAGCGCCTGTTCGAAGGAGTCGAGGCGCGGTACCGAGCCGCGAGACGCGTGGACGAGGACGCGGGAACCGAAGACCGCGCGACTTCCGGGCAGTAGACTGAACCAAGGCGCGCGTCGTGGACGGTGGCACGGGGCAGCGGGCCGAACGCCGGGGGGGCAAGACCGTGGGTTCGTACGACGTCCGGTCCTGTCGGCAAGGCCAAGAGGACCGGCCAAGGAAGCATCGCTTCCGAGGAGGTACGCACATGCACATCGGCAAGTCGATCCTCTCCATCCTCGTGGCGGTTCTGCTCGGCGGCGCGCTCGCCCAGAACCTGGTGGTGTACTCCAGCGTCGACGAGGAGAACGCCCGGGCCATCCTCGACGCCTTCACGGCCGAGACCGGCATCCAGGTCCAGATGGTCTTCCTCTCCTCCGGCCCGGCGCTGTCGCGCATCGAGGCCGAGAGCAACCGGCCCCAAGCGGACGTCTGGTTCGGCGCGCCTAGCGAGAACCACATCCTGGCGAAAGAACGCGGCCTCACCCAGCCGTACGTCACGGCGAACGCGGGCGCCCTGCCCGAAGCGTTCAAGGATGCCGAAGGGTACTGGCACGCCATCTACACCAACCCGTTGGCGGTGGCCGTGCGCACCGACATCCTCGAGAGCCGCGGCGCCACCGTGCCTTCCAGTTGGGAGGACCTCACCGACCCGCAGTACCGCGGCCTGATCCAGATGCCGTCGCCGCAGTCGTCGGGCACGGCGTACAACTTCATCCTCACGCTGCGCGAAGTCTTCGGCGAGGAGGGCGCCTTCGAGTACATGAAGCGCCTGAACCCGAACGTCCAGACCTACACCCAGTCCGGCACCGCCCCCAGCGGCGCGCTCGGCGTGGGCGAGACGGCCGTCGCCATCCAGTTCAGCCCTGGGTTCCTGCGGCTGATCGACGAGGGCTTCCCCGTCGAGCTGGTCTTCCCGAGCGAAGGCGTCGGGTACGAAGTCGCCGCCATGTCGATCCTCAAAGGCGCGACCAACCTCGAGCAAGCACGCGCTCTGGCCGACTGGATCACTTCCGAAGCCGGCCAACAGGCCCTGTCGGTCCGGAAGACGTACTTCATGCCGATCCGCGCCGACGTGAGCGCGGGCGAAGGCGTGCCGTCGCTCGACGACATCCACCTCGTGTCGTTCGACCCGGCGTTCGCCGCCGCGAACCGTCAGCGGCTGGTGGACCTGTGGGTCGAGCAGGTCCTCGGCCAGTAACCGGCAGCTAGCCTAGGCTCGGCGGGGCACGTCGCGACGACGCGCGTGCCCCGCCGACGCCCCGACGCTGGCACCGGTACGACATGATCCGCCGCGGCATCGCCGAACTCCGCGTCCTCGCACGCGACCCGTTGCTGCTCTTCCTCGTCGTGCTCATCATGGCGGCGCTGGTGGTGTTCGTGGTGGTGCCGCTCACGCGGGTGCTGCTCGCCAGTTTCCAGACGCCGAGCGGCATCGGCCTGGACAACTACGCCCTCATGGCCGAGCGACGGCTGTACCGCAACGCTCTGCGCAACAGCCTGGTGGTCGGCGGCGTGGTGGGGCTGCTCGGCGTCACCCTTGGGTACGTCGCCGCGTTCGTGTTGACGCGCACGGACGTGCCGTTCAAGCGCGTGTTCCACACGCTGATGATCCTGCCGATCATCTCACCGCCGTTCGCCGGCGCCATCTCGATCCTGTTCCTGTTCGGCTTCAACGGCCTGATCACGCGTCAGTTGCTTGGCTTGCAGTACTTCAGCATCTACGGCTTCCACGGGGTGGTGCTGTCCCAGGTCTTCACCTTCGCCCCGATCGCGTATCTCTCGCTACGGGGCGTCCTCGCAGGCATCAACCCGACGTTGGAAGACGCCGCCATGAACGTCGGCGCCAGCCGCTGGCAGGTGTTCTGGCGGGTGGTGTTCCCACTGTCCCTGCCGGGTGTCGCCAGCGCGTTCCTGGTGGTGCTCATCGAATCGATGGCCGACTTCGGCAACCCCCTCGTGCTGGCGGGCGCCGCCTTCCCGATGCTGGCGCCGCAGGCGTATCTCGAGATCACCGGATCGTTCAACCTCGCGCGCGGCGCCATGCTGGCGGCCGTGCTCCTGCTTCCTTCCATCACCGCGTTCGCGATCCAGCGCTACTACCTGGCGAAACGCCAGTACGTCACCGTCACCGGCAAACCCACCGCCTCGACCAGCAAGGCGGTCTCCCCCGCCGCCAAGTGGACGCTGTACGGGATCGTGGTGGCGTTCGCCGTGATGGTGGTGGCGTTCTACACCGTCATCCTCGTGGGCGCCAGCACGCGCGTCTGGGGCTTCGACTACACCCTCACGCTGCGTCACTTCCGCTACGTCTTCGAGGTCGGGTGGGACACCGTCAAGGACACCCTCATCGTGGCCATCACCAGCACGCCGATCAGCGGCCTGCTGGGCATGATGATCGCCTTCCTGGTGGTGCGCAGGCGCTTCCCGGGCAAGGGCGCGATGGAGTTCGCCTCGATCCTCAACTTCGCCGTCCCGGGCACCGTGGCGGGCATCGGGTACATCCTGGCGTTCAACGGCCCCCCGCTGATCCTCACCGGCACCCTCGCCATCCTGGTGCTCAACTTCGTGTTCCGCTACGTGCCGGTCGGGATCCAGTCCGGCATCGCCGTGCTTCGGCAGATCGACCCGTCGATCGAGGAAGCGGCGCAGAACTTGGGCGCCGACGGCGTCACCACCTTCCGCAAGATCACGTTGCCCCTCATCGCGCCGGCGTTCTTCTCGGGCTTGGTGTTCGCGTTCGTGCGCGCCATGACCGCCATCAGTGCCGCCATCTTCCTGGTGTCGGCCAACTGGAACCTGATGACGGTGCAGATCCTGAACGAAGTCGGCTCGGGCCGCCTCGGCGTGGCGGCCGCCTTCAGCATGGTGCTCTTGGGCATCGTGCTGATCGCCGTCGGCGTCATCAACGCCCTGGTCGGCCAGCGGGCCGAAGCCGCCTCGACCTTGCGCTTCTAGCGCCACCGCGAAGGAGTCCTCGATGGCCAGTGACCTACGCCTCGTCCGGTTACGCAAGGAGTTCGAGGGGCACGGCGACGAACCGGTCGTGGTGGCGGTCGACGACGTCGACCTCGAGGTCGAGAAGGGCCTACTCGTCACGTTGCTGGGTCCGTCGGGCTGCGGCAAGACCACGCTGCTACGGATGATCGCCGGCTTCGAAGAGCCTACGCGCGGCGAGGTGTGGTTCGGCGAGCGCCGCGTGGACAAGCTCGCCCCGAACGCGCGCGACACCGCGATGGTGTTCCAGTCGTACGCCATCTTCCCGCACCTGAACGTGTACGAGAACGTCGCGTTCGGACTGCGCATGCAACGCGTGCCGGCGAAGACGTTGCGCGAGCGTGTCGACCGCGTGCTGGACCTCGTGGGCCTGACGCCGATGGCCGAGCGCGCGCCCAGCGCCCTATCGGGCGGACAACAGCAACGAGTGGCGCTGGCGCGCTGCATCGTGATGGAGCCCAGGCTCCTGCTGTTCGACGAGCCGCTCTCGAACCTCGACGCGAAGTTGCGGGAGCAGATGCGCGTCGAGATCCGGGACCTGCAACAGCGCTTGGGCATCACGAGCGTCTACGTCACCCACGACCAGATCGAAGCCATGTCGATGTCGGACTTGGTGGTGGTGATGAACGAAGGCCGGGTCGAACAGGTCGGCCCGCCCGAGGAGATCTACGCGCGTCCCAACTCGAGGTTCGTGGCCGACTTCATCGGCAAGGCGAACTTCGTCGAGGGTCGGGTGCTGGACGAGCGCACGGTGCAGGTGGCGGAGGCGCGGCTTCCGCTCACGGGCGTCACCCTGGTGCCGCCGGGCAGCGCGGTGACGCTGGTGGCGCGGCCCGAAGCCATCCGACTCGAGCCGGCAGCGAAGGGGGCGCGCGGCGCAACCGCCGAGGGCGCCGTGCATGGCACCGTGACCCGCGCCATGTTCCTGGGCAGCCACGCCGAGTACATGGTGGACGTCGACGGTGCCGGGCCGCTCCAAGTCGACGTGTCGAACCCGGCGCATGGCGGGATGTACGCACCGGGCGACCGCGTCCTGACCGTGCTTGGCGCGCTTCACGCGTTACCGGCCGACGGCGCGTGAGACGCGGCGCCGACGGCTGCGGCGTATGGCGAGCAGATGTAAGATTTCCGACATCGGCCGCTTGCGAGACTCTGCCCATGACCGGACCGAGCGGGCGCCCCGACCTCCCCTTCCACCTCGAAGCGCAACTCCGGAACACCCTGCAGGACGTCCGCGTACTGGCGAGCGAGAAAGGGCTCGAGCAGGCCTTCGCGATGGAGCTGTTCAGCGTTGGCCACGCCGTCCAGGACGCTCTTCAGAGCCGCTCGGCCGAAGCGGGCCGCATGGCGCTACGTCACCTGCTCGACCTGCATCGCACGCTCAAGGCCACGCGCAGCAAAGGCGACGGATTCCTGCAGCGCTGAGTGCCTCCATCGCGTTCGGGTAGCGTGGACGCATGGAGATCCTCATCCTTCCGAGCCCGAGCCACGCCGAACGCTTGGCGGCGCGTCTCGTCGCCGATCGCCTGCGCGCGAACCCCGCCTTGGTGCTCGGTTGCGCCACCGGGCGCACGATGGAGGGCATCTACGCGGAACTCGTGCGTATGCACCAGACGGACGGTCTGTCGTTCGCGCGCGCGCGCACCTTCAACCTCGACGAGTACGTCGGTCTGGCGCCATCGGACGTACGTTCGTACCACCACTACATGCGCGAGCACCTGTTCTCGCGCGTCGACATCGACCCGGCCAACACGCGGCTTCCCAACGGCGCCGCAGATGACCTGCCTGCCGAGGCGATTGCCTACGAGGCGTCGATCGCAGCCGCGGGCGGCATCGACCTGCAGTTGCTCGGCCTCGGCAGTACCGGGCACATCGGCTTCAACGAACCGCTCTCCTCGTTGATGTCACGCACTCGAGAGAAAGCGTTGGCGCCCGCGACGCGGGAGCAGAACGCGCCGATGTTCGGCGGTGACGCCGCGGCCGTGCCCGCCAGGGCGCTGACCATGGGCGTCGGGACGATCCTGGAAGCGCGCGAGGTCGTCATGGTCGTCACCGGGGCGCACAAGGCCGAGATCCTGGCGACCGCGACGGAGGGGCCGATCACCGCGATGGTGAGCGCCACCGCCCTCCAACTGCACCCGCGCTGCCACGTGTTGGTCGACGAGGCCGCGGCCGCGCGCCTCCAGGGCCGCGAGTACTACCAATGGATGTTCGAGCACGAACCGGAGTGGGAGGCGTCGAGAGCCTGGCTGCGCGCGAACTGAGATCGTCGAACGCGGGGCGGCCCCGCACGCGGCGCACGCCCCCGCCGCCCCTGCACCCGAGGCGCATGCCCCGGGCTCTGCACTCCCGGCGCGGGCGCCCCGCGGCGACACCTCCACAGCGCCGCATCGCCGTCCTGGACGCAGTACCGCCCCGACACCGTAGCCCCGAAGGGACGAAAGTACCTGGTGGGCACCGGTAGCATGGAGCGGATGTTTGGAGCCACACCGAGGGACCCGCTCCCACGCTCCGCGGCGCCCTGCGCGCGTGCGACGAGACGACGTGGCCCGCTGCCGTGTGGCCATGCTCGCCGTGCGCCGGCAGCGCCCATCGTCGTCGTCCTCGTCCTGACGGTCTTGGCGTCGACCGCCACCGCTCAGGTGCGCGTCCTGCCGGGTGAAGCATGGCCCCCGCTGGCGCCGGGAGACCTCGTCGTCCTGGCCCCGGGGGAGTACCGAGGACCGTGGGAGATCGCGGTTCCCGACGTCCACGTGGAAGCAAACGGCGCCGTGCTGGCAGGACCCTCGGACGGTAGCGCGCTGGTGCTCGCCGCTCCCGGCATCGAGGTTCACGGCCTCGAAGTGCGTGATGCCGGCAGCGCGACCGACCTCTACGCTCCCGACGCGGCGGTCTGGCTGGTGGGATGCGACGGTTGCGCCGTCGTCGACCTGCGCGCCTCGAACACCCCGACCGGCGTCCGCGTGGAGGCGTCGAAGGGCGTGCGCATCGACCGACCCGTCCTCGAAGGCGGGTCTGGCGCGCCGGGCGTCAACGTCTTCGACGCCCCCGGTCTGGTCGTGAGTAGCGCGCGCATCCACGGGTTCCTCGACGGCGTCTACCTCGAGTCGAGCGACGACGTGGTGGTGGAGAACAGCACCATCAGCGGCGCGTTCCGCTACGCCTTCCATGCCATGTTCAGCCGCGGCACCGTCCTGCGCGGCAGCGACCTCGCGCGCAACAACGTCGGTTCCGCGGCCATGTACGGCCGCTCGGTGCGGATCGAGAACAACGTCTTCCGGGAACACGTCGGGCCGCTCGGTTTCGGCCTGCTGCTCCAGGAGGTGGCCGAAGCGTCCGTGGAAGGCAACACGTTCGCCGGCAACACCGTCGGCGTCCTCGTGGTCTCGGTGCCCGACGTCACGCTCCGCGCGAACGAGGTGGTGGGTGGTGGCACCGGCCTGCTGGTCCGCCGCACGCCGACGTCGTCGAGCAGTGCCGTGCGGGCGATCGACAACGACTTCCACGGCAACGTCACCGACGTCGCCATCGACGACCCCGAGGCGGCCGTCACGCTACGCGGCAACGCCTACGAGACGGCGAGCCGTCTCGATCTCGACGCAGACGGCGTCTCCGACGTCCCTCACGTGCCGAGTTCGTCGTTCTCGCTGCTGATGTCGCGCCAACCCGACCTCTCGCTGTACGCGCTGAATCCCGGCGTCCTGCTGTGGGAGTCGGCCGAGGTCTCGGTTCCTGCGCTGCGGCTGGCGTCGCTGCAGGATCCTGCTCCACGTCTCGTGATGCGTGCGACTCCACCCGCGACCCCTTCACCATCGGGACGCGGGGCAGCCGCCCTCATCGCGGTGACCGCCGTGGCGATCGGCTCGGGTGTCGCACGGCCCTGGAGAACCACGTGAGGAAGGCTCCCACCGCGAGCGGCGGGCCGTCGAGCGCCCCCGGCAGCGCGCCGGAGGCGGCGGCCCTGGCGATACGCGATCTGTCGTTGCGGGGCCGCCTCGAAGCCGTCACCTTGAACGTGACCAGCGGCGCCCTCGCTCTGATCGGAGCGAACGGCGCCGGCAAGTCGACCCTGATCCACGTGCTGGTCGGGCGGCTTGGTCCGCACGCAGGCGAGGTGCGGGTGTACGGCCATCCGCCGAGGAGCCCCGCCGCAGCCGCGTTGCGGGCGTACGTCCCGCAGCGGATCTCGTTCCCAACGCACCTGCGCGTCGTCGAGGTACTCATGGCCGCGGCTCGGTTGAAGGCCGCCGCGAAGGACGAGGCGCTCGCCGCCGCCGAACGGATGGGCCTGCAGGACGTCCTGGGACGGTCGATCGGGGCGCTCTCCGGCGGCATGACGCAGCGCTTGGCGCTCGCCGCGGCGTTGTTCGACGAGCCGCCCCTGTGGCTGCTCGATGAACCCGCCTCGGCGCTCGACGGCGGCGGCCTTGAGCGCTTGGCCGACTGGTCACGGACCCATGTCGCGGCCGGCGGCACGGTGGTCGTCAGCGCGCACCGGCCGGAGGAAGTCGAGGCGTTCGCCGAAGATGCGGTCCTGATGCGTTCCGGCCGGGTCGTCGCGCGCCTGCCGGTGTCGTCGTTGTTCGCGTACACGCTCCAGCGCGGCGAAGCGTCGGCTGCGCCGCTGCCAGCCGATTGGCGGGTGCGGCGAGAGGCCACCGAGCCGCTGCGGGAGGTGCTCGGTGGCAAGCGTGACTGACGCGCTCCGGACCCTCCTCCTGGCGCTCGCGCTGGCGCTGGGAACGAGTGTCGCGATATCCATGCACGCCGACATGGTGCATGGCGAGGACTGCGACATGCCGATGTTCGCCCGCGGCGCGCCCACCGTGCTGAGCACGCCCGCCGTGCCGCCGCCGCCGGTCGAGCCACCGGTACCCGGCGACGCGGTCGTGACGGAGTGGCTACCGGGCCACGATCCCGCCCTGGCCGGCGCCCCGGTCGGCGACGATCGCTGTCGCGGCCCGCCTCGCAACGGCATGCTTCATCGAACCTGACTTCGCTAAGGCCCATCGGACCGTGGCGAACGGTGGCGCGCGCCACGTCGCCGCAGCTGCCGCTGTCTGCACCAGCACTCGCCGTTCCCATAGAGAACCGAAAGGACGCTTCGCATGTCCCACGATCGCCGTACGTTCCTCAAGCGCCTCGCCGCCGCCGGCATGGCCGCGCCCTTCTTGCTCCACTCCGCCGGCGCCCAGATGCAGCACGGACACGCCCATGGGGCCGGCATGCCGGGCACCCCCGGCATGGCCGACATGGCCGCTGGCCAAGCCATCGCCACCGGCCCCGACGTGCTCGCGGCACACCCCATCCCCTGGGAGGACGGCCAGTGCGCGTTCTGCGGCATGACGCTGCGCACGCCGCCCGACATGCCGATGCCGGCCGGCTTCCGCGAGAAGACCTACGCCCAGCTGCGCCTCACCGACGGCACGACCGTGAACGGCGCCTCGACGCTGCACTACGAGTCCTTGGCGTGCCTGTTCAACCACGCATACGTAGAGGGCCTTCGCGACGGGCACGGGACGACGTTCTACGTCGCCGACCTGAGCGCAGCGCCCGAGGGTGAAGCGGACCTGCTGCTGGCGCGCGACGCGGCGTACCTGTGGGCCGAGAACCTGCGTGTGTCGATGAACGCCCGCATCGGTGCCTTCCCCGCCGACGACGCGGTGCACGCGTTCGTCATGGGCGACCCGGCGCTGGGCCGGCACCACCTTTACGACGCCACCCAACTCGCCGACCTCGCGCCGCTGCCGTCCGGGAACCTGATCGCGCTGCTGGCGCGCCACTCTGGACTCCTCGAAGGCTGATCCGTGCATCGACGCGCCTTCCTCCTCCGCTGCCTGCACGCGGCCGGGGCTGCTGCCGCCGGTGCGCTGCTGCCTCGGGCGTGGGTCGCCGCGGAGCCGCATCCGACCGTGGCGGGTGTCGACGCCTGCCCCTACTGCTCGATGACCATCGTCGACCTGCGCTTCGCGGCGCAGGTGGTCACGCCCACCGGCCTGGTGCTTCACTACGACGCCATCGAGTGCCTCGCCGACCACCTGAACGGGCACGGGCCGACGCCGCCGGACGTGGCCGAGACGTACCTTGCCGACGCCGCCACCTCGAGCCTCGAGGGCGCCGACTACCTGAAGGCCGAAGACGCCGTGCTGCTGTACCACCCACGCCTACGAACGCCCATGGGAGGGGGGCTGGCAGCCTTCGCCGACGCCGCAGCGGCCGAGTCGTACGCCGCCCAGCGGCGACTGCAGGACGCCGAGGTCCTGACCTGGGCCGAGGTGCTGGCGAGAGGAGCCGACGATCCCTGGGTTCCCGACTACTGAGGACGACGGCGTGACCCGCCGCTTCGCCGGAGCCATGACGTCGCTGCATGCGCGCGAGGTGCTGCGCAACCCGTGGACGTGGCTCGCAGGCCTCGCCCTGGCCGGCATCGCGCTGGCGTTCCGGGCGCGCGGCAGCGCCGTCGGGCTCGTCAGCCTGGTGGCGGTGTTGCAGCTCTACCTGCCACCCCTCACCATCGTCGTTGCCGCGCCGTTGCTGACGCGGCGCGAGACCTGGGCCTTCTGGTCTGCCATGCCACCACCGGCCGGCGCCGTGTTCCGCGGCGCCGCCGTCGGCATCGGCGCCGGCCTGCTGTTGCCGGTGCTCGCCGGCGGCGGTCTGGCGGCGGTGGCGCTGGGCTTGAGCCCACGCGAGCTGCTGCTCTTCTTGCTGGCCCTGGTATCGATCGTGGTGGTGTGGGTGGCGGCCACTGCGCTCGCGAGCGCGCTCACGTTGGACGCTCCGCGCGCGATGGCCATGGGCCTGGCGGCGTGGGCGTCGGGCGCGTTGGCGTACGGGCCGGTGGTCGTGGCCATCGCCGTTGCGCTGCGCGACTACCCGCTGGCGCCGCTGCTGGTGGCGTCGTTGGTGGCCAACCCGCTCGAGTTGATCCGGGTCGGGTTGCTGCAATCGCTGTCCGTTCCGGTGCTGGTGGGGCCGGTCGGCAAGCTCGTCACCGACACGCTGGCCGGCGGCGCCTTGGCATGGGGGCTCGGCGCCGTGCTGGCATGGTCGGGGGCGTTCCTGGCGCTGGCGGGGTGGACGTTCGGCCGGCGGGACCGTTAAGGTCGCGTCGAAGGTCGCACAGCACCCAGCCGAAGCCGCGCAACCCCTTCCAACCGTTCTCGTCCGGTGTGGAGCCTGACGGGACTCAGGCCCATCCCGTCGTTCGGCTCGCCATCCACGCGTGCCCGAAACCCCCATCAGGACATATCTCCCACCCCCATGGCGCTACCCTGAGGCAACGACCTGGCGCTGACGGTGCGGTCGACTCCCAAGACCGACGATGATCCCACCGCGTCCTCGCCAGGTGCCGCGAGGAGGCGCCATGAAGGGCTACGTCATCGTCGACGAGGCGCTCTGCAAAGGGTGCGCGCTCTGCACGCAGGTCTGCCCCAAGGGCGTCCTGCGCATCGACACCGGCAGGTTCACCGCGCGAGGCTACGAGCCCGCCATCCTCGACGACCCAGGCGGCTTGTGCACCGGCTGCGAGTTGTGCGCGACCATCTGCCCGGAGGCGGCCATCACCGTCTACCGCGCGCAGGCCGCGGCGTAGGAGGTAACCATGGCGCGCGAACTCCTGAAAGGCAACGTCGCGTTCGCGGAGGCAGCCATCCGCGCAGGCTGCGAAGCGTACTTCGGCTACCCCATCACTCCGCAGACCGAGGCGCTCGAGCACATGGCGAAGCGCATGCCGGAACTCGGCCGCGCGTTCGTGCAGGCCGAGAGCGAGGTGGCGGCCATCAACATGGTGTACGGCGCCGCCACGGCGGGCGTTCGCGTCATGACCTCGTCGTCGAGCCCCGGCGTGAGCCTGATGATGGAAGGGATCTCGTACATCGCCGGCTCCGAGGTGCCCGCCGTGTTGGTCGACATCATGCGCGGCGGACCCGGCCTCGGCAACATCGCGCCCGCCCAGAGCGACTACAACCAGATGGTGAAGGGTGGCGGCCACGGCGACTTCCGCATGATCGTACTGGCGCCGGCCACGGTGCAGGAGCTGATCGACCTCACGGTCGAAGCCTTCGACCTCGCCGAGCGGTACCGCTGCATCACGGTGATCCTCGCCGACGGCAGCCTGGGGCAGATGATGGAGCCCGCGGAACTGCCGCCGATGCGGCCGGTGCGTCCACGAGTAGAACGTCCGAGTTGGGCGCTGACGGGAGCCAAGGGCCGCGACCCGCAGACCATCTCCTCCATCCACCTGATCCCCGAGGAGGAGGAGGCATTCAACACGAAGCTGCAAGCCAAGTACGCCACCATCGAGGCCAACGAAGTGCGTTTCGAGGAGCACGAGCTCGCCGGCGCCCGCATCGCCGTGGTCGCGTTCGGCACCGCCGCCAGGCTGTCCAAGACGGCCATCGCGCAGGCGCGCGCGGAGTCGGTCCCGGTGGGGTTGCTGCGGCCCATCACCCTCTACCCCTTCCCGCAGGAGCGCTTGCGCCGCCTGGCCGACGAGGTCGACGCCATCCTGGTGGTCGAGATGAACGCCGGCCAGATGGTCGAAGACGTCGAGCGCGTCACCCAAGGGCGGGTGCCGGTGCGCTTCTTCGGTCGCACCGGCGGGGTGGTGCCGATGCCCGACGAGGTGGTCGACGCCGTCCGCTCCCTGCACGACGAGCTGTTGACCGGCGCGCCGAGGCAGGACGCAGCACCGCGAGCGACGGCCGAGGAGGTGCCGGCATGATCCCCCGCCCCCCCGAACCCGGCTTCACCACCGTCTACCAGCATCCGGACGCGCTCGCCGACGTCCCGACCCACTACTGCCCGGGCTGCACCCACGGCATCGCCCACCGCCTCGTCGCGGAGGTGCTCGACGAGATGGGCGTGCGTGAAGAGACCATCGGCGTCGCGTCGGTAGGGTGCTCGGTGTTCGCCTACGACTACTTCGACGTCGACTTCGCCCAAGCTGCCCACGGGCGCGCGCCGGCGATGGCGACCGGCATCAAGCGCGTGAGTCCCGACAAGCTGGTGTTCACGTATCAGGGCGACGGCGACCTGGCGTCGATCGGCGCCGCCGAGATCCTGCACGCCGCCGCCCGCGGCGAGAAGATCACGGTCGTCTTCCTGAACAACGCGATCTACGGCATGACGGGTGGCCAGATGGCGCCCACCACCCTCGCCGGGCAGAAGACGACGTCGTCCCCGCTGGGGCGCGATCCGTCCAGCCAGGGGTACCCCCTTCGCATGAGCGAACTGCTGGCCCAGGTCGACGGCGCTGCCTACGTGGTCCGGCGCAGCCTTCACGACGTGGTGCAGATCCGCCGCGCCAAGAAGGCCATCCGAGCGGCGTTCGAGGTCCAGCGGCAGGGACTCGGTTTCGCCATGGTCGAACTGCTGTCGAGTTGCCCCACCAACTGGGGCGTGACGCCCACCGAGGCACTCGACTTCATCGCGAAGGAGATGGTGCCCGCCTTCCCGCTGGGAGACTTCAAGGTGCCAGAAGGCATGGCCGAGACGCGCCGTCGCCCCGTGACCACGGAAGGGGGCCACTGATGCAACACGAGATCGTCATCGCCGGGTTCGGCGGTCAGGGCGTCCTCTTCGCTGGGCAGTTGCTGGCCCACGCGGCGCTGGACGCGGGTAAGGAGACCACCTGGTTCCCCGCCTACGGACCCGAGATGCGCGGCGGCACGGCGCACTGCACCGTGATCGTGTCGGACGCGCCGATCGGCTCGCCGGTGGTGCGCAACCCGCGCGCCGCGATCGTGATGAACCTTCCGTCGCTCGAGAAGTACGAGCCGCTGGTCCGCGAGGGCGGCCTGTTGATCGTGAACCGCTCGTTGGTCGACCGCCCCGTGGCCCGCACCGACCTCGAGGTCGTGACGGTGCGCGCCGAGGAGATCGCCCAGGAGCTGGGTGACAAGCGCATGGCCAACGTCGTGCTGCTCGGCGCGCTCCTCGATCGCCTGGGCGCGTTGCCTCTCGAGCAGGTGGAGGCGACGCTCGCAGGCGTACTGCCGGAACGGCGCCGGGCGCTGCTGGAACCGAACGTGGCCGCGCTGCGGCGCGGCGCGGCCGAAGCGCGGGCAGGGGCCCGGCAGAACGCACCAGCCGGGAAGGATCGTGTGTTGGTCGCGCCGTAGCGGGCCCGGCGGCGCCCTGCCCACTTGGAAGCGAGACATCCATGGCGTACCTCACCTTCCGTGGAGCCCAAGATGATGTCATCGTGGGCACGAACGGTGGGGAGGGCGCATGCGCCGGCGTGACGACCAGCACGAGCAGATCGAACGGATCGAACGAGCCGCCGGACTGCCTGGCCTCGCCGATGCGTTGGCGGCGCGGCTGACTGCGCCCGACCTGCAGGCGCTTCTGCTCGAGGTCGCGCGGCGCAGGGCGGGTGCGCGCACGGCGGCTCGCGTGCTCCAAGACTACGAGCGCGACGTCTACGTGCGGCCTGCCCAGACGCCACCAGCGCGGTTGGCGGAGTGGGAGCACGCCGTGCTTCGGGCGGTGCCAGCGGAGGTCGAGGCGTTGGCGCTTTCGCCGTTGGCGCCGTTGGGCACGAGTTCGGTCGTCGCGTCCGTACCGCAGGACTGGGCGATCACCACCGTCCGCGCTGCCGAGGTCGTATCGGACCTCACCAACGTCTTGGCGTTGGAGGCGGCGTCACGACGTCGACGCGCCGCTGCCCGGCACGTCGACACCCACCTGGCCGCGAATCATCGGCTCGTGCGCGGCCAACGGTTCGCCGGCGCCGACCAGCGGCAACACTTCGCGCTGTTCGGCATGGTCAGTGCGGGCCGCGACCGCGGCACGTTGCGGTTCGAGCTCGCAGCGGCACATCTTCAGCTGCGGACGTACTTCACGGCGCTCGTCGCGTACCGGCGGGAACTGCCGGCACTGCGGCTGACACTCACCCTTCTCGGACCGGACGCGGCTGCGGACGCCTCTCGGCGCGCCCTGGTGGCGCAGCACCTCGTCGACCCGTTGCGCCACGCCTTCCCCACGATCGACATCGGGTACGACGAGGAGCGCGCGCGCGGACGCGCGTACTACCGCGACCTGTGCTTCCAGGTCGATGCCGCCACCCAAGACGGTGCATGGTCGAACCTCGTCGACGGCGGCGCAGTGAACTGGACGGAGCGCTTGCTCAGCGACGCCAAGGAACGAGCCGTGATCAGCGGTATCGGCAGCGAACGCGTCTGCGCCATGACGACCGGCGAGGCCACCGAGGTTTGACAGCCCTGGGAAGCTGAGACGATACTAGCGGTACACGGTACGTAAACCTTTCCACCTGCGTCTCCATCGCCCCATCGTCTCGGACGGAATGTAAACGTGTACACGAGCGAACCCTCGAACGAACGCACGGCGTCCGCCACGCCTCGTCGTGGTCCCACGATCATCGACGTGGCGGCCGCGGCCGGCGTGTCGACCGCCACCGTGTCGCGCGCGCTCAACGGCGGCGTCGTGTCGCAACGCGCGCGGGAGCGAGTCTTGCGCGCCGTCAAGAACCTCGGGTACCGCCCCAACACGCTCGCCCGCGGACTCGTTACCGGCCGCACCGGAGTCGTCGGCGTCCTCATCCCCGACATCGCCGGTCCCCTGTACGCCACCATGGCGCGCGGCATCGAAGACGTGCTGCACGCCAACGGCCGCAGTTTCATGCTCATGACCGGCAACCGCAACGAGACCGACGAGGGCGCCGCCATCGAGCTGATGCTCGAACGGCAGGTCGACGCCTTCATCCTCATCGGCAGCGGGCTGCAGCACGAACCGCTCGAGCAACTCCTGCGCGGCGGTCCGCCGGTGATCCTGATGGAGCGCGAAGGGACCGCCGAGAACTTCGCCACCATCCGACTCGCGAACGCAGACGGCGCCCGTCTCGCCACCGAGTACCTGATCGAGCGCGGTCACCAACGCATCGCTCACGTCGCCGGGATCCGGCGCGCCGGTATGCGACGGCTGCAGGGCTACCACGCGGCGCTGGACGCAGCCGGGCTCGATGCCGGACCCATCCTGCAAGGCGACTTCACCGAGGAGAGCGGCCTGGCGGCCGCCGAGGCGCTGCTGCGCGAGGCGGCCGTCACGGCCGTGTTCTGCGCCAACGACCGCATGGCGCTTGGGCTGTACCACGGCCTGCGCGCGAGGCGCGTCCGCGTTCCCGACGACATCTCGGTGATCGGCTTCGACGACTTGCCGTGGGGCGCGTACCTCGACCCGCCGCTGACCACCGTGCGCCAGTCGGCGCGCGAGATGGGACGCTTGGCTGCTCGCTTCGCACTGGCCGGACTGCGCGGGGAGCGCGTGCCGGTCGGCGCCGTCGTTCCCGCCGAGCTGGTCATCCGCGACTCCGTGCGTGACCGACGCGATACCACCACTTCGATGCACGTTCCAGACGGGAGGTGAACGGAAGAGGACGCTCGCAAGACCCGAACCGATTGTAACGACCCCGCACTTGGGAGGTACAGCATGCGCAGAACCCTCATCGTCCTTCTCGCCCTGCTCGTCGGCGTCGCGTCGGCTCAGCTGACGTTCTGGACGACCGAAGAGCAACCGGAGCGGATGGCGACGCAAGAGAGCATCGCCGCGGCGTTCGAAGCCGCCACCGGCATCTCGGTCACCGTCGTTCCCGTAACCGAGTCCAGCCTCGAAGAGCGCATCACCGCTGCGTTCGCCGCCGGGGACCTACCCGACGTCGTGTTCCACCCGCTGAACTACACCATCGGCTGGGCCGAGGCAGGTCTGCTCGATCTCGACGCCGCGGCCGAGGTGATCGACGACCTCGGCATGGATACCTTCGGCGCAGGCGCCCTGGCTTCGGTGCAGTTCGACGGCGCGTACGCCGCGGTGCCGGCGGACGGCTGGACGCAGCTCCTGCTCTACCGCGCCGACCTGTTCGAAGAAGCAGGCCTGGAGCCTCCCACGACATACGAGGCCATCCTGGCCGCGGCCGAAGCGTTGCACGACCCGCCCAACATGTACGGCTTCGTCGCCGCTACCGACCCCTCGCAGGACTACATGATGCAGGTCTTCGAACACTTCGCCCTCGCCAACGGCGTGCAGCTGGTGGGCGAAGACGGCAGCGTGACGTTGAACACGCCGGAGATGGTGGAGACGCTCGAGTTCTACAAGCAGCTGGTCGAAGTGAGCCCGCCGGGCAACCTCTACTGGCAGCAGTCGCGCGAGCTGTACCACGCCGGCCAAGCCGCTATGGTCGTGTGGTCGCCGTTCATCCTCGACGAACTCGCGGGCCTGCGTGACGCGGCGCCGGTTCCCGCCGACGATGGACAGGAGCCCGGTTCGTTGGCCCGGAACACGGGCTTCGTGACGAGCGTCGCCGGACCGAGCAACCCCGACGGCTCCGGCTGGGCACAGCTTTCGTACTTCGGCATCACCGTCGACGCCAACGTCGACGACGCGCAGGCGTTCGTGACCTACCTGCTGAACGAGGGCTACCTGGACTGGCTGGGCATGGCGGCCGAAGGCAAGTTCCCCGTCCGCGCCGGCACGCCCGACGAGGCGGCCCGCTTCCTCGACGGGTGGGCGGGGCTCGAGGTAGGCGTCGACCGCCGCGCGCCGCTCGGAGACTTCTACTCCGCCGATGTCATCGCCGACCTGGTCGCCGGTCTCCAGACCGGTAACCGCTGGGGCTTCTCGCAAGGCGAAGGCGCCCTCGTCGCGCGCCTCTACGGCACGCGCATCATGTCCGAACTCGTGCGCGACTTCCTCGACGGCGAACGCACCGCCGCGGAGACCGCCGAGCTCCTGCAGAGTCGCGTCGCCGCTCTGCGCTGAGTGTCCGCTGGTGCCGGCCCCGCCTTGGGGCCGGCACCTTCGCCCACGCCGCCCACCCCAGCGCGCCCGGCGCCACGAGGGGGTGGGGCGTCCGCACTGAGCGATGGGAGGCGCCATGGCGACCAGGCGCAAGACGCTCGCGGCCCGCGAAGCGCGGCTCGCGTACGGGATGCTCGCCCCGACGTTCGCGATCATCGTGCTCATCGTGCTCATGCCGGTGCTGATGAACGTCTGGCTGAGCTTCAAGGCGATCACCCTCGCGGACCTCCGCGCACCGAGCCCGGTGGTCAACGAGCGCGTTCTGGAGACGCCGGCGGCGCCCGAAGACGAAGCGGTGCTGCGCCTGACGATGCGCAACGGGAGCCGCACCACGGACCTGCGGTCCGTGCGCTTCGAGAAGACCGTCCCGAGCGGTCTCTCCCTCGTCGACACCGATCCCCGCTGCAGCCAAGCCGGCACGGTGGTGCGGTGCGACTTCGGCACTTGGGAAGCGGGGTACCGCGAGACGCTCGAGCTACGCTTCGTCGCGGACACAGCGTACTTCGACGCCGGGTCGCCGGACTTGCGAGAGCCCGCAGCGACCATCGTCGGTCGGGCCCAGAACCCTCTGTTCTCGCTGCGTTTCACACTGGACAACTACCGACGCGTGATCGGTTCGCCCGAGTTCTGGCCCGTCCTGCGCACCACCATCTGGTACACGCTGTTCAGCACCCTCGGCTCCATCGCGTTGGGTCTCGCCGCAGCCATGCTTCTCAACTCGAAGTTCCAGGGCCAGGGCGTGATGCGCGGCCTGTTCTTGTTCCCCTACGTCGCCCCCGTCATCGCCGTGGCGTTCGTGTGGGCGTTCTTTCTCGACCCGTTCAGCGGCACCGTGAACGCGCTCGGCCTGCGCTACGACCTGTGGCAGGAGCCGATCAACTTCATGGGTCAACGCGCGGTGGAGATGAGCCTGTTCGGTTGGGGGTTCGAGTTCCCGGTAGCGCTCACCTCGGTCATCGTCTTCAGCTCGTGGAACTACTTCCCGTTCGCGTTCCTGTTCATCCTCGCCAGACTGCAGGCCGTTCCGACGGAGATGTACGAGGCTGCCGACGTCGATGGTGCGGGGCCGTTCCAGAAGTTCTGGAGCATCACCCTTCCGAACCTCGCCGGCATCCTGGCGGTGCTCTTCTTGCTGCGCTTCATGTTCCTGATCAACAAGTTCGACGATATCTTCCTGCTCACTGGTGGCGCCGCCGGCACCAAGAACCTGCCGGTGATGATCTACGACCAGGCGTTCGCTCGCGCCGACATCGGCGCGGGCTCCGCCGTGGCGATGGTGCTCTTCGCCATCCTGCTGCTGTTCTTGTTCGTCTACTTCCGCTTCGCGCCGGAGGGTGAACGATGACGCGCCTCGCCCCCACCTCGTCCGCACCGCCTGACCGCAGCCACCGTTCCGTTCCCGGCGCGGTCTTAGCCGCGGTCATCGGCGCAGCGTCCAGCATGGTCCTGGTGTTCTACTGGGCGCTCGCGGCCACGCTCGTCGGCGGCGTCGCGGTTGCCATGCCGCTCGGCAAGGCGCTCCTCTTCGGCCTCGCGATCGGCGCCATCATCGGACTGTTCCGCCGCCGCCGCGACACGCCGACGCTCTGGGCGCTCCTCGTCGGCGCGGCCTCCGCCGCTGCCTGGCTTCTCCTGTCGGGTGGCCGACCCCTGGGGAGCAGCGAGACCGGCGCGTTCTGGGGCGTGTTCATGACGTTCGCGACGTTCCTCGCAGCCGCGTACCTGACGCGCTACGGCCTGCGCCAGATCGACCTCGGCCAAGGCGGGAAGAAGCACGTGGTGGAGCAGGTGGTGGTGCGACTGCTGCGCGGTGGCGGCTTCGCCCTGTTCTTGCTGCTCATCTTGTTCCCGTTCTACTTCATGCTCGCGTCCAGCCTGAAGAGCCGCGCCTCGATGCTCGCCGACCCGACGGACCTCTCCATCGACTTCGGGCAGGGCCTCCGCGAGCTGGTGGCCGGGTACACCGAGGTGCTGTTCACCTACGACTTCCTCAACTTCATCGGCAACAGCGCCCTCGTGGCGTTCGTCACCATGGTCGTGACGCTCGTCCTCGCGGTACTCGGCGCGTACGCCGTCACGCGCCTGCGCTTCCCGGGCCAGACCGCGTTGTCGCGTTCGATCCTGCTGATCTACATGTTCCCCGCCATCGTGCTGGTCATCCCGCTCTACGCCGTGTTCACGCAACTGGGCTTGCGGAACACGCTGCCGGGCCTGCTCATCGTCTACCCCGCCTCCACCATCCCGGTGGCGCTGTACATGCTGAGGAGCTACTTCCAGACGCTCCCGAAAGACCTCGAGGAGGCCGGTCTCATCGACGGCTGCACCCGCGCCCAGGTGATCTGGCGCATCACCCTGCCGCTGTCGACGCCGGCGCTCGCTTCCGTCGGGCTGTACGTGTTCATGATCGCTTGGAACGAGTTCCTCTTCGCGTTCATGTTCCTCGACAATCCCGCGATCTTCACGTTGCCGCGCGGGATGGTGATGCTCAACAGCCAAGAAGTGCCGCGTCAGTACCTCATGGCCGGCGCGATGATCATCACCGTGCCGATCATGGTGTTGTTCTTCTGGTTCGAGAAGTACCTCGTCGGCGGCCTCACGGCCGGCGGCGTGAAGGGCTGAGCTTCACCGTGCGCGCGCTCTACGTCTCCACCCGCCTCGCGGGCACCGACGGCGTCAGTCTCGAGACGCACAAGGTCCGGCATGTGCTCGAGGGTCTCGGCTTCGCCTCGCACTACTGCGCTGGCGAGCTGGACGCCACCTCGGCCGAAGGCGACGGCGGCACGGGCTTGGTACCGGGCGACACGAGCCAGGGCCTCGGCGGCGCGAGCCTCGCCCCGGGAACCTTGGTACCCGAGTTCCACTTCGAGGACCCGACGGCCGCCGCGCTGGGCAGGCGCGCGTTCGAGAGCGATGAACCGGATGCCGGGCTCGAGCGCGACATCGCGGCGCGCGCCGCGGAGCTGGCGAGCGCCTTCGACGAGGTGGTGGAAGACGTGCAGCCCGACCTCGTGGTGCTCCAGAACGTCTGGGCCATCCCCATGCAGCTCCCCTTGGCCAAGGCGCTCGCCGACGTCATCGCGCGTCGGCGGCTTGCCACGCTCTCCCACGAGCACGACTACCCCTGGGAGCGCGATCGCTTCCGCCGCACGCGCGTTCCCGCCTTCCTCGAGCGCTACTTCCCGTTCCACGCACCGCACGTGCGCCACCTCGCCATCAACTCGCTGGCGGCCGCCCAGCTGCGCGAACGCAGGAACGTCAGCGCGACGGTCGTGCCGAACGTGCTCGACTTCGACGCTCCCGCGCCCGGCATCGACGCCTTCAACGCCGACTTCCGCACCGCGATCGGCCTCGCTCCCGGACAGCGCCTGATCTTGCAGCCCACACGCGTCGTGCCGCGCAAGGGCATCGAACTCGCCATCGATCTCCTCGCCGCGCTCGGCGACGCGCGCAACGTCCTGGTCATCACCCACGAAGCCGGTGACGAAGGCGTGTCGTACTTGCGCTCCCTGGAACGACACGCCGCCACCCTCGGCGTCGACCTACGCTACGTCGCCGACATCGTCGGAACCCAGCGCGAAGCGGGCGGGACGCGGAAGACCTACGCGCTCTGGGACGCCTATCCGCACGCCGACCTGGTGACGTACCCGAGCCTCTACGAAGGGTTCGGCAACGCGCTGCTCGAGACCGTCTGGTTCCGCTTGCCCGCCGTGGTGAACCGCTACCCGGTCTACGTCGCCGACATCGCCCCACTCGGCTTCCGCTTCGTCGAGTTGGGCGGCGCCGTCACGAAGGAGGCGGTGGAAGCGGCGGCCGAGCTCCTCGAGTACCCGGAAGGACGGGCCGCGATGACCGAGACGAACTTCCGCCTCGCGCGCGCGCACTTCTCACTGGACGCGCTCCGGGCGCGCCTGACGCCGGAGCTGCGCGCCTTGGGCTTCACGCCATGACCCGTGAGACCGCGCACACCCTGCCGGCCGCTCGCCTGTCGGCACACCTGACGTTCCTCTACGGAGAGCGGGGCGACGCCGTCCTGCCGCATCTCCTCGAACGGCTCGGGCGCTTCCTTGGCGAACACCCCGAGTTGGCGGCGCGCCCGACGGCGGAGCCAACGCAAGACGACGTCGTGCTCATCACGTACGCCGACCAGATACGCGCCGAGGGCGAGGTGCCGCTTCGCACCCTCCACCGCTTCGCCGAGCGTCGTCTCGCGCAAGCGGTGAACACCGTGCACCTGCTGCCGTTCTACCCTTCGACTTCCGACGACGGCTTCAGCGTCGTCGACTACCTGGCCGTGGACCCGGCCGTGGGCGACTGGTCCGACGTCGCCTCCTTCGGGCAGGACTTCGCCCTGATGTTCGACGCCGTCATCAACCACGTGTCGGCGTCGAGCCGCTGGTTCCGAGGCTTCCAGGCAGGCGAGGAACCGTACGTGCATTACTTCCTGGACGTGGAGCCGAGCATCGACCTCTCCAGCGTCGTGCGGCCGCGTACGCTTCCTCTGCTCACCCCGTTCGAGACGACGCGCGGCACGCGACACGTCTGGACCACCTTCAGCGCCGATCAAGTCGACCTGAACTTCCAGACGCCCGAGGTGCTGCTCGACGTCGTCGACGTGATCCTGACCTACGTCGCCCGTGGCGCGAAGGTCCTGCGTCTCGACGCCATCACGTACCTGTGGAAGGAGATCGGCACGACATGCGTGCACCACCCGAAGACGCATCGCGTCATCCAACTGCTTCGCACCATCGTCGATGCCGTGGCCCCGCACGTGCTGCTGCTCACCGAGACGAACGTGCCACACTCGGAGAACGTCTCGTACTTCGGTAGTGGACACGACGAGGCGCACATGGTCTACAACTTCGCGTTGCCGCCTTTGACGCTCCACAGCTTCGTGTCCGGCGACGCGCGTGCGCTGAAGAGATGGGCCGCGACCCTCGAGACGCCCTCGAAGGCCACGACGTTCTTCAACTTCCTCGCGTCCCACGACGGCATCGGCGTGCGCCCCGTCGAAGGGATCCTGGCGCCAGAGCAGGTGGCGGCCTTGGCCACACGAGTCGAGCGCCACGGCGGCAAGGTGTCGTTCCGAAGCGAGCCCGGTGGACGCCAGAGCCCGTACGAGCTCAACATCTCCTACTTCGACGCCCTCAGCGATCCCGACGCCAGCGAGCCGCTTACGCGCCAGGTGGATCGCTTCGTGGCCGCGCACGCGATCGCCGCGTCGCTGCGGGGGGTGCCCGCCGTGTACGTGCACAGCCTCCTCGGCTCGCGCTCGGACCGCGAAGCGGTGATGCGCACGGGCGCCAACCGATCGATCAACCGCGCGCGTCTCGGGTTGGAGGCGCTGGAAGAAGAACTCGACGACCCAACGTCGTTGCGGCACCAAGTCTGGCGGCGGCTGTCGCGGCTGTACGCGGTTCGTCGCGCCGAGCCCGCGTTCCACCCGCAGGCGCCGCAGGAGGTCCTGGACGTGCCGGACGGCGTGTTCGCGGTCCGGCGCGGGGGGCGCGTGACCTGCCTCGTGAACGTCACCGACCGGCCGCAGAGCGTGGACATGGTCGGTGGAGCGGGGCGCGAGAACTTGCTTGCAGACCCCGCGTCGACCGACGCGCCCTGGCAGCGTTCGCTGCCACCGTACGGGGTTGCCTGGCTGGCTGACTAGGTCCGCGCCGGCCTCGCCAGTTCGAGGAACGCCGCCACCGCGGCGTCGGGGTGCATCTCGTCCGGCAGGCCGATGCGCGCGTTGCCTGCCTTCGACCACGGCGCCGTCTCGTTCCATGCCGCGGCCATCTCGCGGGCGAGCGCCGCCTCGTCGCCGATCGGCGCGAGCGCGCCGTTCACGCCAGGCGTCACGAGTTCGTCGATGCTGGCGCCGTCGCTGCCGATCACCGGCGTGCCGAGGGCGAGACTCTCGATGACGGTGTTGGGCAGGTTGTCCATGCGGGAGGGAAGCACGCTGGCCACGGCGTTCTTCACGACGGCGTAGAGAGCCGGCTTGTCGAGCGGACCGAGCATGCGTACTTGCGAAGCGCGGTCCCCGAACGACGCGGTCCACTGGTCGCCGGCCTCTTCGTCGATCGGCCCGGCCCACACCATCGCCAGGTCGGGCGCAGCCTGCCACGCCAGCGGGAGCGCGGCCGCCACCACGTCGGTACCCTTGCGCTTGCCGAGCGAGCCGAAGTGCACCAGGTACCTCGGCGGCAGGTCGGCCGGGGCGACGCCGACGACCAGCGTGTCGACCGGCGTCGGTGGCCGCACGAGCCGGACGTCGAGCCCGTACGTGTCGCGGAAGTAGCGCCGCAGGAAGTCGCTGGGGGCGTAGCTCGCGTCGGCCCTGCGCTGGCTGCGCACGTCGATGCGCTCGATGAGCCTGGCAAGGGGCGTGATGCTGCGTCCGTACGCCGGCAGGTAGAGCAGTCGTGACGTGCTGATCCGCACCAGGTGCCTGCGCTCGGGCCGCTGCCGCACGAACTGGCCTGTGCCGCGGTAGTTCGCGCTCTGCACGACGTCGAACGGCCGCTTCGCGTGTTCGCGCTCGAGCGCGCCGGCCAAGCGCTTGGCGTTGGCGATGTCGATGAACACGTACGCCTGCGGATCGAACGGACGCACCAGCCGCGCCAACGCCCGCCACCAGGGGGAACGCGTGACGCCGACGCGGACCACACGCACGCCGCCGTGATCGGTCTCGCCATCCTGCCGGCTGGTGACGAACACGGTGCAGTCGTGGCCACGCGCTGCGAGCGCGTGCGCCATCTTGTCGACGTAGCTTCCTACGCCGCCTCTGCCGACTCGTTCGGTCGGGTACTCGGGGGTGAGGAACGCGATGCGGAGCGGCCGGTCGGTCGGAGGGCCGTTCGTCGTCTCGCTCATGAACCGGACGTCCGAACCTTCCGAACCATCCCTCGCGCCCAGCGACGGGCGCGATACTGCCACGGACGCTGACGGCAGCGCAACGCCTCTTGCACCACTTGGAACGCCGTGGCGCGTTCGGCAGGATCGTCGATGCGAGCGGCTCGGTGATAGCAGTTCCGGCAGAAGTAGGCCGTGGCGTCCCGGCGGAACGACGCCAAGCCGGCACCAGTGAGTGGTTCAGGCCCCCAAGGACCGTGCGGGCGCCGCGGCTGTCCTGCGTCCGCTGTCGACACGGCGTCGCACATCACGTCGATGACGTACGCCGCGTCCTCGGCCCAAGCCTTGACGGCGCTCACCTTCCCGAGGCTGCCCACGTGCTGCAGGAACGTCGCCTTGACGTCCGACACCTCGATGGTGCCCCCGGCGGCGGCCACGCGTACGTACGTGGCGACGTCGTTGAACAGGTGCTTGGGTGACGAGAAGCCGCCGACGGCCTGCAGCGTCTCGGTGTGGAATACGGTGCTGCAAAGATAGAACGAGGTCTTCGACGTGAACCAAGCGTGGATCAGGTCGGTCACCGAGGTTCCCGGTGCCTGGTTCCGGCGGCTGTAGACGATCTGCCCGTCCATCCCGATCACGCGGGTCCCGGTGCGGATCAGTCCTGGTCGGGCGGTGCCGGCCGCGGCGACGCACCTCGTGATGAAGTCGGGGTCGATCTGGTCGTCGTCGTGGAGCAGCAGGAAGAAGTCACCATCGGCCCGCGCCACGAGGGAGTTGTAGTTCGGTTCCGCGCCGATGTTGGCGGGGTGACGAAGATAGTCGACGCGGTCTCCGCCGACCTCACGTACGACCCGCTCGGTGTCGTCCTCGGAGCAGTTGTCCGCGACGATGACCTGAAGATAGGGGTAGTCCTGCGCCAGCGCCGACTCGAGGGCGCGGCGGAGCGTCTTGTCCGCGCGGTTGTACGTCGGGATGCCGATGGTGACGAGGGGCCGGTCGCGCGTCGGGCCCCCGGGGTCGCTCGGGCGGGCAGGTTCAGCGTTCGACGGCATGCTCACCCTGGACCTCACCGCGTACGCCGCTGACGCCGCTCTCGACGGCGACCCAGCTAGCCGAGCCGGCGTCCCAACGTCGCAGCGGCCGAGCGGGGACGCCGCCCACGATGGTCTTCGGCGGAACGTCGGTCGTCACGACGGCGTTCGCTCCGACGATCGCGAGCTCACCGATCGTGACGCCCGGCATGACCACGACGTTCTGCCCGAGCCACGCACCGCGGCCGACACGGATGGGCGCAACCCGGAAGATGCCTTGGAACTTGTACGGCACGTCGGCGTTCTCGTAGCCGTGCAGCCCATCGCAGAGGAACACGTTGCCGGCCAGCATGACGTCGTCTTCGATGACGATCTCCTGGAACGCCGCGATGTGCAGCGCCGACGTCGCGGTGACGCGGTCGCCGATACGGATGGTGGGCGCGAAGCGCTGCTCGACGTGCTTGCCCTCGGGGTGCCGCATCCATCCGCCGGGGAAGCGCGTGTTGGCCTTCAACACGCTGTTCGGTCCGATCTTGACGTCTCGTCCGACGTGGATGGCGCCGGCGTTCGAGATCGAGCGCGGACGCTGCATCTCGAAGCCGGGGGCCGGCGTCGCGAACTCCGGCAGGCCCATGGCTTCGATCCGCCGGGCCAAGGGCCGGAACGCGGCCTTCAGACGTGCCCAGATGGCGCGAACGATGCGCATGCTCCTCCAGGGGCCGTCCGGCCCGGAACGGTGACGGATGGGTGGCGTGAGCGCGGCGCCCCACGCTCGATGTCGTGGGGCGCCGCGCAGGAAGCGCCGAAGCGCTTACTTGTACTCGAAGTGCAGGGTGGCGGCGCCGTCGGCGACACCGTTCAGCACCGTGCGGCTGTCGGCCGCGGTGCGGTAGCCGACGGAGGCGTCCTCGTCGTCGTTCTCGATCATGAGCACGACGGCGTTGCCGGCGTTCGTCCAACCTGCCTGGTCGATGATGGCCTGGAGGATCTCGGAGACGTCGGACGTCTGCTGGGCCACGGCGCGTTGGTTCGTCCCCCAGGTGGTCGGCGTCCACGCCACCGACGGCGCGACGCGCGCCCGACCGGTGATGTCGTTCTGGGCGTCGTCGACGAACAACGCGGCGTTGATGTTGGCCTCACCGAAGATGCGCAGGTTCGCGGTCTCCAGATCCCCGGCCGTTCCGGCGGTGCCGGTGGAGCGGCTGCGGAACTGGATGTAGGCGTTGGTGATCACGGCACCCGCGGGAATCGGCAGATCGGCGAAGCGCACGGCGCTCACGACCTCGGAGAGGTAGTTGTCCGCATACGCCAGCGGCAAGAGGAAGGTGCCGGTCACAACGTCACCTTGCGTGTACTCGGCAGAGGCGCCCGTCGGCTCGTCCACGAACTCGTAGGCGTCGTTTGGCGAGGCGCTGGTCGCCGGGTCGGGGATGGTGACGCTGTCGACGACCGGCGTGTCGAGGCTGAAGCGCGCCAATACCGTCTTGGCGCCGTCGACCGTCACGGCACAGGCGCCGCTCGGGTCGCAGGTGGCGCCGTCGCCGCCCCAGCTCGCGAGTTCGGAGCCGGCCTCTGGCGTGGCGGTGAGCGTCATGACGCTGTTCGCAGCGACTTCACTGCTCTGGCAGGTTCCCGAAGCCGCACCGCCCGCAGTGTAGCTGCAAGCGATCCCGCCCACGTCGGAGGTCACGGTGCCGCTTCCGAGACCGGCCACGAAATCGACGCTGACCACGTAGGTCTTGACGTCGAAGGTGGCGGTCACGGTGGTGTCCGCGTCGACGGTGATGTCGCAAGCGCCGGTGCCGGTACACGCGCCCGACCAGCCCGCGAAGTCCGACGAGGCATCGGCCGCGGCGACCAGGGAGACCGCGGTGCCCGTGGCGACCACGCGCGTGTCGCTTGCCGTCAGCACGTCGGTACCGTCGATGGTGACGGTGCCGTTGCCGGCGCCCTCGATGTTGATGGTGAGGGTCTTGGTGTCTTGGGAGAAGGTGGCGGTGACGGTAGTGGCGGCGTCGACGGTCACGGTGCACGTGGCGCCCGCGGCAGTGCAGCCGGTCCAGCCTGCGAACACGAAGCCGGCCGCAGGCGTGGCCTCGAGTGTGATCGTCGCTCCTTGCGTGACCTGGACCGTCCCGGTCGCGTTGAGGGTCTCGCTGAGCTCGACGACCTCGACGCTGCCCGAACCAACGATGGTCACCGTGAGGTCGACCGTGGCGGGCGGGGGCGGACTACCGCAGGCTCCGAGCACGACGGCGAGCAGGGCAAGTAGGGAGAACTTGCGTATGGAATGCACTTCGTCTCCTTTCACACGCAGACCCGTGATCAGGGCCGTTCGAGGTGGCTTGCCGAAACCCGGGGGTTCCCGTTGCGCGGGCAGGATGCCTGCCCCATCGCTTCGAGACACGACGGTTCGCGCCGCCACGGCGCGAACGGTTCGGCGTTGCACCCAGCGTAGCCGTTCGGGACGTCCCGAGTTAGTGACCGAAGCCGCACCACGCTTCACACACGCTGCAAACGACCGACTTCACCGCACACCGTCACCCCGACGGGGCGAGAAGTGCCGACTCGTCACATGCAGATTCATGCGCGCGTGCCTATAGTTAGCACGATGCCAACCTGCCAACTCGTACGGGCCTCCCATCCTCGACGACGCGCATGGGTCCATGGCGCCATGATGGCTGGCGTCCTGTCCGCGCTCGCCGCCTGCGGCGGTGGGGCCAGCGTGACGGTCACGCTTGCCGGCTCCGGCAGCGGCACGGTGACCAGCGATCCGGCCGGTATCGACTGCGGCACGACCTGCAGCGCCCCCTTCGACGCAGGAACCAGCGTAACGTTGACGGCCGTGCCCGACGCCGCGTCCGCGGTCGGCGGCTGGTCGGGGTGTGCCGTGGCCAGCGGATCCACGTGCGTCGTGAACGTGACGACCGTTCATTCGGTGGTGGCGACGTTCGTCGACGCCTCCTTGTCGTGGACGGTGCAGCTAGCCGGCAGTGGCTTCGGCGTCGTGCGCGCCAACGACGGTGTGATCCAGTGCACGTCCGACTGCACGGGGGAAGCTGCGCTGCCTCTCCAACTCGAGGCGCACCCGCGCCACGGGTCCGCGTTCACCGGCTGGGGTGACGACTGTGCCGGGACGTCGGCTTCATGTACGGTCTCGGCGCCGGCGAGTCGGACGGTCTCGGCCGGGTTCTCATCCACCGATCAGACGCAGATCTCGTTCGTGCCTTCCACCGTGGGCATCGCGTGTAACAGCGTCGACACCGGCCAAAGCTGCCAAGCGGCGATCCGCATGGACGGCAGCGAAGCGGGCGTTCGCGGCGCCCAGTTCGACGTCAGGGCAGAAGGCGCCTCGATCACGGACGTCGCCAAGGGCGGCGGGGTTCCCGGCGGATGCCTGTTCGCCTCCGGGCCCAGCACCGTCATCGTCGCATGCCCGTCGGGCACCTCGCTGCCGGACGGCGTCCTGGCACAGGTGTCGCTCACGCGTGACAGCGACGGACCCCTGCTCTTCGTAAGCGAAGGCGCCTCGGTCGTGAACGCATCACAGCAGATGGTTCCGGTCCTGGGAGGCGCGCTACCGGTGGAGGCACGGCCATGAGCGCGCGAGCCCTCCGCATCGCTCTTCTGGTTGCGGCACTTCTTGCGCTGCCCGCCTGCTTGCGTGCCTCTCCGTTCGATGGCACCACGTCGACGCAGGCCGTGACGTTCGATGCGCCCATCGCAGCCGCAGAACTCGAACTTCACTATGACGTGGCCACGGCACGCTTCACGGGCGTCTCGAGCACGACGGGCTTGGCGCTCGTGCGCGCCTTCGACGATGGGAACGGCCACGTCACCGTCGCTCTCGTGGCGGTGGAGGACGTGAGCGGCCCAACGCTCACGCTGCACTGGGAGGCGAGCCCCGCAGCACCCACCCCAGCGCTCGCCTCGGCCGCGACCTACGCGCGGGACGGCTCGGGCGTCGGCGTCGAGGTACGCCTCGAGGACACGTCCGTGACGCCCGCCGCGTCTCCACGCGGCACGACGCTCGAGGACGTCGAC
>CAZOTV010000012.1:31677-37909 GCA_964582795.1 uncultured bacterium
CACGTCCGTGACGCCCGCCGCGTCTCCACGCGGCACGACGCTCGAGGACGTCGACAGTGGAGCATTCCTTCGGGCCGACGCAGAACGCGCGTTGACGACGTTGGCGTCGACCGGTGACCTCTTCGGCACCGACCTCGAACCCGCATTCGCGCACTTCCCCCTGGGTGACCTCGACCAGAGCGACGACGTCGACGTGCTCGACGTGCTCATGGCACTCGACGTGGCGACCGGCGCCAACGCCAGCCCGACCGCCTACGAGCGTTACCACGCCGACCTCGTCGCCGACGACGACGTGCAGATCGACGACGTCATCCGCCTGCTCGACAAGGCCGTCGACCCGACGCTACCTGCGTCGCTGGTGGTGCGGCCGCTGCGACTGAGCTACGTCGCGCTGACGCAGGACGTCCCCGTCCTCGTCGGCAACGCCGGGAACGAGCCGTTCTCGGGCCTGACGTTCGGCGGTCTCTCCGGCTCGACTTCGGAGCCGATCCCTGGCCAGACCGCCGTGTTCGACCCGAACGTGAGCGCGAACCAGGCCTTCGGCACGCTGGCGGTGGACGCCGACGGACTCACCGGAGTGGACGTACCGGTCGGCAACATCACCATCCTGGTGGCGGGCCAATCGAACGCCGTCGGATGGGACGGGAACATCCCGTCGGACATGGTCACGCCCGCGGACTGGCCCGAGGTGCGGATGCTCGGGAACGATTACGTCTGGAAGGGCGCCTACGAGCCGGGAGACGACGCCACCGGGCAACTCGACATCGTCAGCGTCGACGCGGGCGCTGGTGCGTCTCCGGGCGTCGAGCTCGGGCGGCAGTTGGCGTACGCGCCCGCCGGCTCGCCCGCAGCAGGCAGACTGGTCTACCTGATCCCCGCGGCGCTCGGTGGCTCCGGGCTCAGCGCCTGGAACTCGGGGGTCCCCGACACCGACCGCAGCAAGCTCTTCGGCAGCGCCGCCTACCGCGGGCTGATGTCCGTGGGCCTTCGCGCCGACCCCACCACCGCCAACGACTTCGATGCCGAGGGTGGTCCGGTGATGGCGGTCTACTGGTATCAAGGTGAGACCGACAGCCGGGGCAACACGCTGCGCAACAACTTCTCGGCGTTCACGGTGGCCGTCTGGGACGGCTTCCGCACCCGCCTCGACGACAGCGGCCGCGAGCCCGTCGTGATCTACGCCCAGCTGGCTTCGCACGGCACCAGCGTGAACGGCACGGCGGGCGTGGTACTGCACCGGCAACACGCCGACGTCGCCGAGCGGCAACGCCGCCTCGAACAGGGTGCCTGGGTGACGCCGACGGCCGCGCTCGACCCCGCCACGGCGATCGCCCCGCAGGCGAACTCGCACATGGTGGTGACGCACGACCTGCCCCGCAGTGACCGCATCCACCTCAGCGCCGAAGGTCAGCGCGAACTCGGCCAGCGCATCGCGCTCGTCGTGCGCGAGCACATCCTAGGCGAGGCGGTGGACGGCACCGGCCCCCGCATCGTGGCCGCGACGCGCTCGGGTAGCGTCATCACGATCGTCACGGACCGGACCATCTCCCAGACGAGCGCGCCCGGTTCCAGCGGCTACGCCGACTACTTCACCGTCTACGACGGTCCCCCCGACCCGGGCGACGTCGATGCCGAGGTCTATGGCACCAACACCGTCGCCATCACCGACGTGCGGCGCGACCCCGCGAACGACCACGCGGTGCGCATCACCTTGGCGTCCTCACCGTCCACGACGCCGTACGTGCGCTACATGCGGCCGTTCGTCGACTCGGTGACCGCGCCGCGCATCCAAGACGTGGTGCGGGGCGAAGCGAGCGGGTTGCCGTTGCCTGCGTTCGGACCGATCGCGGTGCCTTGAGAGCTTAGCCCGTGCTCAATCGAGCTGGCGCGCGCACGGCCAGCGATCGATGGCGTCGCCGAACCGGCCCCTCAGCGCTCGCAGTTCGTCGCGGTAGGCGCCTTGCAGCACGTCTCGGTACCGCTCGGGGAAGTACACCTTCGAGTTCTCGTAACCTTCGTCCACGGCTACGCCCCGCCCCTGGTCGTGCTCGGCGAACTCGGGTCCGTTGGGCGGCACGATGACGCTGCCGTACGGGTAGCGCTCCCAGTCGACGTCCGTGTCGACGCCCAAGAACGCGAACACGTCGGTCAGCAGGCCTTGGGGACGCGCCTGTAAGTCTTCGTAGAAGCCGACGAACAGCCGGTCGGCCGGGAAGTGCCGCAGCCACTTCTCGATGGTGCCGCTGTACCCCCCGCGGCTCGCGAGCGTCCCGCGTCCCAAGATCGCCATGACCTCCTCGTCGGCGGCCTCACGGATGTCGCGTCCGTCCTTGCGGAAGGCGTGCGTCACGCGCGACCACTCGCGCTCCACGGGGTCCCGCAGGAGCACGAGCAAGCGCACGTCGGGCAGCAAGCGACGGATCTCCCGGACTCGGCGTTCCGGCACCAAGGCGTACGAGGGCGAGATCTCCCCCTTCAGCCTGCCGTTGGCGCCTCGGAAGTTGCCCGCGTAGCGGGCCAGCGGCTCGAGGTAGCGCGGCGTGTCGAAATAGCGAAGCTCCTTCGCGTCGGCCAAGTGCAACTCGGGGTGACAACGCAAGTTCTCGTAGAGCCACGTCGTGCCCGTCTTCATGAACCCGATGCCTAAGAAGTCGGGCAGCGGCAGGCGCTTGGTCGAGAGCAGCCCTACGGCGTACGCGCGCTTCTCGACCGCGCTGACCGCGCGCGCGCCGACGCGCGCCAGGCGCTGCATCGTGCGCTCGACGGTCGAGTCGGAGGCGGGTCCGTTGCCCCCCTTCGGGGCGTCGGGCAGGGGTCCGAATCCTGGCATCGGGGCCACCATACGTCATCGACCGCGTGGCGCCGCGTGCGAACGCGCACCCTGGCGCAAACCCGGCAACGACCGGGGCTACGTGGGCAACTCCGGTCGGCGGGCGTTCGCGCGGCCCACCCCGATGCTGTACGCTCGGCGCATCTCGAACCATCGCGCGGTTCCGGTGCTGCGGCCCGGCCCGCGGAAGCGAGGAGGGCCCGGATGAGCACCACCCGCACCACCCGTTCCCACCGTCACGTCCTCACACCCTGGAGCAAGCAGGCGGCGGTGAGCACGCCCACGTTCACGCGCGGACAAGGGTCGTTCCTGTACGACGACGAGGGCAAGCGCTACCTCGATCTCTCGGCGGGGCTGGTGGCGGTGAACTTGGGGCACGGGCACCCGGCGGTGGTCGAGGCGATCCAGAAGCAGGCGGAGACACTGTGCTACCTCTCCCCCGCCCTGGTGAACGACGTCCGGTCGGAGTTCGCGGAACTGCTGTCCGAGGTCGCGCCGTGGGACGAAGGCGCGCGCGTGTTCTTCACCACTGGCGGCGGCGAGGCGAACGAGGACGCCATCAAGATGGCTCGTATGATCACCGGGCGGCACAAGGTCCTCTCCGGATACCGCTCGTTCCACGGCTCCGCACCCGGCGCGGGCAGCCTGACGGGCGAGGATCGGCGCTGGGCGAACGAGCCCGGCATCCCCGGCGTGGTCCACTTCTTCACCCCGTACCCGTACCGCAGCCCGTTCTTCACCGAAGATGCCGAAGAGGAGACGCGCCGCGCGCTCGATCATCTCGAACATGTGCTGATGTTCGAAGGCCCCTCGAACGTCGCGGCGCTGCTGATCGAACCGGTGGTCGGCTCCAACGGCGTCGTCGTCTACCCAGCCGGGTACCTCGACGGCCTCCGGCGCATCACCGAGCGCCACGGCATCGTGCTGATCTTCGACGAGGTCATGACCGGTTTCGGCCGACTAGGAGAGACGTTCGCGGCCAACCGATTCGGCGTCGTGCCCGACATGATCACGTTCGCGAAGGGCGTGGCGTCGGCCTACGTGCCGCTGGGCGGCGTGCTGGTGCGCGAGGGGCTCGCGCAGCACTTCGACGACGCGGCGCTGATGTGCGGTCACACCTACTCCGGCCACCCGCTCGCCATGGCGGCCGGACTCGCGACGGTGTCGACCATGCGGCGCGAGGGGTTGTTCCAGCGCGCCCGCGAGCTCGAGCCGTGGCTCGCGGACGGACTGAACGCGTTGGCAGCGAAGCACCCGGTCATCGGGGACGCCCGCGGCGTCGGCGCGTTCTTCGCGCTCGAGTTCGTCAAGGACCGCGACACCAAGGAGCCACTGGTGCCCTGGTACGGCGGGGACAACAGCGCCATCGCCAAGCTGACGGGCGCGCTGCGGCGCGAAGGGGTGTACGCCTTCGGCCGCTACAACGTGTTGCTGGTCACGCCTCCCTTGACGATCGAGAGAAGCGATCTCGAACTCGGCTTCGACGCTCTCGACGCCGCGCTGTCGTCCTTGGGGTGACGGCAGAACCTTCGAGCTCGGCCACCGTCGATCCGACGCTCGGACTACCGACGGCGCTCACCGATCGGTTCCGCCAGGCGCTGCTCGGCGAGGACGAGCCGTCAGCGTGTGACGACCTGCCCGGCGACGCCTGCATCCTCGTTCCCGGCAACGCCGCCTGGAACGTCATCAGCGGCGCCGCCAGCAAGCTCGGTGAGCAGCTCGCGAGCCCCGGCACGGTCCTTCCGTGGGTCCTGTCCGCCGTCGGCGCGCCCGCGGCGCTGACGGGCCTGTTGGTGCCGGTCAAGGACGCATCTTCGCTGCTTCCGCAGTTGGCCGTCTCGGGGCGGCTACGGTCCGTGCCACGAAGGAGCCCGTGGTGGGTGGCGGCGGCGTCGGTGCAGACCGTGGCGCTCATGGCCATGGCGTTCGCCGCCTCTGCCCTGTCCGGCTGGGCGGCGGGTGCAGCGGTCCTGGCGGCGCTCGCGCTGTTCAACGTGGCCAGCGGCGTCGGGTCGGTGGCGTTCAAGGACGTCATCGCCAAGACCGTCCCGCAAGGCGGTCGCGGGCGCGTGTTGGCCTGGCGCTCCACCATCGGCGGCGTCCTCGGTGTGGCGGCCGGTCTGATGATCGACGTCGCCGTCGCCGACTCGCAGGAGCGGCTGCCGTACGTGGTGTTGCTCGCGGCAGCGGCCGCCTGCTACGCGGTGGCCACGCTCGCGTTCGCGCGCATCCGGGAGGCGCCCGGCCACACGGCCGGCGGCCGGAACGCGCTGCAGGAAGCGGCCGCCGGCGCGCGCCTGCTAGCGGAGGCGCCGGGCTTCCGCGCGTTCGTCGGTGCGCGTGCGCTGCTGCTCGCGGTCCCGTTGAGCGTGCCGTTCCTGACGCTGTACGGTCGCGAGAACGTGGATGCGTCCCTTGGCAGCCTCGGGGTCTTCGTGGCGGCCAACGCGTTGGCTGCGAGCATCGCCAGCCCCACATGGGGGCGCATCTCCGACTTGGCCAGCCACAAGGCGATGGCGCTCGGGGGTGTCTTGAGCATCGCTGCCGTCGCGTACGCCTTCGCCACCACGCTCCTTCCCGAGTCGTGGCAGTTGGCGTACGTCTACACGCCCGCGTTCCTACTCTCCGGCGTCGGGTACGCGGGCATCCGCCTGGGGCGCAAGACGTACCTCGTGGACGCGCCACCGGCGGACGAGCGGCCCACCTGGGTGGCGGTGGCGAACACCGCCATCGGCGGCGCGACCGTCGTGGGCGCAGGCGTCGGCCTTCTCGCCGCCGTGATCGGGACGGCCGGGACGTTGGCGACGTTCGCGGCGTTCACGGCACTCGGTTCGGTGGTCGCCTGGCGCCTTGCGCCGGCGACGTCCCTGGCCGAGCGACGCGGCCGTTAGGTCTCGGGCGTATCGGGCTCCTGCTTGTCGACATCGAGTGACATGGCTTCGGGTGAACCGTCCTCACTCGCTGCCTTCCCACCGGCTCCCACCTCAGTCGCTGCCGCCTCAGTCGCTGCCGCCTCAGTCGCTGCCGCCCCACTGGCTGCCGCATCCGTCGCCGCCGCCTCACTCGATGCCACCTCGGCGAGCACGGCTGCGTCCTCCGGCCGGTTGACGTTCGCGAGCGCGCCATGAGGCATCTCGCGCGGATCTGCGACGACCAGACGGCCGTCCGCCGCCAGCCCGTCGAGCCACGGTTGGAGCGCCAGGGCGCGCGGCCCGCGCCCCGCGCGCGCGCCCAGCAGCACCTCCGCCAGGCTGCCGGCCAACGAACCATGGTAGAGGGCCGCCAACGGCTCCCACCTGCCGGACCCGTCTCTCGGCACGACCGCCTGGGCGCCTTGCCGGTACTGTCCCGCCAGCCAGGCCCACCACGCGCTCGGCACCAGCGGCAGGTCGACGGCAAGCA
>CAZOTV010000012.1:38009-41865 GCA_964582795.1 uncultured bacterium
CCCGCCAGCCAGGCCCACCACGCGCTCGGCACCAGCGGCAGGTCGACGGCAAGCACGGCCACCCAACCGCCGGGCCGGCGCGCCAGCGCGGTCGCCAACCCTCCCATCGGTCCGTGGCCGGGTAGATCGTCCGCCACGGCGACGCATCCCGCAGGCAGCAGCGGCGCAACGGCAGCCTTGCGCTCCGGAGAGCCGAGCAGCACGCTGATCCCGTCGGCCTCGCGCAACGACGCTGCCGCCGCGTCGATCAGCCGTCTGCCGGCGATCCGCGCGAACGCCTTGTCGGTCCCGAAGCGTCGCGACGCGCCGCCCGCGAGGATCACGCCGTGCCACGAGCGCGGCACGTCGGACGCCCGTCGGGTTCCTTGGGTCATGTGTCAGTGTACGAAGCGTGTGTGATGGAACAGGATAGGACCATCCGCGTCCCGGCGCTCGCCGCGGGCGCCCACTCGGGAGGTTCGACATGCTGGTTCGCCACGTCCTCGTCCGCCGCGTCATCTTCCTGGCGCTCGCGCTGCTCGTCTCGTTCGTCTCCGCGTCCGCCGTGGCCGCAGCGCCTCGCGTTCGGGCCGAGGCCGATCTCGTTCCGGTGCTCACGGCGCTGGCCGACGCCTACGGTGCCGGCGTGGCGATCGTCGATGGTGACGCCGACCTCGTGCTCGAGCGCGGCAGTGTCGACTGGCGCAGCGCGGGCACCGTCGCCGTGACCCACGGAGCCGTCCTACGGACCGTGACGGACACGGCCGAGGCGCGAGCGTTCCAACGCTTCGCGGTCTCCGTCGACGGCCAACGCGCCCTCGTGGCAGCCGGGCTCCTTCCGGCGAGCGTCACCTTGGAGGACCAAGACGGCCGGACGATCGAACTGCCCCAGCCGGTGGAGCGGATCTTCAGTCCGTACTCGCTGGCCACGTACATGGTCTACGCGGTGGGCGCGGGGGACCGCTTGGTGAACGCCAACTACCTCGGTGCGCGCGACCCCGAGGGCGCCGCGGCGATGACGCGTATCGACCCGCGCTTCAGGGAGATCGGCATCGATGCGCCCGAGGACACCACCAACGCCGAGTTCGCGGCCAGCCTCGCGCCCGACCTCGTGCTTGCTTCCTCGGGCTCCGATTGGGTCGCGCCGGTCGAGGCCATCGGCATCCCGGTGATCGGCTTCGAAGGGGAGTCGCTCGAGCGCCTGCGCGCCGCGATGCGCATCTTGGGTCGAGCCCTCGGGCCGGACGCGGCCGCGCGCGCCGAGGCGTGGGTGGCGTACTACGACGACGTGCTGGCGAAGGTCGAGCAGGCCACCGCCTCGGTGGGCGAACGACCGCGTGTGCTCTTCACCGGCACCGAGCGGACGCGCGTCGCGAGCGGCGCCATGTACCAGAGCGCCCTCATCCAGGCGGCGGGCGGCGAGTCGGTGACGGCGCACCTTGGCGGCGGGTGGAACGACGTGGACATCGAACAAGTGCTGGTGTGGGACCCGGAGTTCGTGCTCGTGCCGCCCTACGGACGCGCGTCGATCGAGGCGATCGTGGAGGACCCGTCCTGGCAGTTGCTCGAAGCGGTGCGAAGCGGGAACGTCCTGCGCGTGCCCAAGCTGGTGGCGCCATGGGACACGCCGGTTCCCGACTCGGTGCTGGCGGTGGTCTGGTTGGCCGAGACCCTTCACGGCGCGCTGACCGGTCTCGACTGCGAAGGTGAGACCGGCTTCTTCTACCGGCGCTTCTACGACTACGAGATCTCCCCCGACGAGGTCACGGCCTTGTGCCGACGATAGGAGGCGGTGCGCAGCGGCCCGCGCCGCGTTGGCGTGCGGCCGTTGTCGGCGTCACGCTCGTTTCCCCGTTGGTCCTCGGGGTCGTGTCGCTCACGCTCGGCCTCTACCAGATCGGCGTGGGGGACGTCGCTCGGTCGCTCCTCTCGAGCGCCTGGCCCGGGGCCGCGGCCGACGTGCCCGAGATCGCGCGTAGGCTCGTGCTCGACGTGCGGCTGCCAAGGGTGCTGGCGGCGCTCACCATCGGCGCCGGCCTGTCCGTAACGGGAGCGGTGTTCCAGGGCATCTTCACGAACCCGTTAGTGGACTCCGGCCTTCTCGGGGTGACCGCCGGCGCCGGTTTCGGCGCGGCGCTGGTCCTGCTGCTGGGCGGCGACGCCCTGTTGGTGCAGACGGCCGCCTTCGCGTTCGGTCTGCTCGCCGTGACGCTCGCGTTCCTCGGCTCGCGGCTGTACCGCTCGGCCCCGGTGATCGTACTGACCCTGATGGGGATCCTGATCGGCTCGTTCTTCGCGTCCCTCACCTCGCTTCTGAAGTACCTGGCCGACCCGCTCGACGCGCTTCCCTCGATCACCTTCTGGCTCCTCGGCGGGCTCACGGGCGTGCGCTGGGCGAATCTCCCTCTCCTGCTGGGGTTGACCGCCGCCGGCTCGGCCTACTTCGTGCTGGTGCGCTGGCGCCTGAACGTCCTCTCGCTCGGCGACGCCGAAGCGACCGCCCTCGGCATGCACCCGCAACGGACGAAGGCGCTCCTGATCGTGGCAGCCACGTTGGTGACCGCCGTGGCGGTGTCGGTCGGCGGCGTCATCGGCTGGGTGGGGCTCGTCATCCCGCACGCCGCCCGCATGCTGGTGGGGCCCGACCATCGCGCGCTCATCCCGGTGTCCCTCGCGCTGGGCGCGTCGTTCCTGTTGATCATCGACACGGTGTCGCGCTCGATGCTGCCGTCCGAGGTGCCGCTCGGCGTCCTCACGGGACTGATCGGCGTTCCGTTGCTCGTGGGCCTGCTGCGCAGGCAGGGAGCGCGTTGGTGAACGAGCCAAGGCTCCGCGCCACGAGTCTCACGTTCGGCTACGACCCCGCCGAGCCGGTCGTTCATGACGTGTCGCTCGACGTGCGGACCGGCGAGATCGTCTTCCTCCTCGGCCACAACGGCAGCGGCAAGACGAGTCTGCTGTCGTGCCTGAACGGGGTGCATCGCGCCGACCGGGGCACCGTCACCATCGACGGCCAGGACGTGTACGCCATGTCGCCGGCAGAGCGCGCGAGGCGTATCGGCATGATCCCTCAGCTGCATGTCGCCGTGTTCGCGTACAGCGTGCTCGACGTGACCTTGATGGGAAGGGCGCCGCACCTGGCGACCTTCGCGGCTCCCGGCAAGGAGGACGTCGCCATAGCGGCGGAGTCGCTCGACCGGGTCGGACTGGCCGACTTCCAGACGCGCCGCTACACCGAGCTCAGCGGCGGCGAGCGTCAACTGGTGATGGTCGCACGCGGACTCACGCAACGCTGCGACGTGCTGCTGATGGACGAGCCCGACGCGCATCTCGACCCGCGCAATCAGTTCCGTGTGCTCGAGGTGACGTCGGACTTGGCGCGCGAGCACGGCTTGTCGTTCGTGGTGGCGTCGCATGCGCCCAACAGCGCGCTGATGTTCGCCGATCGCGTGCTCCTGCTTCGCCGCGGCCGCACCTTGGCGACGGGCACCGTGGAGGAGACGCTCACCGAGCCGCTCCTGAGCGAGGCCTACGGCATGCCAACCGAGGTCGTGTCGAAGGTGGTCGACGGTCGCCGCGTTCCGCGCGCGATCCTGCCGCGTCGGATCGATCGCGTCCCCGACGAGGTGCCGGCGATGGCGCTCGACCCCGATGCGCTCGACCGGCCCGGCGACCTGCTCGAGACATGGCTTCGATCGGCCGGTTCGACCCCGAAGCGAGTCGTCGTCACCGGCGCGCGCGGGTCGGGCAAGAGCCGCTGGTGCGAGCGGTTGGTCGCGGCGGCCACCGCGCGCGGCCGCCGCGTGGCCGGCGTCCTCTCCCCCGCCGTGTTCGAAGACGGGCACAAGGTCGCGATCGACCTCGTCGACCTGACGTC
>CAZOTV010000012.1:41965-45616 GCA_964582795.1 uncultured bacterium
TTCGTGAGCAGCCCAGGCGGCATCGCCGCGCCGCCCTACGTCGGGTACGCCATCGACGACGAGGTGATGGGGCCGAGCGCCCAGTTGCTGGGCGCCGCCTTCGCCGACTACGGCATCGAGCTCCAGGACACATGGCGGGACCTTCCCGACCACATCGCGGCCGTCGCAGAAGGCGGCGCGTTGCTCGTGCGCAGCGGTGGCCACGAGGCCGCGATGGCGTTGTTGCGCGGGTTCGTCGCCCCCTGGTTCCAGCGCTACGCAGAAGCCGTCGCGGAGCGCGACACCAGCGCGTTCTACGGGCCCGTCACCCGTTTCTTGCGAGAAGCGATCGAGGAGGTCACGCGTGAGAGTCGATCGTAGGGACTTCATCAAACTGTCGTGCGCCACGGTCGGGGCGCTCACGCTGGGAACCACTGCCGAAGCGCAGCTGTTCCCGGACGGCTTCCCGAACCCGTTCCGACCGCCGAAGGGAGCGTGGTACTCGCAGGACGTCACGACCGTCTTCTCGTACTGCGAGAACTGCTTCTGGAAGTGCGGCATCAAGGCGTACGTCGCCGGCGGCAAGGTGCGGAAGGTCGACGGCTACGAAGGCAACCCGAAGTCGCGCGGCATGCTGTGCCCGCGCGGCCAGGGCGCGCCAACGCAGACCTACGACCCCGATCGCCTCAAGAAACCGCTCATCCGCGTCGAAGGCACCGAGCGCGGAGACGGCCAGTACCGCGAGGCGTCCTGGGACGAGGCCTTCGACTACATCGCCGAGAAGATGTTCGCGATCCGCGACACCTACGGCACCGAGGCGGTTGCGTTCTTCGGCCACGGCAGTGGCGACAGCTGGTTCGCGTCGTACCTGCCGGGCGCATGGGGGTCGCCGAACGCGGCCAAGCCGTCGGTGAGCCTCTGCACCGGCCCGCGCGAGACCGCTAGCGTCTACACCTTCGGGCGCGGCATCTCGGGCCACGAGCAGATCGACTGGGAAGAGACCGACTACATCGTCCTGATCGGCCACCACATCGGTGAGGACACGCACAACACGCAGCTGCAGGACTTCGCCATGGCGCTCAAACGCGGCGCGAAGCTGGTGGTCGTCGACCCACGGTTCTCGACCGCCGCGGCCAAGGCCGACGACTGGCTGCCGATCAAGCCTGGCACGGACACGGCGCTCCTGCTGGCTTGGATGAACGTCCTGGTCGAGGAGAACCTCTACGACGCGGCGTACGTCGAGAAGTACACCCTCGGCTTCGAGCAGCTGGCCGCCCACGTCGCCGAGTTCACGCCGGAGTGGGCCGAGGCCATCACCGAGATCCCGGCAGACACGATCCGGCGCATCGCGCGCGAGATGGCGGAGCACGCTCCGCGCGCCGTGGTGCCGGTCGGCCGCCACGTGGTTTGGTACGGCAACGACACGCAACGCATGCGCGCGCTCTACCTGGTGAACGTGCTGCTCGGGAACTACGGCATGCCCGGCGGCTACTACTTCTGCGACGCGCCGACGCTCGACGCCTACCCGCACCCGCCGCTCCCGCTCGAGCCCGCCTCCGGCGGCTGCGGCGGCACGACCGCGGCCGTCGTGACCGACTCGCCGTTCCGAGACGCGGTGGACCGCGGCAAGTTCTACGGCACCGCGACGGCAGTGCAGGAGTTCATCCCGCCGATGATCACCGGCGAACCGTACCCCATCAAGGGGCTGTTCTCCTACGGCGTGAACGTCTTCCACTCCATCCCGATGATCGAGCGCACCAAAGAGGCGCTCAAGAACCTCGACCTGTACGTCGCCATCGACGTCCTGCCGATGGAGCACGTGATGTGGGCCGACGTCATCCTGCCCGAGTCCACCTACCTCGAGCGTCACGACGACTTCCTGGTACAGGCGCACAAGACGCCCTTCATCACCGCGCGCTTCCCCGCCGTCGAGCCGATGTACGACAGCAAGCCCGGCTGGTGGATCGCGCGCGAGCTCGGCATCAAACTCGGTCTCGGTGAGTTCTTCCCGTGGGAGGACATCGAGGAGTACCTCGACACCCGCATGCGCAGCATCGGCTCGAGCCTCGAGGCGATCCGCGAGCAAGGCACCATCGTCCGCCGCGGGCGTCCGTACTGGGAAGACTACGAGCGCATCAACCGCAACCCCCTCACCACCCCGTCGGGCAAGATCGAGATCTACTCCGAGCGCTTCGCAGAAGCGGGTCTCGACCCGCTGCCGGTCTACACGCCGCCGATGGAAGCGCCGCCTGACACGTACCGCCTGCTGTACGGCCGCGCGCCGATGCACACCTTCGCTCGCACGCACAACAACAAGGTCCTGATGGACCAGATGAGCGAGAACGAAGTGTGGCTGAACACGGCGGAGGCCGAGCGTCTCGGCCTGCATCAACGCGAGTACGTCTACCTCGAGAACCAGGACGGCGTGCGGGAAGGGCCGGTGCGGGTGCTGATCACCGAGCGCATCCGCCCCGACTGCGTGTACATGGTGCACGGTTTCGGCCACAAGTCGCCGCTGATGAAGGTGGCGAACGGCCGCGGCGCTTCTGACACGCACCTGCAGACGCGCTACGACCTCGATCCGATCTCCGGCGGCGCGGGCCTGCGGAACAACTTCGTGCGCATCGTCCCCGGCGCGCCGGACCCGCAGTACCCGCCGATCTCCGCGCTGGTGAGCGAGAGGAAGCCGGTATGAAACGCTACGCGATGGCCATCGACCTATCGGCCTGCGTGGGCTGCGCGGCCTGCTCCATCGCCTGCACGATGGAGAACGAGGTGCCGATCGGTCACCACAGGCTGTGGATCCGCAACACCACCGTCGGCACGTTCCCGAACCTGACCGTCGAGTTCCGGCCCGAGCAGTGCCTGCACTGCGAGAACCCGCCGTGCGTGCCGGTCTGCCCCACGGGCTGCTGCTACGTCACCGAAGACGGCATCGTCGACATCGACGCCAAGAAGTGCATCGGCTGCTCGGCCTGCATCGCCGCCTGCCCCTACGGCGCGCGCTTCATGCACCCGGCCGGCTACGTGTCGAAGTGCGACTTCTGCCGCCACCGCCTCGAAGAAGGCCGGCTGCCGGCGTGCGTGGAGACCTGCCCGACGTTGTGCCGCAGCTTCGGCGACCTCAGCGACCCGAACAGCGACGTCTCGATCGCGATCCGCAACGCGCGGCGCGTGGACGTGCTGCGGCCCGAGCAGGGCACCGGACCGAACCTCTACTACCTCAACGCTCCCGCCAGCTTCGGCTTGACCCGCGAGGAGGCGGTGCATTGACATGACCGAGTTCTTCGGCGTTCCCAACTCGGCCCACTTCTGGCATTGGCCGACGCTCTTCCACTTCGCCTTCGTGGCGCTCGCGGGCGGCTCCATCGTCGTCACCGCCATCGCCCACATCACGAAGCACCCGAGAGCCCGCACGTACGCGTTGGTGACGATGGCCGTGATCCTGCTCGACTTGCTCACGTTGTGGCTCGAGTCGCCCGCGCGCTTCCGGTTCACCCACGTGTGGCTGTTCCTGAGCTTCACGCCCACCTCGCCCATCTGGCTCGGCGCCTGGGGGTTGATCGTCTCGCTCGGCTCGAGCTTCTTCGTGTGGCTGAACAAGGGGCCGCGCCTGCTGTGGTCGGCGGGCCTGGTGCTCGGCGCGACGCTCGTGATGATCTACCCGGGCCT
>CAZOTV010000012.1:45716-49946 GCA_964582795.1 uncultured bacterium
GGCGGGGTCTGGTTCGTCCTCGGCCTGATCCTCCTGGCCGTCACCCCGGCGCTCATCCGCCGCCTTCCCATCCTCGCCGCCCTGGTGCCGTTCGTCGGCGCCACCGTCGTGCGCAGCCTGATCGTCGATATCGGGCAGCACCAGTTCTTCGGGTTCTAGAGCCGAGACGGCTCTTGCCGAAAGGAGTCCACCCCGTGAAACGCATCCTGATCGCCCTCATCGCCGCAATGCTCGTCACTGGCGCCGTCGCGCAAGTCACCGAGACCGCCGCCTCCGAGCGCATGGCCGAAGTGGTCACGCTGGCCAGCCAGTCCGGTTGGCTGCAGACCGCCCCCGCCGACGCGTTCGACTACATCTTCGAGGTCGAGCCGTTCATCCTCGACGTCCGCAACCCGGACGAGTTCGATGACGGCTATGTCGAGGGCGCGGTGAACATCCCCGTGACGCAGCTCGCGGCCAACTTGGACAAGCTGCCCGCCAGCCTCGACACGCCGATCGTGGTGTACTGCGCTGCCGGCACGCGCGGCTTCTGGGCGCAGGCGTACCTGATGTCGCTCGGCTACAACAACGTGCGCAACGTCCGCGGCGGCTTCGGCGCCTGGATGGACGCCGGCCTGCCGTTCGTCAACTAAGAACGTCGGCGGAACGAGACGCCGAGCACGGCGCGTCTCGTAAGAGAAGGGCCCCCTGCGCGTTCCACGCAGGGGGCCCCGTTCCGTCGGTCGAGCTGCGCTCGCGCGCGCGTTACTGCAGCCAGCCCTCCACGACGTCGCGGTTGTCCGCGATCCAGGCGCGGGCGGCGTCCATCGGCTCCATGCCGTCTTGCGTGATCATCAGCATCACGGCGCCCATCTGCTCACCCGTCCAGTAGAAGGAGTCGAGGAACGCACGGACGTCTTCCGGCGCGCCGTTCTCGGCCCAGTCGGCGTTGACGATGGTGTGGATGCTCTCGGCGTCCCCGAAGACGCCCTCGGGGTCCTCGAGGTACTTCAGGTCGTAAGCGGCCCACATCCAGTGCGGGCGCCAGCTCGTGACGATGATCGGCTCGTCGCGGTTGATGGCGCGGTCGAGCGCGGCCGTCATGGCGGCGTCGGAACCGTCGAGCAGCGTGAAGTCATCGAGACCGTACACGTCCATGGCGCGGTCGCTCGCAGCCATCAGGCCGGCGCCGGGGTCGATGCCGATGATCTCGCCGCCGAACGTGTCGGCGTACTCGTTGAGCCCGTCGATGCTATCGACCTCCACGTACGCCGGGACGGCCCAGCCGATGTCGGCGCCGTCGAGGTTGGGACCGAGATCGACGAGGTCGTCACCGTACTGGCTCCAGTACGCCTCGTGGGTGGCGGGCAGCCAGGCGGCCACGATGGCGTCGAAGTCGCCTTGTGCGACACCGGTCCACATCGGGCCGGCGTCCACCGACGTGAGTTCGACGTCGTAGCCGAGCTCGTCCATCAGGACGGCCGCGACGACGTGGGTCGAGGCGATCTCGGAATCCCACAGCACGTAACCGAGATCGATGGTTTCGTCTTGTGCCATGACGATACCAAAGGACATCGCCATGAGTAGGGCAATCATCAAACGCTTCACTAGGTACCTCCAGGAAGAAAGGGGAACTTGCAGGTTCGGGATGCGCACATCCCGTGGCGCACAGCCGTGCGCTCGGCCGAGCTTCCGTCGTCAATCGACCTCGTTCGACCGTAGCACGGTCGCTCGTGCTGTGCAAATCCTCACACGACGTAAGTGCATGGCCCGGGCACACACGGGGGTCCGAACGCCCCGCTGCCAACGCGTCGTTCGAGCACCTGGCCAACCGGCCGAGTGCCAGACGCCCCGGGCCCCGAATCGGCGGCCGCGCTGCGCAGCGAACGGGATCGGACGACGTCGGATGGCGTCAGCGGGACCCGTTGCCCGGAGACTTCGCGAACGACGCCGTGAGCCGGTCGAGCACGATGGCCAGGATCACCACCGCCAGGCCCGCCTCGAACCCCTGGCCGACCTGGATGCGTTGGATGCCGCGCAGCACCTCGGCGCCGAGGCCGCGCGCGCCGATCATGCCGGCGATGACGACCATGGACAGGTTGAGCATGATCGACTGGTTCACGCCCGCCATGATGGTCGGCAACGCCACCGGCATCTGCACCTTGGTGAGCTTCTGCCAACGCGTCGATCCGAACGCCTCGGCCGCCTCCACGAGGTCGGTGGGCACCTGCCGGATGCCGAGGTTCACCAGCCGCACCAGCGGCGGGATGGCGAAGACGAACGTGGCGACCACACCAGGAACCAGACCGATACCGAAGAACATGACGGCCGGGATGAGGTAGACGAACGCTGGCATGGTCTGCATGAAGTCGAGCACCGGCCGCATGATCCGCTCGGCGCCGTCGCTGCTGGCAGCCAGGATCCCGAGGGGCAGCCCGACGACGACGATCAACAGCTGCGCCGTCACCACCAACGCCAGCGTCTGCAGGAACGGCGTCCAGAGCCCGATGTTCTCGACCAACAGAAGACCGATGGCGGCGAACAGCCCCAGCCTCCACCCCGCCATCCAGGTCGCGATCAGCGCGACGACTACGATGAGCGCGAGCGCCGGCAGCGCCTGGAAGGTGGACAGGAGGCCGCTGACCACGACCTCGACGCCGTCACTGAAGCCGTCGAAGAAGACGGCGTACTGCTGCTGCAGGAAACGGACGCCCGTCTCGATCCAGTCGCGGATGGGTACGCGGAAGTCAAGCATGGTGGGCTCCTTCGGCGCCGTCGCCAGGATCGGGTGGGTCGCTTACCGGGTCGGCGTCGAGCGTCGATTCCGCCGTCGTCCTCGACAAGGCCGCCAGGATGGCTCCTTTCACGATCACGCCACGAAGCCGTCTGCGCTCGTCGACGACGGCGTAAGGACCGGGGGTCTCCGCGGCGAGGGTGATGAGCTCCTGAAGAGGCGTGTCGACTTCGATGGCCGTGGCTTCGGTCATGCGCGCCTCGTCGACGTGTTCGCGCGAGGACGCATCGTCCGCGAGCTGCGCGCGCAGTTCCTCGGCCGACAGGTAGCCGTGAAGACGCCTTTCCGAATCGACGACCAGGATCCCGGACAAGCCCGAGCGGCGCATCTTCGTGAGCACGGTACGCGGGCCGTCGCGCACGTGGGCGGTGTCCTTGACGGGCTGCATGATGCTTCCCGCCCGCAGCACCTCGGCGCGGTCGACGCCCTCGACGAAGGCCGCGACGTAGTCATCCGAAGGCGACGTGATGATCTCCTCGGCCGTGCCGATCTGCACGACCTGGGCGTCCTTCATGATGGCGATGCGGTCGCCGAGCTTCAGCGCCTCGTCGAGGTCGTGGGTGACGAAGACGATGGTCTTGTTCATGCGCGACTGCAGTTCGAGCAGCTCGTCTTGCATCTCGCGCCGGATCAGTGGGTCCAGCGCGCTGAACGCCTCGTCCATCAACAAGACGTCCGCGTCGACAGCGAGCGCTCGGGCCAGCCCGACGCGCTGCTGCATGCCGCCGGAGAGTTGCGCCGGGTAGTTCGACTCCCACCCTTTGAGCCCGACCAGGTCGATCGCTTCCATGGCGCGATCGTGCCTCTGCTTCGCTGCCAACCCTTGAAGCTCGAGGCCGTAACCGACGTTGTCGAGCACGGTCCGGTGCGGCAGGATGGCGAACTGCTGGAAGACCATGCCACTGAACTTCTCGCGACGAACGCGCAGAAGCTCGCGCTTCGAAAGGCGCGTGAGGTCGACGCCATCCACCAGCACCTGCCCCGCCGTGGGTTCGTGCAGCCGGTTGAGCAGCCGCAACAGCGTCGACTTGCCGCTGCCGGAGAGTCCCATCAGCACGAAGGTCTCCCCCTCGCGGATGTCCAGGCTGACGTCGTACACGCCGATGGCGTTCCCGAGACGCTCCTGCGCCTCGAGCTTGGAGCCGCCCGCGCGGATGTGCTCGATGGCGCGCTCGGGTCGTGGGCCGAAGATCTTGGTCAGGTTGCGAGTGGCGATCTTGACGGGGCGTTCGGAGGCGCTGCCGGCTTCCGGACCTGCGCCGCTGCGTGGGGCGGAGGGCGGGGACGGCCGCTCTGCCGCGGACGAGGGTTCTTGCATGTCAACTCCGTGACGGTCGAGACAAGGGGCGAGTGCGTGATGGGCGTGTGGGTACGGGTTCGCGCGTACGGGCGCGTACGGGCTACGACGTACCGGCTGATGCGCGGCTGCGCCGCGCGGTCGCGCCCAGGGTACTACG
>CAZOTV010000013.1:0-5129 GCA_964582795.1 uncultured bacterium
CGCCGGACGAACCGTCCCTCACCGCCCGCGAGGCGTTCGCCACGCCCGCGTTCCTGTGGTTGACGGTGGCGTTCGGGTTGTCGAACTTCGTCATCTCGGCGTTGGCGGTGCACATCGTGCCGCTGCTCCTGGCGGCCGGTCGGGAGCCGGCGCAGGCGGCGTTCATCGGTGGTGCCGTGGGACTCATGGCGTTGCCCGGACGGCTGATCTTCACGCCGTTGGGCGACGTCGTGCCACGGTTCGTGATCGCCGCGCTGCTGTTCACCACCCAGGCGGCGGGCGTCACCATGCTGCTCCTCGGCACCGGGGACGCTCTGTTGTGGGCGTTCGTGATCGTCTACGGCCTCGGCTTCGGCGCCATCACGCCGGCGCGGGCGGCCCTGGTGGCCGACACCTTCGGCCCTATGCACTTCGGCCGCATCAACGCCCGTATGGCGATGGTGCAAGCGGGCGCGCGGGCCGCGGCGCCGGTGGCGGTGGGCGCGCTCGTGACGCTCACCCAGGGGTACGCCGCGTCGTTGGTCGTGATGGTGACGATGGCGATGTTGGCGGCGGTATCGGTGCTGTTCGCCGGGCGGACGCGGGCCGGCTGACGGACGCGGGCCGCCTGACGGAAGCGGGCAGGCTGACGGAAGCGGTGGCGGCGCAGGCGACGGCGGCCGGACGACCCCACGACCTCATGACCTCGCGCCCTCGCGCCCTCGCGCCCTCACGCTCTCAGGCCCAAACGCCCTCACGCCCTCACGCCTGCCGTGCCACCTCGGGCGTCCGTGAGCGCGCCGCGCTTCCCACCGGAGCGACCTCACGCGGTCGATGCGCCAACAACCGCAACCCGTTCATGACGACCAGGATGGTGCCGCCCTCGTGCCCGAGCACGCCCAACGGCAACGGCAGACGACCGGCGAGCGTGGCGATCACCATCACGATCATGATGCCCAGCGCGAAGGTGAGGTTCTGGCGGATGACGCGGTTCGCGCGGCGCGCCAGGTGATGGGCCTGCGGCAGTTTGCGCAGGTCGTCGGAGAGCAGCGCCACCTCGGCGGCCTCCAGCGCCACGTCGGTGCCTGCAGCACCCATGGCCACGCCCACGTCGGCGGTGGCGAGGGCCGCGGCGTCGTTCACGCCGTCGCCCACGAACGCCACCGTGCCGTGCTTCCGCAGCTCGTTGACGAGCTCGAGCTTCTCCTCGGGGAGCAACTCGGAGTAGATGTCGTCGATCGCGATGCCGAGTTGCGAACCGATGGCGCGCGCCACTTGCGGATGGTCACCGGTGAGCATCGCGATCTGCCGCACGCCGCCCTTGCGAAGGGCCGCGACGGTCGCGGCCGCGGTGGGCCTGAGCGTGTCGGCCACCGCCACCACGCCCACGATGTCGTGATTCCCCACCAGCACGGCGGTGCGCCCCTCGGCCTCGAGGCTGCTCAAGGCCGCTTCGGCCTCGGGCGACACGGTCACGCCTTGGTCGGCGGCGAGTTTGCGCGTTCCGGCCCAGTGCGGCACGCCATCGATGCTGGCGCGGATCCCCTTGCCGGGAACGGCCTGCACGTCGGTGACCCGCATGTCGTCGTCGGCGCCGGTGGCGGCCGCCACGATGGCCTTGGCGACGGGGTGCTCCGAGGTGCTCTCGATGGCGGCGGCGAGGCGCAACACCTCCGCCTCCGAGGCGGCGAGCGGCACCACGTCGGTCAGGCGCATCTTGCCCTCGGTCAGGGTGCCGGTCTTGTCGAACGCCACGATGTCGAGCGACCCGAGGTCTTCGAGCGCGGCGCCGCCCTTGAACAGCACACCGATGCGCGCGGCGCGCGCCAGCGCGGACAGCACCGCCGCCGGCACGCTGATCACGATGGCGCACGGGCTGGCCACCACCAGCAGGGTGGCGGCCCGGTAGAACGCCTCGTCGCGCGGGAGGCCGAAGAGCAAGAACCCGCCGAGCGCGGCCGCGGCGCCGAGCAGCACGAAGCGCGTGTAGCGCTGTCCGAACCACTCGCTGAAGCGCTGGCTGGGCGAGCGCTGCGACTGCGCGATGGTGACCAGGTCGATCATGCGCGCCAACGTCGAGTGCGATGCGTCCTTGGTGACCTCGACCTCGATGGCGCCGTAGCCGTTCACGGTGCCGGCGAAGACGGGGTCTCCCACGACCTTGTCGACCGGAACCGACTCGCCCGTGATGGGCGCCTGGTCGACGGCGCTGGAGCCCGCTACCATCGTCCCGTCGAGCGGGATGCGTTCCCCCGGCCGGACCAGGATGCGCGCGCCGATGTCGACCTCATCGACGGACACGACCCGGTGGTCGCCGTTCTCCATCAGCGTGGCGGTGTCGGGTTTCAGTTGCATCAACGCTGCCACGGCGCGCTTGGTGTTGCCCATGGCGTACTCTTCCAGCGTCTCTGCCAGGCTGAAGAGGAACAGCAGGATGGCGCCGTCCCGCACCTCGCCGACCAGCGCGGCGGCGATGGCGGCGAGCACCATGAGCATGTCGATGGCGAGCTTCCCGCGCAGGAACAGCGCCTTGAGCGCGCTCCAGAACGCCGGCAGGCCGCCGGCGAGGTACGCCACGGCGTAGCCGATCGCGGCCACCAGCCCCGCGCGCCCGCCGGCGCCGACGAAGTTCTCGAGGAACCCGCCGGCTCCCGTTTCCCCCACGCCCGCGCCCGCCCGCGCCACGGCCACGATGCCCACCACGAGGCCGATCAGCGTGAGTGCGGTGAGCGCGAAGTTGACGCGAAGAACCCGGCGCTCGTGGCGCAACTCGGCCATCAAACGCTCGGAGGGTGAGAGTGTGGGGGCGGTCATGGTACGAGCATAATTCGGAATCGTTCCGATTTCAAGATGATAGACCCCGGGCGCTTGCCTGGGGCCCACGACTCATTGTGCACCCCTAGGGGTCGGGACATAGGACCCGTGGCACCGTCTTCCCAGACCGATCGGCGCACTCCGCGATCGACCGCTCCTGCGGGCAGCGGGCGCAGCGTTCCTCATGGTGTCACGCTAGGCTTGGGGGGTGCGCCCTCCTAGCGAACGAATCGGCGCGACCGCAGGATCGGCCGAGCATCGACATGAGCACGGCGAAGTCGTGACGGAACCCCGAGCGCGCAGTGGGCTCGCTCCTCTTGCGCGCCTCGCTGTCGGCATGGCGACGTTCCTCGGTTACCTCGTCCTGGCGCCGTCGGTGGCGTGGTACGGCGCGTATCTCGTGCTCGGTGACGGGCGTTGGTGGATGTTCCTGGCGAACAGCCTCGCGCACTTCCTGTTCGTGCCGGTGGGGATCGTGCTGGTGGCGGCGCTCGTGTTCCGACGCCGAGGGCTGCTTCTGGCGTCGCTCGTGCCGACGGCGATCGCGCTCTTCCTGTTCGGGAGCCAGTTCGTTCCGGTTCCGGTTCGGGCTTGGTGGGTAGGCGTGGCAGGCGGTGGCGAGGTGTCGATGGCTCCTGGGTCGTCGCCGATGGACCCAGCCGGCACGGACACGCCTGGCGGAGGAGCGCCTGTCGGGGGCCCACCCGCGGCCGCTTCTTCGGCTGCGACCTCCACGCCCGCAGCGGCCGCGTCCTCGGCCGATCGCCTCAGCGTCATGACCTTCAACCTGCACGGCGACAACCGCAACGTCGACGGAGTGATGGAGGCGATCCTCGCGGTCGACGCCGACGTGGTGGCGCTGCAAGAGGTGGGCCAAGCGATGGGGTCGTCGTTGCGCGAGCGCGTTCAACGAGCCTATCCGCACTCCACGTTCACCTTCCGAAGCGGTTGGGGCGGCTTGGCGGTGCTGAGTCGCCACCCCATCACTCCGGGCTCGGGTTGGCTCGAGTCGATCTCCCGCGGCAACCCGCAAGTCCTGATCCTGCATGCGCCGTTCGGCGACGTAGACCTGATCAACCTGCACAACCCGTCGTTGCCTCGCGATGCGTCCGACTGGCCCGTGTACATCCCAGCGGCGATCGCGGAGCGGAATGCCGTCTCGGAATCGATCGCGGCTTTCGCGGGGGCGACCAACCGCCCGCTCCTCGTCATGGGTGACTTCAACACCACGGAACGAAGCGAGGCGTATCAAGTCTTGGTGCGCGAGATGCACGACGCGTGGCGCGAAGCAGGCTTCGGCCTCGGCAGCACCTTCCCAGGTGGACCACGCAGTCCCACGCCCTACGACCTTCGCCTTCCTTGGTGGCTGATCCGCATCGACTACGTGTTCCACTCGGACGCGTTCGTCGCTGAACGCGCGCGCATCGGGCAATGGGATGGGGACTCCGATCACCGGCCGGTGGTGGTGACGCTGCGGTTGCGCGGGGACGGTTAGGGCATCGCGTGCAACGGCGTCGAGCAGCCGCACCGACCGTCAGGTTCCGATGACCGCCTCGGGCTTCACCAGGTAGCTCGTCGTTCGCATCCGATGCGCCCGCGCCGCCATCTCCAACGCGACCGGGTCGGCATCCTTGCTGGTGAGCAGCGCGATCAGCCGGTCGTGTTCGTTCACGTCCTCCTCGGTCCGGTTCGGCACGAGATGGAACGACGTCGCGCTGAGCATGGTGTCGAGCTGACTCCAGAAGATCCGGATGTTCTCGAGGAGTTGGTGGTTGCCGGCAGCCTCGAAGATCGTGAAGTGGAACTCGCGGTTGAGCTCGATGAACCACGACCACATCTCTTGCTGCATGGCCGTCCTGAGCTTCTGGTTGATGCCGGGCAGCACGCGGGCCAGCGAGCGCGCCTCGGGCAGCGCCTGCGCCGTCGCGTACCCTTCGAGGACCGCGAGAAGGCCGATGACCTCACGCACCTCGTCGGGTGAAACCCACGCCACCACCGCGCCGACATAGGGCGTGATGGTCACCAGCCGTTCCGCTTCGAGGCTCAGGAGCGCCTCGCGCACCGGCAGGACGCTGGTGCCGATCTCCTCCGCGACCTGGCTCGCCGTGATGCGCTGACCGGGAAGCAGCCGCTTCTCGAGGATGCGGCGCTTGATGAAATCGTAGGCCAGGTCCTTCTTCGTCATGTGTGCCATGGTTCCCCCAGAGAATCTTATACGATATGCGCCACCGTGTGGTGCTCGACCCTGTCGGGCACGACGCCGAGAGGAGCCCCATGACCACCAACGACACGCCTGCCCCCACCAGAGGCCGCCGCTACGACGACTTCGAGGTCGG
>CAZOTV010000013.1:5229-15007 GCA_964582795.1 uncultured bacterium
CCAACGACACGCCTGCCCCCACCAGAGGCCGCCGCTACGACGACTTCGAGGTCGGCGCGGTCTACCGTCATTGGCCGGGCCGGACCATCTCCGAGACGGACAATACCTGGTTCACGCTCGTCACCATGAACACGCACCCGATCCACTTCGACGCCGCCTACGCCGCCGGAACGCAGTTCGGCAAGCCGTTGGTGAACTCCTGCCTGACGCTGTCGATCGTCGTCGGCATGTCGGTTCGTGACGTGAGCCAGGCGGCCATCGCGAACCTGGGTTTCGAGCAGGTCGAGCTCCCGGCTCCGGTGTTCCACGGGGACACCCTGTACGCAGCGAGTGAAGTGCTCTCGATGCGGCCATCGAAGTCCGATCCCACGCGCGGCATCGTTCGCGTTCGCACCGTCGCGACCAATCAGGATGGAGCCGAAGTACTGCGACTCGAGCGGTCGGTGATGGTTCCGCGCGACGAGCGTTGAAGCGCGTGACGCGCGCCCCCTTCGCCGCGCCGCCTCGGGCGCCAGAAGCATGACCACGTTCCGGACTTGACACTGGGGCTTCCTCTTCTTATATTCCGTCATATACAATCCTTGCGGTGCTTCGATGGCGCCCGCGACGCTTCCCCCCAGGCGGCGCGGGTCCTCGAAGCACCGAATGTTAGGAGACTCGGGCACGACCGACGGTGCGACGACGACGTCGCGAGAGCGCAGGCGCCGTTCGCGAACGCGACGGCAGGCAAGGAGAAGCCCATGCTTCGGAACCGCATCAGACCGCTCGTCTTCTTCGTGACGTTGCTGGGGCTGCTCGTCCCCGGCTGGGTGGCGGCGCAGTCCACACCCGTCCAAGGAGGCAGCCTACGGGTCGCGATCACGGGCGATCCGCCCACGCTCGATCCGCACACGAGCACCGCCGTCATCGTCCTCGAGATCACTTCCCACGTCGCCGAGATGCTCTACGCCCGGGACGGCGACGGCAACGTCCGCCCGATGCTCGCCGAAGCGCTGCCCGAAGTCAGCGACGACGGCCTGACCTACACCATCCGCCTCAGGCAAGGCGTCACCTTCCATGATGGGCAGGTCCTCGACGCCGATGACGTGGTGGCCTCGCTGGAACGTTGGCGGCGCATCGGCTCCGGCAAGAACACGCTGGGCAAAGCAGAGTCGATCGAGGCCGTCGACCCCGCCACGGTGCGCATCCAACTGACGGAGCCCGTGGGGATCCTGACGTCGGTGCTGGGCTGGACCGAAGGCGCCGCGGTCATCTACCCGGCCTCGTTGGTCGCGTCGGCGGGCGACGATCCCATCGATGCCCCCATCGGCACCGGGCCGTATCGCCTGAAGGAGTGGGTGAAGGGGCAGCGCGTCGTCCTCGAGCGGTTCGACGGCTACGTAGGCAGGACGGAGGAACCGTCGGGCGACTTCGGGCGCAAGAACGCCTGGCTCGACGAGATCCAGTTCATCGCCGTGCCCGATGCCGCCACGCGCCAGGCCGGCCTCGAGTCGGGCGAGTTCGACGTCAACTACCGCGCCGCTGCCAGCGACCTGGAGTTCATCGAGTCCTCAGGCGCCATGTATCCCTGGCTGATGCGGCCCGGTTACAACTACATCGCGCTCATCAACCACCGCTCGGAAACGATGCAGGACCCGAAACTTCGCCAGGCGCTGCAAGCCGCTCTCGACATCTACCCCTTGGTGCTCGGCGCATTCGGGAACGACGCGGTGTTCTCGCTCTCGTCGAGCATCGTCCCGCAGGAGTACGGCGCGATGTACAACGGCACCGCCGGCGCCGAGCTCTACGACCAAGGCGATGCCGACCGGGCCAAGGCGCTCCTGGCGGAGTCGAACTACGACGGCCGTCCGATCCGCTGGCTCACCTCGCGCGACTACGACTACCAGTACCGCGGCACCCTCATCGCCGTCGACCAGGTCAGTCAGGTGGGCGTGGACAGCGAGATCATCGTTCGCGACTGGGCCACGACCGTGTCGATCCGCTCCGACCCGACCGCCTGGGACATCTTCATCGGGAACTTCACCATCGCGCCCGAGCCGGAGATGATCCCCTACGTCAACCCCAACTACCTCAACGGGTACGAGGGAAGCCAGCGCTACCAAGAGCTGCGCACGCAGCTGGCGGCCACCACCGACTTGGCCGAGCGCCAGGCGCTGTGGGCCGAAGCGCAGGCCGCCTTCTACGAGGACGTCGGCGCCATCCAGATGGCCAACACGTTCCTGTTGAACGCCTACGCGTCGAGCGTGCACGTCGAGGCGCGCTACTTCCTGTTCCAGGCCTGGAACACCTGGAAGGACTGACCGCCAACGACCGCGGCGCCGGCGTGCCCGAACGGGCGCCGGCGCCGCGAGCGTTCGCGGTAGGCCGCTCGACGCCCGGCGCTTCCGTATGACGACGTACCTGATCCGCCGTATCGGATCCGTCCTGGCCACCATGCTCGTGGTCGGCGTGGTCGTGTTCTTCATCATCCGGTCGGTTCCCGGCGACGTGACCTCGGCGCTTCTCGGCCAGGACGCGACGCCCGAACAGATCGCGGCCATGCGCCAGCGCCTCAACCTCGACCAGCCGGTGCCCGCGCAGTTCGCCGCGTGGTTCGCAGGGTTGTTGCGAGGGGACCTAGGGGACAGCATCTACATGCGCATGCCGGTGCTGGAAGCGATCGCGCAGCGCATCGAACCCACGGCGATGTTGGCGTTGGCGGCGACGCTGGTGGCGGTGATCTCGGGCGTCGCGCTCGGCGTCATCGCGGCGGTGCGGCACGGCACCGCGGTCGACTACGCCGTGATGGTCATCGCCATGCTGGGCCTGTCGGTTCCGACGTTCTGGCTCGGTCTCTTGATGATCATGCTGTTCGCCGTCAACCTGCAGTGGTTGCCGGCCGCGGGATACGTCTCCGTAGCGGAAGCGCCGCTACGAACCTTGCGCTACCTGGTCATGCCGGCGCTGGCCCTGGGCTTCAGTCAGGCGGCCGTGATCGCGCGCATGACGCGCGCGAGCCTGCTCGACACGCTGGGCGAGGACTACGTTCGCACGGCGCGCTCCAAGGGGCTCCCCGGGCTACGCGTGATCTTGAGGCACGCGCTACGCAACGCCATGATGCCCGTGCTCACCGTGATCGGCCTGTCCATCGCCACGCTCGCGGGGGGCGTGGTGGTCACCGAGACGGTGTTCAACATCCCGGGCGCCGGGCGCCTCGTGATCGAGTCCGTGCAGAGGCGCGACTACCCCGTGCTGCAAGGCTCCGTCATCGCGGTGGCGCTGGTGTACGCGGTCGTCAACCTGCTCGTGGACCTCAGTTACCTCGTGCTGGATCCTCGCGTGCGGTACGCATGACGGCCGTGGCCCAGGCACGACGAGGCGGAAGGCGGCGCTGGCGGGTGCTGAGACGCCCGACGGTGGCGTTCGGCACGGCGATCCTGGCCGTGATCGTGCTGGCCGCCGCGTTCGCGCCGGTCCTAACGCCCTATGACCCCAACGGCCTGGCGATCTTAGACCGGCTTCAACGCCCTTCCGGCACGCACCTCATGGGAACCGACGACCTGGGCCGCGACGTCTGGTCGCGGGTGCTATTCGGCGCGCGCTTGTCGCTCACCGTCGGCATCGCGACGGCCGTCATCGCAGCCGGGCTGGGAACGCTCGTCTCCCTGGTGGCGGGCTACTACCGGTGGCTGGACGAGATCGTCATGCGCGTGATGGACGGGTTGATGGCGCTGCCGGGCGTCGTCCTGGCGATCGCCATCATGGCCGCCATCGGGCCGAAGGTCAGCAACATCGTGCTGGCGCTGTCGCTCGTCTACCTACCCCGCTGTGCGCGGGTCGCGCGGTCCGCGGTCATCGTGGTCAGGGAACAGGTCTACGTCGAGGCGGCCAGTGCATTGGGGGCCCGCGACCGTTCGATCATGCTGAAGCACATCCTGCCCGGAACGCTCTCCCCCGTGCTGGTGCAGGCTACGTACGTGTTCGCCACGGCCGTTCTGCTCGAGGCGTCGTTGTCGTTCCTCGGGGCCGGCGCGCCGCCCCACGTTCCTAGCTGGGGGGCGATGCTGTCCGAGGGGCGGTTGCTGATGCGTTCGGCGCCGTGGATGACGGTGTTCCCCGGCGCGGTGCTGGCGCTGACGGTGCTGTCGGTGAACCTGATCGGCGACGGGCTGCGCGACGCGCTCGACCCGCGCATGCGTCGGGGATGAAGGGATGGAGATGACGAGTCCTGATGACGAGAGCGTGCGGCCTTCGGCCGAACGACCGCTGGCCGGCGTGCGGATCCTGGCCGTCGAGCAGTACGGCGCAGGGCCGTACGCCACCATGGTCCTGGCCGACCTCGGCGCGGAGGTCATCAAGATCGAACCGCCGCGGGGCGGCGACATCGGCCGGCGCGTGCCGCCGTTCACGGGAAGCGACGACAGCCTCTTCTTCCAGAGCCTGAACCGCGGCAAGCGAAGCGTGGTGCTCGACCTGAAGCACCCCGACGGCCGCGCCGCGTTCACGCGCCTGGTCGCCGCGTCCGACGTGGTGTTCTCCAACGCGCGCGGCACGTCGGCCGCCAGTCTTGCCATCACGCACGCCGACCTCGCGCCCTACAACCCCGCCATCGTGTGCGCCTTCCTCACCGGGTTCGGGCGGGACGGGCCGCGGGCCGATCAGCCCGCGTACGACTACATCGTGCAAGCGATGTCGGGCATGGTCGCGCTCGGCGGCGAGCCTGCCGGTCCACCTTCCCGCGCGGGCGTGAGCGTCGTGGACTTCTCCGCCGGGCTCGCGGCGGCCGTCGCCATCCTGGCGGGGGTGCATCGTGCCCGCGCCACGGGCGAGGGCGGCGACCTCGACACGAGCCTGCTGGCGACGGCGCTGAGCTACACCAACTACCTCGCCACCTGGGCGCTGACGCGCGGCTACGTGCCGGAGCGACTACCTAACGGCGCGCACCCGTCCATCGTGCCGTCGCAGCTCTTCGAGACGTCGGACGGCTGGCTGATGGTCATGTGTCAGACGGACGCGTTCTACCAGGAGCTGGCGCGCCGGATCGACGCTCCGGAGCTCGCATCGGACCCGCGTTACCGCGACATGCCATCACGGCTGGCGCACAAGGACGAGCTCATCGCGACGCTTCAAGCCGCGTTCCGCACGCGGAGCACGAAGGGGTGGCTCGAGCGCCTGGAAGGGGCCGTTCCGGTGGCGGCGGTCAACGACCTGCCCACCGCCTTGGCGGACCCCCAGGTCGAGGCGCTGAAGCTGGTGTTCGACGTCGACCACGCCCAGTTCGGACCGGTCCGTCAGGTGGCCGGACCGGTCCGCCCGTCGGCGCCGACCCCGCCCCCAGCGCCCGGCCCTGCCCTGGGTCACGACACCGACGCCGTCCTGCGTGACGTCGCAGGCATGAGTGACGAAGACATCGCACGGCTGCGCTCCGTGGGCGCCACGGCATGACGCGCACGCCGGACCGGATCGCAGCCCACGCCGGGGTGAACCGCCCGGCCGAACCGAACGAGGAGGTACGTGAAGCGTGAGAGGCATCGTCGTAGCACCCCAACCTGCCGCTGCCGAGCTCGGGGTGGAGGTCCTGGAATCCGGCGGCACCGCCTTCGACGCCGCCATCGCCGCAGGGTTCATGCAGATGGTGATGGACCCGTTCATGTGCGGTCTCGGCGGCTGGGGCTCGGCCACCGTCTACCAAGCGTCCACCCAGACGTTCGAGCACATCGGGTTCTGGCCGCGGATCGGCGCGAAGATGCGGCCGGACATCTGGGTGAACGACGTTCGCGGCTTCACCGACCTGTGGCGCTTCCCGCTCTTCGACGACCACCGCAACCTACGGGACTACACCTCGATCATGACGCCGGGCACGGTGGCGGGGTTCGGCGAGATCCATCGGCGCTACGCCAGCCGGCCGTGGGCGGAGCTGCTCAAGCCGAGCATCGAGCGCTCCGAGGAGGGCTACGCGGTGCCTGAGTACGTTGCCGAGCACGTGCGCAAGCCGATGCTGCCGGAACTGCCGCACCCGCGCGAGAAGTACGCCTACAACGACGCCGCCCGGGCGCTCTTCCACAACGAGCGCGGCGACATGATGGACACCGGCCACGCGTACCGCAACCCCGACCAGGCCCGGTCGCTTGCGCGCATCGCCCGCAACGGACCCGACGAGTTCTACCGCGGCGAGCTGGCCGACGTCATCGTGCAGGACTTCGAGGCGAACGGCGCGTTCGTGACGAAGGAGGACCTCGCGAACTACGAGCCGGTGGTGGAGCCGCCCCTTCGCACCACGTACCGAGGTCACGAGATCGTGAGCTCGGCGGTGCCGGGCGGCGGACTCCTTACGCTGCAGATCCTCAACGTGCTCGAGCAGTTCGACATCGGCTCGATGGACCACAGCGGCCCGGAGCACGGGTTCATCGTCGCGGGCGCCCTCGCGTGGGCCGGCGTGACCCGCGGCAACCACCTCGCCGACCCCAAGTTCGCCCACGTCCCGGTCGAGGAGCTCTTGTCCAAGGAGTACGCCGCGGACATCGCTGCCAAGCTCCGGCGGGGCGCACTGCCCGACCGCAAGAAGCTCAACAAGCCGGGCTTCACCACCCACATCTCGGTGATGGACGAGCAGGGGAACTGCGTCTCCATCACGCACACGCTCACCACCTGCGCCGGCATCGTCGTTCCCGGCACGGGGTTCACGTGGAACAACTGCGTGTCGTTGATGGACCCCATCCCGGGTCGGCCGAACTCGTACGAGCCGGGCAAGGCGCGCGCCAGCGCCATCTCGCCGAGCGTGATCATGAAGAACGGCAAACCTTGGGTGGTGATCGGCGCGCCGGGCGGCTGGTCGATCTCGTCGGCGGTGTCGCAGGCCATCAGCAACCTGATCGACTTCGGCATGAGCCCGGTGGAGGCCGCCGACGCGCCCCGGTTCCACAGCGAAGGGGATCCCGTCTACTGCGAACTGCGCGTCCCGCAACGCACGGTGGATGCGCTGCGCGCCAAGGGCATGAACGTCCAGCAATCGCTGCGGAACTACGAGCGCACCTTCGCGAAGGTGCAGATCGCCATGATGGACGGCGGCCGCTTCCGCGGCGGCTCCGACCCTCGGAAGGACGGTGGTGCGGTTGGCATCGCGCGGCGGTGAGGTTCGCTCGGTCCCGCGGGCCGTGCCCGTAGCGGCTCCGGCTCGGAGCGGCGACCTGCGTACGGCCGGCCCGTTCATCCGGCGCGCGCTGGGCACGCTCGACGCGCGCTGGTGGTGCCCGTGAAAGGCGTCGTCGTCGCCCCCCAACCCGAAGCCGTCGAGCTCGGCGCGCAGGTGCTCGAGGAGGGCGGCAACGCCTTCGACGCCGCCGTGGCGGCAGGCTTCATGCAGATGGTCACCGACCCGTTCATGTGCGGCCTGGGAGGTTGGGGCTCGGCCACGCTCTACCGCGCCGAAGACCAGTCGTTCGAACACATCGGGTTCTGGCCGACCATCGGCGCGAAGATGCGGCCGGACATCTGGGTGAACGACCTGCGCGGGTTCACGGACATCTGGCGCTTCGCGCTGTTCGACGACCATCGCAACCTGCGTGGCTACACTTCGATCATGACGCCGGGCACGGTGGCGGGGTTCGGCGAGATCCATCGGCGCTACGCCAGCCGGCCGTGGGCGGAGCTGCTCCAGCCCAGCATCGAGCGTTCCGACGAGGGCTTCGCCATGCCCGAGTACATCGCCATGCACCAGCAGCGCCCGTTCCTGCCGGGAATGCCCCACCCGCGGGAGAAGAACGCGTTCAACGCGGCTGCCAGGGCGCTGTTCCACGGCGAGCACGGCGAGATGAAGCAGGCCGGCGAGTGGTACCGCAACCCGGACCAGGCGCGCTCCCTGGAGCGGCTTGCGCGGCACGGCGCCGACGACTTCTACCGCGGCGAGCTGGCCGACGTCATCGTGCAGGACTTCGAGGCGAACGGAGCCTTCGTGACGCGCGAAGACTTAGCGAACTACCGCACCGTGAACGAGCCGCCACTCGTCGTGTCCTACCGCGGCCACGAGATCTCGAGCTCGGCGGTGCCGGGCGGCGGGCTGCTGACGCTGCAGATCCTCAAGGTGCTCGAGCAGTTCGACATCGGGTCGATGGAGCACAACGGCCCGGAGCACGCCTTCGTGCTGGCCGGTGCGCTCGCTTGGGCGGGCGTGACGCGCGGCGTTCACCTGACGGACCCGCGGTTCCGAGCGGTGCCCATAGGCGAGCTGCTGTCCGACGCGTACGTAACCGACATCGCCGACAAGCTCCGTAGAGGCGAACTGCCCGACCAGCGTCGCCTCAACAAGCCCGGCTACACCACCCACATCTCGATCATCGACGAGCAGGGGAACTGCGCCTCGATCACCCACACCCTCACGGCCTGCGCCGGGGTGGTGGTGCCGGGAACCGGCTTCACGTGGAACGATTGCGTTTCGTTGATGGACCCCATCCCGGGCCGGCCGAACTCGTACGAGCCGGGCAAGGCGCGCGCCAGCGCCATCTCGCCCAGCATCATCCGTAAGGACGGCAAGCCCTGGGTGGTGATCGGCGCGCCGGGCGGCTGGTCGATCTCGTCGGCGGTGTCGCAGGCCATCAGCAACCTGATCGACTTCGGCATGAGCCCGGTGGAGGCCGCCGAGGCCCCGCGGTTCCATAGCGAGGGCGACCCGATCTACTGCGAGATGCGCGTTCCCAAGCGCACCGTCGAGGCTCTGCAGGCGAAGGGCATGAACGTCGAGCGTTCCCTGCAGAAGTACGAGCGGCGCTTCGCCAAGGTGCAGATCGCCATGGTCGAAGACGGCGCCTTCCGCGGTGGCACCGACCCGCGTGCGGAAGGAGGGGCGGTCGCGTTCGCCCGCTAACCGGGGCGCGACTCAAGGACGATGTCCCATCAGACCAACACCGGATCGCCCTTCCCGGCGGGCACGCTTCGCGCCTGGCTCTTCGTGCCGGGAGCCGCCGAGCGCTTCATGGCGAAACTCCGCAGCGGCGAAGATGCGGACGCTCCCGCGCGTGGCGCGCAGCTCGCCACGGGGCGCGCGCAGCCCGACGTCATCGTGCTCGACCTCGAAGACGCCGTGGCGCGCGACGCGCTCGAAGCTTCCCGCGCGCGGGTCGCCGACGCGCTCGCAGCGAAGCCGGGCACGTTCGTCGCGCCCATCGTCGTGCGCACCCACGCGGCCTCCGACCCTTCGTTCGACGAGGACGTGGCCGCGCTCGGGCCCGGCCTCGCCGCGCTGCTGCTTCCCAAGGTGCACGATCCCGAGGAGGTCGTGCACGCTGCCGACCGCCTGGCGCAACGCGGCCTCGACGCTGCCGTGGTGGTGATGATCGAGTCGGCGGCGGGGCTGCGCGACGTCGACGCCATCCTTTCGGCGCATCCGAAGGTTCGCGCGGTGGCGTTCGGGGCCGAGGACATGGCCGCCGACCTGGGACTCCCGCCGGGAGGCCTGGGGCAGGAACCGGACGCCGCTCGGCGGAGCGTGCTCGATGCGGTGCGCGCCAGGCTCGTCGTGGCGGCGGCCGCTGCCGACGTTCGACTGCGCATCGACACGCCGACGCTGCAGCTTCGTGACCTGCGCCAAGTCGAGGACGACGCTCGCCGCGCTCGCGCGATGGGCTTCGACGCGAAGTTCGCCATCCACCCCTCGCATCTGGGCCCGTTGCGGCGCGGCTTCGCCCCCAACGCAGCCGAGATCGCTTGGGCGCGCAACGTGGTGGCCGCTGCGGGCAAGGGCGCCGTCGCGGCCGGAGGGGCGATGGTGGACGAGGCCGTCGTGCGGCAAGCGCGGGAGGTGCTC
>CAZOTV010000013.1:15107-28104 GCA_964582795.1 uncultured bacterium
TCGCTGAGCGGCGTCGTCGTGGTCGCGGCGGCGGCCTGGCTGAACGCCCTGATGGGCGCCGGCTTCCTCCAGGTATTCGGGGTGTATGTCGTCGCGCTGCAAGACGCGTTCGGCTGGCAGGGTCCCGCGTTGGCCGCATCGTTCGCGTTGCAGCGCGCGTCCACGGCCGTGGCGAGCCCCCTGGTCGGTGCGTGGTTACGGCGCTTCGGAGCGCGGCGCGTGGCCGCCGGCGGCGTCGTGATGTTCGCCGTGGGAACCGCGTTCCTCGGATCGGTTCGCACCCTCGGGGCGTTGTTCGCGGTGATGCCCCTGCTCGGCGTGGCCACGACGGCCATGGGCCCTTTGACGCACGCGTCGGCGTTGGTGCAGCGTTTCGCGCGTCGCCGCGCCACCGCGGTCGCGTGGACGCTGACGGGCGTCGGACTCGGTGGGCTCCTCGTGCCGGTCGTCGCGCTGGTCCTCACGCGCCACGGCATGCCCACGGCGCTGCTGGCCGTCGGCATCGTCGCCCTGGTGACGGGGCTGCCTGCCGCGGCAGCGCTCGGCGGCGTGGAGCGGCAACCGGGCTCGAGCGAGGCGCCCGCCCCTCCGCCGCAGGCAGCGAACGACGCTTCCCGCCCTCGCGGCGCCGGGAGTCCGAACGGGGCACGCCGGCCGAACGGAGCACTCCGATCGGGAACGCGGCGGGTCCCATGGCCGACGGGTGGCGGGCGGGCGTTCTGGTCGCTCGGCATCGGCCACCTGTTGTCGGCGGCGGTCATCGGGTCGTTGACGGTGCACCTGGTGCCGTTCCTACGCCTCGAGCACGGGCTGCCGGTCGAGCGCGCGAGTCTGTTGGTGGGCGTGCTCTCCGTCGCCTCCATGGCCGCGCAGGTGCTCGGCGCACCGATCGCCGACCGCCTCGGCCACAGGCGCGCGGCCGTCACGGGCGCCGTCTTGGAGGCGTTCGGCCTGGCGGGCCTGGCGTTCACGTCGGGCGCGTCCTGGGCGCCGGCGTGGATCGCGCTGGTCGGCGTCGGGTGGGGGTTGCGGAGCCCGCAGATGTTCGTGTTGCGCGCCGACTACTTCGGACGAGACGCGTTCGCGACCGTGATGGGTTGGTCGATGGCGTTGGGAACCGTCGGGCTCGTGCTCGGCCCCGTGACGACGGCGCGCCTGATCGAGGGCGCAGCGGGCCCTCGCGGCGCGTTCTTCACGCTGGCCGCCTTCGCAGCCGCCGCCGCGACGGCGTTCCTGACGGCCCCGAGCCTGCGGCGCAAGGCGGCGGATCGAGCGGTGGGGTGACAAACCGGCGCGCGTTTGTTATATTGTCGACAATCGACAACCAGTTGGGAGGCGCCCGTGATCACGATGACCACGACCGGGCCACACTCCTCGATGCGCGAGCGCATCGCGGACACATTGCGCAACGCGATCCTGAACGGGGAGCTGCTGCCGGGTCAGCGGATCACGGAAACCGAGGTCGCGGCCCAGCTCGGCACCAGCCGCGCGCCCGTGCGCGAAGCGATCCGCGAGCTCGTCAACGAGGGCTTCCTCGAGTCCCACGCCTACCGTGAGACGCGCGTATCCAGCGTCACGCTCGAAGAGCTGCGTGACGTTCTGGTGCCGATCCGCATCGTCACCGAGACGTTCGCGTTGCGCCGGCTGATGGCGATGCCTGACGAGGTCGCCCTTGGCGAACTCGACGCCGTGGTGCGGGCGATGCAAGAGGCGCTCGCCGATCACGACCGCGCCCGCGTCATCGACGAAGACCTGGCGTTCCACCGTGTGCTCGTGAACGCGGCGCCCTACAGCCACCCCGCCCGCATCTGGGCCAGCATCACGCCCGTCATCTACCGCGCCTTCGTGGTCGGCACCACCGACACCACGATGGAGGAGACGGTCGAGGGCCACGTGCACCTGATGCAGGAGATCCGCAGCGGGGACGTGGAGGCGGCCGTGGCGTACCTCACCGAACACATCCGCGAGATGGAACTGCGCTTCACCGCCGACGCCGCGCCGGAGACCCCGGCGCCCGCGCGGCGCGGAACGGAGGCCGGCAAGCATGGCTAAGCAGAAACGAGGCAAGGCGACGCCGGGGTCGGCGCCGAAGGCGTCCACGACCCGCGAGGCGGCCAGGACGGCCAAGACGGCCAGTACGGCGAAGGCCTCCAGGGCCGCCAAGGCCCCGAAGGCCCCCCACGTCACGCGCGACATCCGCGGTCTTCACCGCTACGTCGACCACACCTGGCCCGAGATCGGCGAGGCAGCGGCCCTGAACAAGGTCGTGATCCTCCCGGTGGGCTCCGTCGAAGACCACGGCTACCACCTTCCGCTCGACATGGACCACCAGGTGGAGAAGATCTGCCTCGAGGCCGGTAAGCGGCGCCCCGACCTCTTCCTGATCGCGCCGCTGATCCCGTACGGCTTCAACCTGCACCACCTCGATTGGCCGGGCACGGTGCACGTGGCCTCCGAGACGTTCATCGCCTACGTCAAGGACGTCTGCAAGAGCTTCGCGCACCACGGCTTCAAGAAGATCCTGATCGTGAACGGGCACGGCTCCAACATGCCGAACCTCGACCTGGTGGCGCGCAAGGTGATCCTCGAGACCGACGCGCACTGCGCCGCCCTGATCTGGACCGACCTGTGCATGGACACCTTCGCCGGGTTCCGCGAGACGCCCTGGCCCGGCAGCGGCCACGCCGACGAGATCGAGACTTCCCTCTACCTGCACATCGACCCCGAGCGGGTGCAGATGGACAAGGCGGTCAAGGAGATCCCGGAGGAGTGGTCCAAGTCGAAGTACTTCTTCCTCGACCTACAGAAGGGCGCGCCGGTGTCGTTCATGGACTGGTGGACGCGCTGGAACGTCAGCGGCGTCGTCGGCGACCCGACCGTCGCCACCGCCGCCAAGGGCGAGGCGCTGTGGGAGAAGACCATCGAGAGCCTCATCGAGCTGGCCGAGGAGTACCGCCAGATCCCGGTCCGCGAACGCGTCGATTACCACCGCCACGGCCCCGGACGGGCCGACCTGGAAGCCTGAGTCGGCTCCACAGGGGCGTTTTGTCGAAGAGGGAGGTGAGGCGAACCACCGCAAGGCTCGAGCGTAGTCAAGACCGTGACCACGGAAGGTAGAGAACCTAGATGATGCATGCTTCCCAGCACGACCGCCGCAGGCGCCCCCTGCTGGCGACCCTCGTCCTCACGCTCGCGCTCGGTGCCGTGTTCGGCACCGCGTTCGGCCAGAAGGTCCTGAACGTCGCCACTCGTCTCGACATCGCCAACGTCGACCTGCACCTCACCACCAACTACGACGACCGCCTGCCGCTCCTCAACGTGCTCGAGTTCCTCATCGGCATCGACGCGAACGGCGCGCCGACCCCGGTGCTCGCCGAAGACTGGGTGTGGGCCGACGACGGTCTGAAGCTCACCGTCAACCTGCGCCAGGGCGTCATGTTCCACAACGGCAACGAGATGACGAGCGAAGACGTCAAGTACTCGCTCGATCGCGTGCGCACCGAGGGCCCGCGCTCGTCCGAGTTCGGTCAGGTGTCGGACATCGTCGCCGTCGACCGCTACACCGTCGACATCGTCCTGAGCGAGCCCACCGCGGCGCTCCTGGGCGCGCTGGCCAACCCGATCGCGCCCGCGGTCATCATCCCGGCAGGTGAAGCCGAGCGTCAGGGCGGCACCATCACGACGCCCGTCGGCACCGGCCCGTTCCGCTTCGTCGAGTGGCTGCCCGACCAGTACCTGCGCGTTGCCAAGTTCGAAGACTACGCGGTCGACGATCGCCCCGCCAGCGGCTTCACGGGTCGGCGCGAAGCGCTGGTCGACGAAGTGATCTTCCGGCCGATCACCGAAGCCACCGTGCGCGCCGCCGCGCTCGAGAACGGTGAAGTGCACATCGCCGACAGCCTCGCGTACCCCGACTACGCCCGCCTGCAGGATCATCCTGACGTGGTCGTCGAGATGATCCCGTCGGCGACGTTCGGCGACGTCCGCTTCGGCTTCAAGCAGGGCGCCTTCGCCAACGACCTGAACCTGCGCTTGGCCGTCGCCATGGTCACCAACAAGGACGACCTGGTCGAGGCGCTCACATGGGGACAGGGGCGCGTTGCGCACTCCGGTCTGCCGTACTTCAGCCCGTACGCCGTCGGCATCCACCAAGAGCCCGAGCCCTACGACGTCGAGCGCGCCCGCGAGCTGGTGGAAGCGTCGAACTACGACGGCTCCGAGATCCTCATCTCGTACACGCCGGGCATCTGGCGCGAGATGGCCGTGATCATGCAGGCCCAGATGGCCGAGATCGGCATCGTCTCACGCGTCGACAGCCTCGAGCCCGGCAGCTCGCTGCAGAAGTGGCAGACGGGCGCCTTCGACGTCTTCGTCACCGGCCTGTCGTTGCGTCCCGACCCGATGAACTACTACATGCCGTTCTGGCACAGCGCCAGCACCACCACGGGCTACAACAACCCCGAGTACGACCGCCTGAACGAGGAAGCGCTGGCCGAGACCGACATCCCGGCCCGCACGGCCCTCTACGAGGAGATCGAAGCGCTGCGCCGCGCCGACATGCCGTGGTACCCGCTCATCCACACCACCGAGACGAAGGGCTACAGCCGCGCCATCACCGGCTTCCAGCCCTGGAGCGCCGGCTACATGCCGGTCTGGAACGTCGACATCCCCTGATCGCCCAGCCCTCGCTCGACCGCGCCGGTTCGCCGCGCGCGGTCGAGCGAGGCGAACGAACCAGCAGGAACCAGCAGAGGTGACGGACCCGGCTAGGGCGCCGTCACCCGATCGCGACCACGAATCGGCGCGCCCACGGCGCGCCGCCCGACCACGCGGAAGGAGGACCGAGACCGCATGCTGACCGTCGCGCTACGCCGTCTTCTCACGCTCGTCCCGGTCCTCATCGCCATCTCCTTCGTGTCGTTCCTGCTGCTGGCGATCATCCCCGGGGACCCCGCGGTCGTCATGCTCGGGGCGGACGCCTCACCCGGCGCCCTGGAGGCGTTACGGCACCGGCTCGGCCTGGACCGGCCCCTGCTCGAGCGCTTCTTCTGGTGGTTCACCAACGCCCTGCGCGGTGACCTGGGCGATTCGCTCTACCAGCAGCGCCCGGTGGCGGACATGGTGTTCGAACGCCTGCCGGTCACGCTGCTCATCTGCCTCTTCGCGACCATCGTCAGCATCGTCATCGGCGTGACGGCAGGGGTGCTCTCCGCGGTGCGCCGCAACCGGCCGGCCGACCACGTGCTGCGCGTCGTCAGCCTCATCGGCCTGTCGATGCCGGACTTCTGGCTCGGCCTACTGCTCATCCTCACCTTCAGCATCCGCTGGCAGGTCTTCCCGATCACCGGCTTCGTGCCGCTCGGGCAGGACTTCCTGGGCGGCCTGAAGTTCTTCGTCCTGCCCAGCCTCGCGCTTGGCCTCACGCTGGCCGGGTTCCTGACGCGCCTCACACGCGCGTCGTTGCTCGAGGTGCTCAGCGCCGACTACGTGCGCACCGCCCGCAGCAAGGGCGTGCGCGAGCGCGTGGTGGTGCTGCGCCACGCCCTCGGCACGGCGCTGCTGCCGCTGGTCACGGTGGTCGGCCTGAACTTCGGCCGCCTGCTGGGCGGCGCCGTGGTCATCGAGAGCGTGTTCAGCCTGCCCGGCGTCGGTCGCCTCATCGTGCTCGCCATCTCGCAACGCGACTTCCCGGTGGTGCAAGCCGCCGTCTTGTACGTGGCCGCCATCTACACCGTCATCAACTTGCTCACCGACCTCTCGTACATGGTGCTGGACCCGCGGGTCCGGTACGCCTAGGAAGCCGGCGTGCGGCGCTTCACCCAGAACCCCCTCTCCGTCGTCGGCGCGGTGCTTCTGCTGGCGGCCTTCGCCGCCGCGATCTTCGCCCCGATGTTGGCGACGCACGAGCCGATGCGCCTCGCCATCTCGGAGCGGCTGCAGGCGCCGTCGACGGCGCACTACTTCGGCACCGACGTCTACGGCCGCGACATCTTCACCCGCGTGCTCTACGGGGCGCGCATCAGTCTGCGCGTGGCGCTCATCGCCAGCGCGCTGGCGCTATCTTTCGGAACCATCGTCGGCGTCGTCGCCGGCATCGCCGGAGGTGTCCTCGACACGCTGCTCATGCGCGGCACCGACGTGGCGCTGGCGTTCCCCGGCCTGCTGCTGGCCATCGGGATCTCGGCGGCGCTCGGCACGGGGGAAACGAGCATCATCCTGGCGCTCTGGTTCGTCTATCTACCTCGCTTCGCGCGCTTGGCGCGGGCAGCGGTGCTTCAGATCAAGAACCACGACTTCGTGCACGCCGCGCGAGCGTTGGGCGCCCAGCGCTTCCGCATCGCGTGGCGCCACATCGGACCCAGCATCGTCTCGCCGCTGGTGATCCAGGCCAGCGTCTACTTCTCGGAGATGATCCTGGCCGAAGCCGCGCTCAGCTTCCTCGGCCTCGGAACCCCGCCGCCGGCGCCGTCGTGGGGCAACATCCTCAGCGAAGGGCGCGAGTACATGCGTCTCGCGCCTTGGATCTCGATCTTCCCAGGCCTGTTCATCCTGCTGACCGTCCTTGGAGTGAACCTCTTGGGCGACGGCCTGCGTGACACGCTCGACCCCCGGAAGGGGTGAAGGAGGCGCCATGCGCATCACCGACGTCGAAGCCCTCGTTCTCCAGATGCCGACCATCGATGTCGGCGCCGCAGACAGCACCCAGGACGCGCTCATCGTGCGCGTGCACACCGACGAGGGCATCATCGGCATCGGCGAGGTCGACGCCTCGCCCACCATCGTCAAGGCGATCATCGACGCGCCTCCTTCCCACGCCATCTCGTCGGGCCTACGCGAGGTGCTGGTGGGCGAAGACCCGCGCGACATCGAACGGCTGTGGGACCGCATGTACCAGGGCTCGATCTTCTACGGCCGCCGGGGTGTGGCGGTGATGGCGCTCAGCGGCCTCGACATCGCCCTGTACGACATTCTGGGCAAATCGCTCGGTGTGCCGGTGTACCGGCTGTTGGGCGGCGCGCGGCGCAAGAGTATCCCGGCCTACGCCAGCACGCTCATGCCCGACACGCCCGACGAAGCCGAGGCGCACGCGCGGGAGGTGGCGGCGCGCGGCTTCCGCGCCATCAAGTTCGGCTGGGGACCGTTCGGCCAGAGCGATGACCTCGACGAGGAACTGGTGGCGGCCGTGCGCCGCGGCGCCGGCGACGGCGTCGAGATCATGCTCGACATCGGCTTCGGTTGGCGCGAGGCGGACCACGCCATCGCCATGACGCGCCGCATCGCCAAGTACCGGCCGTACTGGATCGAGGAGCCGCTCTACCCGGACGACCTGCGCGGCTACGCGCGCCTGGCCGACGCGGTCGACGTGCCGATCGCCGCCGGAGAGGAGAACACCACCCGCTTCGAGTTCGAAGACCTGCTCGAGCGCGGCCGTGTGGACATCGTGCAGCCCGACGTCACCCGCTGCGGCGGCCTGACCGAGGCGAAGCGCATCGCCACCATGGCGCACGCGCTCGGGAAGCCGTGCGTGCCGCACGCCTGGAGCACCGGCGTCATCTCGGCCGCGTCGCTGCACCTCATCGCGACGCTGCCCAACGCCCGCTACCTCGAGTACTGCATCCGACCCAACCCGCTCAACACGGGCCTGGTGAAGAACCCCGTGCGCGTCGTCGACGGCCTGGCGCACGTGCCCGAGGCGCCGGGGCTGGGCATCGAGCTCGACGAGGCGGAGCTCGCGCGCTTCGCGGCGGAAGCGTGAGGTCGCGCCCACGATGATGCAAGCGCTGGTGTGGCACGGCCCTCGGCGGATGGCGCTGGAGCGCGTTCCGGTGCCCGAGCCGGGCCCGGACGAGGTGCGCGTCCGCGTGGCGGCCGTGGGCATCTGCGGCTCGGAGCTGTCGGGGTACCTGGGCTACAACGCGTTGCGCGTGCCGCCGCTCGTGATGGGGCACGAGTTCACGGGGGTGGTGGAGGCGGTGGGGCCGGGTGGCGGCGCGCCGGCGGCCAGCGCCGGGGGCGGCCAGGCCGGCGTGGCGGCATCGGTCGATCGGGGCCGGGGCAGCACCCCGCCCGCCGTCGGCACCCGGGTCGTGGTGAACCCGCTGGTCCGTTGCGGCGCGTGCGGGTACTGCCGCGACGGTCGCGCGAACTTATGCCAGGAGCGGGCTCTGGTAGGCGCGCATCGCCCTGGAGCCTTCGCCGACACGGTGGTGGTGCCCGCATCCGCCTGCCTCGAGCTGCCCGATGACGTCGACTTCGTGCTGGGGTCGATGGTCGAACCGCTCGCCTGTGCCGTGCGCGCCACGCGCCTCGCCGGCGTCGACGAGGGGAGCCGCGTGCGCGTGTTGGGAGCGGGTCCCATCGGCCTGCTGTGCGCGCTGGTGGCGCGCGAAGCGGGCGCCCGCCAGGCGGGAGCCCGCGAGGTGGGTGCCGGCGGTGCGGGTGCCCGCGAGGTCACCATCCACGACCCGAACCGCCAGCGCGCCGCCGTCGCTTCGGCGTGGGGGTTGTCCGCGCCCGACGAAGGTCCCGAGCCGGGCACCGTCGTCATCGACGCCGTAGGCCTCGAGGCGACCCGCCGCCAGGCGGTGCGCACGCTCGAGCGCGGCGGCACGGCCGTGTTCGTCGGCCTGCACGAACCCGCCGCCGCGTTCGACGGCAACGACCTGGTGCGCGACGAGAAGGTCGTGCGCGGCTGCTTCGCCTACGCCCCCGAGGACTTCGAGCGGGCGCTGTCGTTGCTGAGCTCCGGCCTGCTGCCGGAACCGGGCCCGTGGCTGTCGGTGCGGAACTTGGCGGACGGCCAGGCCGCCTTCGACGAGTTGATCGATACGAAGCCGAGCGTGGTGAAGATCGTGCTGCGCCCCGAGGGCGCGGCCGAGGAAGGATGAGCGCGTGCCCAGGATCCTGATCTGCGAGTGCAAGCAGGAGGTATCGACCTTCAACCCGGTGCCGAGTCATGCGCACGACTTCGCGATCGACGAAGGAGCCGCGCTGTTGACGTCACACCGCGGCGCCAACCGCGAGGTCGGCGGCGCGCTGTCGGTGTTCGGCGCCGACCCCAGCGTGGAGGTGGTGCCGGGGTACGGCGCGCGCGCGTACAGCTCGGCCGGGACGCTCACGGCGGAGGGCTTCGCGACCCTGGCGGACGGGTTCCTCGGCGCGGTGCGCGCGCATCCCGACGTCGACGCCGTCTACTTCGCGTTGCACGGCGCCATGGCGGTGGAAGGTGAAGACGACCCCGAGGGCCATTTGCTGGCCGAGAGCCGCAAGATCCTCGGCGAGGCCATGCCGATCGTCGTCTCGCTCGACTTACACGGCGTGCTCACCGACCGCATCCTGACGCACGCCGACGCGGTGGTGACGTACCACACCTACCCGCACGTCGACTTCTTCACCACCGGCCAGCGCGCCGCGCGCGCGTTGCTGCGCATCGTGCACCAGGGGCTACGACCGGTGAGCGTCAAGGTGTCGATCCCCGCGCTGGTGCGCGGCGATCAGCTCATCACCGAGACGGGCTTGCTCGGCGGCTTCATCCGGCGCTGCCAAGCGCTCGAAACGGGTGCGGGTGGCGTGTCGGCCGGGATGTTCATCGGCAACCCGTTCACCGACGTGGCCGCTCTGCAGAGCCACGCGCTGGTGGTGCTCGACGACGACGACCAAGGCGCCGAGGGGCGCGCGGCGCGCGAAGCGACGGCGCTTGCGAACGACTTCTGGGACGTGCGCGAGCACCTGCAGCAGCCGCTGGTGCCGCTGGCCGAAGCGGTGCGGCGCACGGTAGACCATCACCGCGCCGGCAAGGGCGGCACCGTCATGCTCACCGACGCGGCCGACGCCACCAGCTCGGGCGCGTCGGGGGACTCGAACGCCATCCTCGCCGCGCTGGCCGCGGCCGGTTACGAGGGGCGGGTGTTGGCGCCGGTCGTCGACGCGGAGGCGGCCGAGGCTGCGTTCGAAGCCGGGGTCGGCGCGAGCGTGAGCGTCACGCTCGGCGGCAAGCTCGATCCGCAGCGGTTCACGCCCATGCCGTTCACGGGACGGGTGCACCTGCTCAGCGAGGGACGGTTCCGCAGCGAGTCCGACGGCATGACCTGGTCGTCGGGCCGCACCGCGGTGCTGCATGGCGAGCACGCCACCGTCGTGGTCACCAGCCGCAGCGTCAGCCTGTTCGACCGCTCGCTCTTCTTCGCGCACGGGCAGGATCCCACGACGTTCGACGCCGTGGTGGTCAAGTCGCCGCACTGCCAGCCGCGCTTCTTCAAAGACTGGGCGGCGCTCGCGTTGAACGTCGACGCGCCGGGCTCGACGAGCGCGAACCTGCCGTACCTCGGGCACACCCGCTGCGTGCGGCCGATCTTCCCGCTCGACCCGAACGTCACGTTCCAGCCCAAGGTGCAGGTGTTCCGGCGGCCCGGGGTTCGTGCCGGCGGGAAGGGGGCGGCGTGACGGCCGTGACCGAGGGGCGGAGCGAGCGGCGTGACCGTGCGGGTCGCAGGTGCCGACGTGACCGTGCAAGGCGGAGGTGCCGACGTGCATGACGGGACCGACGTGAACGGCATGCCCGACTGGACCATCCGCGAGATCGTCGCGGTGGGCCTCTACGGCGCCACGCCCGAGGGCGGCTGGGACGCGGAGCTGACGCCCGAAGACTGCGTGCACACGCTCGTGGCGGTCGTCACCGAGGAGGGGCCGGTCGGGTACGGCAGCGCCTTCACCAACGACGGGCTGGTGACCGCGGCGCTGGCGGTGCTCGAGCCGCTCTACCGCGGCGAGCGCGCGCTCGAACCCGAGCGCGTCAGCGAGAAGCTGCACCAGAACACCTTCTGGATGGGGCGGGGCGGCAGCATCACGCACGCCATCAGCGCGATCGACATCGCACTCTGGGACTTGCTGGGGCAAGCCACGCAGCAGAGCGTCGGCAGGCTGCTGGGCGGAAGGTACCGGCAGCGCGTGAAACCGTACGCGTCGTTGTTGATGCGCGAGCCGGAGCCGCTGGCCGAGCAACTGCGTGGCCTGGTCGAGGAAGGCTTCCGCGCCTTCAAGCTCGGCTGGGGGCCTTTCGGCCGCGTCGACGCCGCCAAGGACGAGTCCATCGTGCGCGCCGCGCGCGAGGCCGTCGGCGACGCCGTCGACCTCATGATCGACGCAGGCGGCTCGGACGCGCACTGGCCCAACGGTTACAAGTGGGCGCTCCGCACCTCCGAGATGCTCGCCGAGTACGGCGTGCGGTGGTTCGAGGAGCCGCTCCGGCCCGACGCGTTCGACGACTACGTCCAGTTGCGGCTGCGTGCGCCGGTGCCGATCGCCGGCGGCGAGGTGCTCACGCGCCGCCAGACGTTCCTGCCGTGGCTGCAGGCGCGCGCCTTCGACCTGGTGCAGCCCGACGTCACCAAGGTCGGGGGCTTGAGCGAACAGCGGCGCATCGCCTGGACGGCGCTCGACAACGACGTCGAGGTGGTGCCGCACGGCTGGAACACCGCGCTGGGCCTGGCCGCCGATCTGCAGCTCGCCACGGCGCTGCCCAACGTGGCGTTCGTGGAGTACCTGACCGGCTCGCCCTACATCGACGACATCGTGGCGACGCCGTGGGCGCTCGATGAAGACGGCATGCTGGCGATCCCCGACGCGCCCGGCCTGGGCGTGGCGCTCGACCTCGACGCCGTGGCGCACTACGCGCGCGGCGCGCGCCTACCGGCGCCCGGCTGAAGGGGCTAGGCATGCGCATCACCGACGTTCGCTGCCACGTGCTGCTCGCACCCGACGCCGACGAGGGACTCACCTCCTCGGCGCAGGACGGCTTCCTGGTCGTGATCGAGACCGACGAGGGCGCGTGGGGCGTGGGCGAGTCCGACCTCAACCCGTGGATCGCCAAGGCGTGCGTCACCGCGCCCGGCACGCACACCATGGGCCGCTCACTGCGCGAGATGCTGCTGGGCGAAGACCCGCGCGACATCGACCGCTTGTGGCGCAAGCTCTACGTCGGCAGCGCCATGAACGGCCGCCGCGGCGCCGTGGTGCACACCCTCGGCGCCATCGACATGGCGCTGTGGGACCTGCGCGGGAAGCTCGAGGGGAAGCCGGTGCACGCGCTACTGGGCGCGCAGGCGCAGGCGAAAGTGACGCCGTACGCCTCGCTGCAGCCCACCACCGACAGTTACGAGGCGTACCGCGACTCGCTGGTGGCGTGGGCGGTGCGGGCGAAGGACCTGGGGTTCCGCGCGGTGAAGGCCGAGATCACCATGAACGGCCCGTACGCGCACAGCCGGCTGCACGAGCCGCATGAGCGCCACACCGAGGTGGTGGCGGCCGTGCGCGCCGCCATCGGCCCCGACGTGGCGCTGTTGGTGGACGTGCAGTACATGTGGGACGACGCCGAGGCGGCGCTGGAAACGATCCGTGAATGGGAAGCGTTCGACCTGACCTTCGTCGAGACGCCGCTTTGGAGCGACGACTTGGACGGGTACGCGCGCTTGGCGGCGGGCACCAGCATCCCCATCGCCGCGGGCGAGTGGTTGGCGACGCGTTACGAGTTCGAGGAGTTGATGGACCGTGGGCGCATCGGCGTGGCGCAACCCGACGTGGGGCGCGTGGGCGGGTTCGGCGAGGCGATGGCGGTGGCGCGCATGGCCGAAGCGCGCGGCATCCCGCTGGTACCGCACTGCTGGAAGACCGGCGTGAGCGTGGCGGCCACGGCGCACTACGCGTTCGTGAACGCGCACTGCCGCTTCATCGAGTACTTGCCGCCGCAACTCTGCGTCGAGACGCTCCGCAAGGAACTCGCCGACGACGGGTTGCGCTTCGAGGACGGCTACGTGCTGCCGCCGACGGAGCCCGGCCTTGGTATCGAAGTGAACTGGGACGCCGTGAAGCGCTTCGAGGTGGCGTGATGGGGCGCGCGTACCGGCCCGGACTTGACGCGGCGTCGCCACGCGTCGCTCGCGCAACAGTGCAACGGATTCGCGTCGGCAGCGCGCTCGCGCCGCGCGCGACGAGGAGGAAG
>CAZOTV010000013.1:28204-48210 GCA_964582795.1 uncultured bacterium
AGTGCAACGGATTCGCGTCGGCAGCGCGCTCGCGCCGCGCGCGACGAGGAGGAAGTGACCGTGAAGATCGTCAGCTACTACCCCGGTACCGAGGAGGCCTCGCAACGCGCGTCGGCCGCCGACGGGATGGACCGCGCCGCTGCCCTGTCCGCTGCCCAAGCCGCTGCCCCAGCCGACGCCCCGGCCGCCAGCGCGCGCCTGGGCGTCGTGCTGGACGGTGGCGTGCTCGACGTGGCCGCGGCCGCCCGGGACCATGGGGTTGCCGCGCTGAACGTGAGCGCCAAGGACTTCTTCTTGGCGGGCTCGCGCCTGGTGCCGGACTTGCGGGCGCTGGCGGCGCGCGCTTCTGACGGGCCGTTCGCTGGGCAGCTCGACGACCTGGCGCTGGCGCCCACCGTGCCGCAGCCGGGGAAGATCCTGTGCGTCGGCCTCAACTACCGCAGGCACGCGGCCGAGTCGGGCATGGCGGAGCCGAAGGAGCCGGTGCTCTTCGGCAAGTACGACAACACGCTGGCGCCGCATGGCGCCACGGTGGACATCTCGGGCCTGACGCAAGTGGACTACGAGGCCGAACTGGGCGTGGTGATCGGGCGCGGCGGCAAGGCCATCCCCAAGGAGCAAGCGCTGGCGCACGTGCTGGGGTACGTGAACGCCAACGACCTGTCGGAGCGCGAGCTGCAGATGCGCTCCGGCCAATGGTTGCTCGGCAAGACGCTCGACGGGTTCCTGCCGCTAGGCCCGTACCTGGTGACGGCGGACGAGGCGGGCGATCCGCAGGCGATGCGCGTGCGCGGCTGGCTGAACGGCGACCTGCGTCAGGACAGCAGCACGGCCGACATGATCTTCGGCGTGGCCGAGGTGATCGCGTACGCCAGCAGGTACATGACGCTCGCTCCGGGCGACGTGATCGTCACCGGCACGCCCGAGGGCGTGGTGCTGGGCCGGCCGCAGAAAGACTGGGTGAAGCCGGGCGACCGCTTCGTGGTCGAGATCGGCCCGCTGGGCCGGCTCGAGACGGTGTTCGCGTGAGCGCTCGGGTGTTGGTGACGGGCGCCATGGGCTGCCTGGGCGCCTGGACGGTCAAGCACCTGCTCGAGGCTGGGCACGTGCCCATCGCCTTCGACCTCTCCACCAACCGCCGGCGTCTCGAGGCGCTCATGGACCCGGAGACGCTCGCCGGCGTGACGTTCGAGAAGGGCGACCTGACCGACGGCCAGGCGGTTCGGGAGGTGATGGAGCGCAACGGGGTGGAGCGGATCGTGCACCTCGCGGCGCTGCAGGTGCCGTTCTGCCGCGCCGACCCGGTGGCGGGCGCGCGCGTCAACGTCGAGGGAACGGTGCACGTCTTCGAGGCGGCGCGGGCGCTGGGCATCCCGCACCTGGCGTTCGCGTCGTCCATCGCGGTGTACGGGCCGGCATCGGACTACGCCACCGACGTCGTGGACGACACCGCGCCGAAGCGGCCCCGCACGCTGTACGGCGTCACGAAGATCGCGAACGAGGGCACCGCGAGGGTGTACTGGCACGATCACGGGATCTCCAGCGTCGCGCTGCGGCCCTACACCGTCTACGGCGTCGGCCGGGATCAGGGCGTCACCAGCGAGCCGACCGTGGCGATGGCGGCGGCCGCGCGCGGCGAGGACGCGCACATCTCGTTCGGCGGGACGATGCAACTCCAGTGGGCGTCGGACGTGGCGCGGCAGTTCATCGACGCGGCGCTGCTCGTGGACGACGCAGGGCCCGGGGGTTCGGAGGAGGCTCCTGAACGCCGGTTCACGCGCGGCGCCTTCGTCTATGACCTCGGCGGTCCGCTGGTGACGATCGAGGAAGTCGCGCGCGTCATCGAACGGGTCCGGCCCGACGTGCGGGTGACGATCGGCGACGCGCGATTGCCGTTCCCGCAGGGCTTCGACGACGCGGCGTTGCGGGCCGCGGCGCCGACCGTGTACGAGACGCCGTTGGAGGAGGGCATCCGGCGCACGATCGAGCGATTCGAGGCGTTGGCGACGGCGTGAGGGCGGCCGGCAGCAACGCCCGCGGTCACGCCCTACTCGGGAACGCTTCCGGTTCTACCGGCCTGCCGTACAGGAACCCTTGCATGTAGCTGCAGCCGGCCGCGCGCGCGGAACCGGCCTGCGACTCGCGTTCGACGCCTTCTGCCACGACGCTGGCGCCGAGGCCGCGCGCCAACTCGACGGCGGCGCGCACCACCAGGCGGGCGCGCTCGTCTTCGCCGTCGAGTTCGCGCACGAACGAGCGGTCGAGCTTGACGAGATCGAGCGGCAGTTTGCGCAAGCGGCCTAAGGAGGAGTAGCCGGCGCCGAAGTCGTCGATCGCGACGCGCACACCCAGCGCGCGCAGTCGCGTGAGGCGCTCGGCGACGGCGGGCTGGTCCGCGATCGTCTCCGTGACCTCGACGACCAACCGCCTGGGGGCCAAGCCGCTGCCTTGCAGCGCGCGTTCGACGGCCGCGACGAGCCCCGGTTCGCTGAACTGCCGCGGCGACACGTTCACCGACATCGTCCAGGCGCCGCGCCCACCGGTCTCCCACGCCACCGCCTGGCGGCACGCTTCCTCGAGCACCCAGGCGCCGATCGGCACGATGAGGCCACTGCGCTCCGCCATCGGCACGAACTCGAGCGGCGGCACCAGGCCGCGCTCGGGGTGGTCCCAGCGAAGCAGCGCCTCCGCGCCGACGACACGCGGCGGCCCGTCGTCGACGAGCTCGACCACGGGTTGGTAGTGCAGCACGAACTGCCGGCGCCCGAGAGCTTGGCGCAGGTCGCGCGCGAGGGCGGACCGGGCGGCCTCCTGCGCGTCGTGCACCGCCAGGCGGTAGCTCCCGCCGCCTGCCTCCTTGGCGCTGGTGACGGCGTTCTCGGCCTGGGCGAACTGCTCGTTCGCGTGAACCGCATCACGCGGGAAGCGGCTGATGCCGACGCTGGCCGTGGCCAGGAGCGGTCCCGTGGGCGTGTCGAACGGCGCTCGGAACGCGTCCAGTAGGCGCATCGCCAGTGCCCTGGCGGCGTCGTCGTCGCGTTCGCCGCGCATGACGAGCGCGAACTCGTCCGCGCCGAGGTGCGCCAGGAGTTCGGCGCCGGGGTTGCCGGCGGCGGTGGCGAGGCGCAAGCCCACGTCGCGCAGCAGGTCGTCGGCGGCGGAGATGCCGATCGACTCGTTCACGACGCGGAAGTCGTCGAGGTCGACGAGCGCGAGGGTGAACGGTTCGGTGTTCGGCGCGGCGGTGAGTTGCTCCAGTCGCTCGTGCAGGACGCCTCGGTTGGGCAGGTGCGTGACCGGGTCGGTGGTGAGCAGGCGCGCGGTCGCCTCGTCTTCGGCGACGGCGGCGGTGCGCCGCTCGATGCTGAACGTGAGGGCGTAGAGCAGCATCAGGTAGGCGCTGCTCACGACGGCGAGGTCGGCCAGGGCGGCGTACTCGGGATCGAGCCGGTCGCCGCTCGGCGCTCCTACCACGTGCGCGACGCCCACGCCGATGCCGGCCACCAGTAGCGCGGTGGAAGAGAACAGTCCGCGCCTGCTGCCGAACGCCAGGAAGGCCCAGACGAAGAAGAGCGGCACCCAGGCGGCGAACGAGCGCATCGACTCGGCGTGCAGGTTCTCGGGGCCGCCGAGGTCTATTGCCAGAAGCCCGATCGCTACGAGGCTGCCGACTCCGAACACGGTGACCTCGATCAACCGTAGCGCGTCTCGGCGCAGCCACACCACGACGGCCGCGAGCACGAGCGCTCCGGCGGTGACGGCACGCGTCTGCGTCTGTGGTCCGCCGGTGACGAACAGCAGCGACAGTGCCACGTCGATCGCTGCGATCGCGAGCAGCAACGCGTAGATGAGGCGTTTGTAGGTACGAAGGCGCCGCTCGGTGTTCGCGAGCGACGCCCCCAGTCGCGAGGTCACTTGTGCTCCCTACGCTGCGGCGTTCGGGTCGTTCGGGCGCGCCGTGAGCGTGAGGGTCAGTCTGGCACGGTGGTTCGGGGGGCGACTATGAAGGGTCTCGCTCGTTGGAGCGTCGGCAGATGTGCGTGGTAGACCTAGGGCGGGAAGCCCGGCGAGACCCGGTCCCCGCGGTACCGTCGAGCAGGCTTGGTGCAAACGACCGGCGCGTCGGTACCCAGGCGTGGTACATGAAGGAACGATGAGCACGTTGCGCTCCGTAGGTATCGCCGTCCTCGGCTCCCTCATAATCATCGGCTGCGGCGGCGCCAGCGAACCGGAGACGACCGACCGCGTGTTGGCGCCGGCGGCGTACTTCCCAGCGGGCGCGAACGCTCACGGCGTGGCGGTTGCCGAACTCGACGGTGACGGCCGTCCCGACGTGGTGGTGGCGGTGCCCGGTGACGGGGGCGTCGCCGTGCTCCTTGGCCAAGGGAATCGCAGTTTCTCGTCACCTCGGATCTACCCCACGGGCGCGTACCCGAAGCATGTGGTGCTCATCGACGTCGACGGCGACGGACTTCTCGACGTCGTGACGGCGAACCAGGACAGCCCCTCCGGCGAAGACGTGAGCGTATTGCTCGGGTTACCGACAGGTGAGTTCGCCGCGCCACGGCATCACGAGGCGTGCGAGCATCCCCATCAGGTGGCTGGCGGAGACTTCGATGGTGACAAGGACATCGACTTGGCCGTGGCCTGTTGGGGCCAGCCCGAGATCGCCATCCTCGAGGGTCTCGGCGGCGGGGCGTTCGCCGCGCCTCGCTTCGTGATGTCCGGTCCGAACCCCCACGCCGTGGTCGTCGGCTACCTCGATGACGACCAGGTTCTCGACGTTGCCGTCGCGAACCTTGGCGAGAGCACGGTCGGCGTGCTGCTGGGCCATGGTGACCTTACGTTCGAGCCGGTCGCCCCGACATGGGTCGGCTGGGCGCCGCACGACATCGCCATCGCAGACGTCGACGCCGATGGCGACTTCGATCTGATCACGGCGAACCAGGGCAGCAACGACGTTTCCGTTCTCGTCAATGCCGGTGACGGCACGTTCGACCCGGCGACGTTCGCCGCCGGACCCGTTCCCAAGGGCGTTGCCGTCGGGGACGTCGACGCCGACGGCAACGTCGACATCGTCACCGCGAACACGCATGGCAACTATCCCGACGGTACTGCGACGACCGACATCAGTCTGCTACGCGGCATCGGTGATGGGACCTTCGAGGTTCCTATCACCATCCCCGTGGTGCTGTCGCCGTTCGACGCGACCGTCGCCGACGTCGACGCGGACGGCCGCCTCGACGTGGTGACGGCGAACTGGCACAGCAATGACGTCGCGGTGCTGTTCAACGTGGGTGGGGACATCACACCTGCCGACACGCCGTTCCTGGGTCACCATTGACCGCGAGCGACGAAGCGGCGAGTCGTCGAGGTTCGACCATGAGTCGCTGGAGCCTAGCGTTGGTGCTGTTCCTCCTCCTCAACGCGGTGGCGTTGTGGATCGTGTCGATGGCCCGCTTCGATCGCACCCCCCTGGCGTCCATGGGGGATCTGGGGCTCGTGCCCTTGCTGCCGCCGATCTTCTTCGCTGCGCTTGGCGTTCTGACGGTCAGCTTCGCCATCTTCGTGACCCGGCGCAATCCGCCGGCAACGATCGCCATCCTTCACTTCGCCGTCCTCGTCGCCGTATGGCATGTCACGCCCGCCATCCTGTACGGCACTCCGCGCTATCCGTACGCCTACAAGCACATCGGAGTCGGCGAGTACATCCAGCGTCTCGGGTCGATCGACCCCCACATCGACGCCTACTTCAACTGGCCGGGCTTCTTCGCGCTGAACGCATTGGTCAGCGACCTCGCCGGGCTCGCTTCGCCCCAAGCATTGGCGGTGTGGGCTCCCGTAGCGCTCAGCGCCCTGACCGTGGCGGCTCTGGTCGTGCTCATGCGCGCACTCACGAACGACCCGCGTTGGGCGTGGCTCGCGGTCTGGCTCTACCTGCTCACCAACTGGGTGGGGCAGGACTACTACGCCCCGCAGGCACTTGCGTACGCCCTGCACATCGCCTTACTGGCCGCCTTCGTCGGTGCGCTCGGGACCAGACCACGATCGCCCGCGCGTCGCGCTACTGCGCTGGCCCTGATCGTGATGCTCTTCGGAGCCATCGTCGCGATGCATCAGCTGACGCCGTTCGTGACGTTGGCGTCGATCCTGGTGCTGACCCTGACGGGCTTCGGCTCGCCTCGCTCGTTGCCGATCGTGCTCATCGCCATGATCATGGCCTGGTTCACGTACATGACGCAGCCGTACCTGGCGGGCCACCTGGGGGAACTTCTGGCCAGCGTCGGACGGCTCTTCGACAACATCAACCAAGCGACGCGCGTCTTGGCCAGCGCCGGCGACATCGACCTTTCGCCCGACCGTCGCCTGGTGTTGGACGTGCGCCAGTGGCTCACGCTGCTCTTGTTCGGCGTAGCGATCCTTGGTGGCATCCGCCGGGTACGGCGGGGCTTCGTCGACTGGACGGCCATCATCCTGCTGCTCGTGCCGGCTTCCATGATCGCCCTGCAGCCGTACGGTGGCGAGATCATCATGCGGGTCTACCTATTCAGCCTGCCGTTCCTCGTCTGGTTCGCTGCGGCCGTGGTGTTCCCGACGCCGGAGAGCGGACGCCATTGGGCGGCGCCGGTGGTGATCGGCGTGATGAGCGCGGTGGCATGGTCCGGTTCGGCGCTGGCGTTCTTCGGCAACGAGAGCATGAACTACATCGCACCCGCCGAGATCACCGCGTTCGATGTCATCTACGACGAAGCGCCGACCGGTAGCCTGGTGATCGCAGTGACCAACAACGCCCCTGTCCGGTACCGGCGGTACGAGCAGGTCGCGTTCACCGATCTCTCGGCGTTCGCGAGGGAGACGGGCCTACAAGACGTGATGGCAGTGGATGCATTGGCGAGCGGGATCGAAGCGAGCGTCGAGGCGAGCGATCGACCGGCCGCCTACGTCGTGTTCACCCGTTCGCAGGCAGCGAACGCGCGCCTCTTCGGGCTTCTGCCGGACGTCGACCTCGACGAACTCGCTGAGCGCATGCAGGCGTCCTCGCGTTTCGAGGCAGTCCTTCGGAACGAAGCCGCGGCGGTGTTCGCGTTGGTACGACCCGCCGAGGGGACGCCTTGAGGGCCGCGGCGGGCATGGTCTACTTGGCGACGACGTTGCTCGTGATGGGCTGGGTGACGGCCGAGAGCCTCGGGCTGATGACGGGTCCGCGCCCACTGCGGCTGGCTTTGACCATCGCCCTGGTGGGCGTCATCCCAGGCTACGGCTGGTTGCGAGCGCTCCCGATCCGCGACCCGATCGTCACCATCGTGGGTGCAACCACCTCGAGCCTCGCGTTGTCGGTACTGATCGCCGTGGTGATGGCGGCGCTCGATCGGTGGTCACCGGAGTTGGCGGCGTTGTCCCTGGGCAGTATCGGTCTTCTCGGAGGTGGAGCCTGGATCGCCCGCGAGACTCTTTCCGAAGAGAGCGCAGCTTCGCCATGAGCGGCCTCGACTTCGCCGTGCTGGCGTTCCTGTCGGTGGCGATCGCGCGACTCCTCGTCGGAGAAGCGACGAGCGCTCGCTGGAGCGGCGCACGGCGCGTGCTCACCATCGCGAGCGTGTTGCTGGCCTTGCCGTTCCTCGCGAAGGTGGCGAGCGTGATCGGACCGATCCTCGTCGGAGCACTCCGATGACCCACCGAAGTGCGGCCCACGAGCAGCGATGATCCGGACTTGGTACCGCGACCAGCGCGACATCGTGGACAACGCCGCGGCGTTGATCGGCAGCGCTGCCGCCACGTCCGGGTTGGGGTTCGCGTTCTGGTGGGTGGCGGCGCGGCTGTTCCCACCCGATGTCGTGGGTCTGGCGTCGGCGGCCGTGTCGGCGATGCTGCTTCTGAGCACCATGGGCATCCTCGGGCTCGACGCTCTGGTCATCAGCGAGATCCCGCGCGCGCGCGAAGGCACGGGGCGGCTGCTCGTGACGGTGGTGCTTGGCGCGCTGGTGGCATCGGCGTTGCTTGGGCTGGGTTTCGCTCTCGTCGCGCCCGCGACGTCGGAGAATCTCCGGTCCTACTTCGCTGGCGCGGGGGCGGCGGTGTGGTTCGCGCTCGGGGTGGGGGTCACGGGGGCGACGTACGTGTTCGACCGCGCAGTGGTCGGGCTGCTCAAGGGCGGCATCCAGTTCCGGCGCAACCTGTGGTTCGCCATCACCAAGCTCGTCGCTCTTCCCGCCGTCTTGCTGGTGGTGCCCGCGGTAGGCCGCGCGGATCACGCCATCTACGCACTCTGGGCGCTCACCACGCTGGTGTCGTTGGGGCTGGTACTACCTGGCACGCTGCGCGCACTGCCAGATGACCTACGACCCCAGGCTTCCTTGTTCGGCAAGTTGGGCGCGGACGCGCTGCGGCACCACGTGCTCAACGTCGTTCAGCATGGGCCCGGCCTGGCGATGCCCGTGCTGGTGGTGGTGTTCTTCCCGCCAGAAACGAGCGCGGCGTTCTACGTGACGTGGATGCTGGTGACGTTCGCGCAGTCGGTGCCGATGCACGTTTCCACGGTGCTGCATGCCGTCGGCGTGCGAGACCCAGGACGCCTGGCGCAGCGTCTCGTGGCCACGCTGCGCGCCTCGTTCGCGGTAGGGGCGGCGATCGTGGTGGGGTTCGCCCTGCTGGCCTCGCTCGTATTGCGAGCGTTCGGAGCCGAGTACGCCGACACCGCCGCCGGGGCGCTGCGCATCCTGGCGCTCACGGTGTTGCCGATGACGGTGAAGGTGCACTACTTCGCCTTGGCGCGCGTCGCGGGGTTCCCCCTTCGAGCCGCCACCGTGGGCGGGATCGCGGCGGCGTTCGAGTTGGCGGCGACGGCGCTGGCGGCCACCAGCGGATCGTTGACGACCATGGCATGGGCGTTACTGGCGTCCCTCACGGTGGTGGCGGCATGTCTGACGCCTACCTTGGCGCGGACGATCCGGAGCCGCGGCGCGTCCTTGGTCGGCGCCCGGCCGCGGCGCTAACGTCACGTGGCACGGTGACGCGGTCGAAGATCGCGGTGTATCTCGGCGCGATCGCCTCGACCGTGAACGCCGCTGCGCGCTCACGGAGCGTTTCCGCTGGCAAGGGCGCTTCGAGGGTCGCATCGAGGGCGTCGGCGAGGGCCCGAGGGTCCGCCACCGGCACCAGCCGCCCGTAGCGCCCACTCTCGAGGATCTCGTCGGGGCCGCTCAGGCAGTCGGTGCTCACGACGGGACAGCCGCAGGCCAGCGCCTCGATGAGGACCACCGCCAGGCCCTCGTAACGCGACGACAGGGCGAACGCGTCGGCGTGTCCTAGGTACGATGCCGGATTCGGTACGAAGCCGGGTAGCGCGACGTGCTCTTCGAGGCCGCGTTGCCGTACCAACGCCTCCAACTCGGCACGCTGCTCGCCCTCGCCCAGGATCAGGAGGCGGCATTGGCGTCGCGCTCGGAGCAGGGCGAACGCTTCGATCAGCGTCACGAAGTCTTTCTGCGGCGTGAGTCGGCCGATGCCGAGCACGATCGGCGCGTCGTCGGCGAACCACGGATGCTCGGGAGGCTGCTGGGCTTGCGTCAGCAGCCGAGGCGTGACGACGGGGTTGTAGACGACGTCGATGCGTTCTCGAGGTATACGGGCAACGCGGGCGAGGTCGTCGGCGAGCGCTGTCGCTACCGCGACGATCGCGTCGGCGTGCGGGTAGGCGCGGCGCACGATCGCTGGAAGCAGGCGCTTCAGCGGATGGGTGGTGGCGTTGACCGAGACGGGCACGTGTTCGCTCACGACCACGGCCGTCGCCGCCCTGGAACGACGACGTGCCCACAACGCCATCACGTTCAAGCTCGTCATGCCGGAGTACAGGACCCGCGGCGGGCGTGCGCGAAGGTAGCGCGTCAGTGCCGGCAACCCCAGAACGAAGAGCGCATCGCTCGGCACCGTGACGCCGAGCTCGACGACACGCACACGCTTGTCGAGGCTCGCAAGCAGTTCGCCTTCGGCACGCAGAAGCACGACCTCGACGGAACGACCGGCGGCCACCAGGGCTGCGGAGAGGTTGAGCACAACTCGCTCCACGCCACCCCCGGCGAGGTTCGGCAGGAGGAACGCCACGTCGGCAGGTTCGGTCGCGCCGGTCGGCTCGCCGCGGGCGTCGTTCGCGGCAGTGCTGGATCGCATGATCGCCACGGTAGCAGGGCGCGTGGAGAAGCGTTGGCGCGAGGGCACTACGACAGCCGTCACCGCGCCTGTGGCCGAATTCGGCGAGAGTAGGGGTACCCCGGACATCTCCGGTGAAGGTGTCATCCGTTCTCCCTGCGTCGTTCGGCTCACACGAGCGGCATGCGCGGCCCGTAACCAGCGTCTTTGCTGAAGGAGTACTTCATGGAGTTGCGAGTTCCGCCCGAGGTTCCAGCTTCTCGTGGCCGGCATGCCGCGCTCGCGACCAGCGGCACCGAGGCCCGACCGCGGGTGAGCGTCGTCATCCCCACGCTCAACGAAGCCGAGAACTTGCCGCACGTGCTACCGCACATCCCTGCATGGGTCGATGAGGTCGTCATCGTCGATGGCCGTTCACAGGACGGGACCATCGAAGTGGCGAAACGGCTTCGCCCCGACGTCGTCATCGTGAACGAACCGAGGTCTGGCAAGGGCGTCGCGCTTCGCACCGGCTTCGAAGCCGCCACCGGCGACATCGTGGTGATGATGGACGCCGACGGTTCGATGAACCCGAACGAGATCGGTGGCTTCGTACGTCAACTCCGGGCCGGGGCGGACTTCGTGAAGGGGTCGCGCTTCTTGCAGGGCGCGGGATCGAGCGACATCTCGCGCTTGCGGCAACTGGGCAACTGGGGCTTTACGGTGCTGGTGAGGATGCTGTTCGGTGGCCGCTACAGCGACCTGTGCTACGGTTACGCGGCGTTCTGGAAGTCGGTCGTGCCGGAGATGGAACTCGATGGCAGCGGGTTCGAGATCGAGACGCAGATGAACATCCGCGCGTTGCGCGCGAGGCTGCGGATCATCGAGTTGCCGAGCTTCGAGACGGAGCGGATCCACGGTGACAGCAACCTCCGGACGTTCCCCGATGGCTGGCGCGTGCTGCGCACCATCTTCCGCGAGTTCGTGCGGCCGCGCAAAGCGTCGAGGCCCAGGTCCGAGGATGCGGGTGGCGTTGGCCGGAACTCGGGGATGACACACAACCGCCCAGTCAACCAGTAGCGCGCACCGCCGCCGGACGGTCCGCGCGCCGGTTCAGTCGGTGGTCTGGTACTCGTGCGCGCCGATGTCGGTAACGCCGTTCTGCGGGATCGGCACGCCGGTGACGTCCACGTCGATGCCGAGCGCGACGTTGGTGCCGGCGTCGATGGCGGGGCTAGCGGGGGCGAGGCGGAAGTCGTCGGAAGCGGCGTCGACGAAGCGTGGGTCGGCCACCATCGAGGTCGGGTGCATCGCAGTGCCGAAGAACTGCAGCACCGGCTTCCCGTCCGAGCGCCAGTACAGGTTGTGCGACTCGTCGAACGCCGCGTCGGTGTAGAGCACCTTGCCTTCCACCCAGATCAGGTTGTTCTTGAGCGTCAGCAGCTCGGGCCCGCAGCCGGCATGGCAGACCACACCTTCGGTTCCGTCGGGGTTCGTGAGGTAGACGGTGTTGTTGTAGGCATGTGTGTGGCTGGTGGGTCCGAAGCGGCTGTTCGCGCCCGTCACGATGAGGAACTGCGAGCGCCGACGGTCGGAGGTGTAGCGGTTGTAGGCGTAGACGTTGCCACTGGCCTTGCGCGTGTCCGAGCCACCGAGCTCGGAGAAGGTGGTGTCGTTCACGGAGACGTTGTTGTGCACGAAGTTGCGTTCGCCTTCGTAGATCTCGATGGAGGCGCCCTCCTGGCCGAAGTCATACGAGCACCAGGCGTTGTTCCCCCGGAAGCCGTTGTAGGCGATCTCGTTGTCGGAGCCGTTCACGACGATCCCCCAGGCGCCCGAGTCGTCCGAGCCGCCGTCGTTCGTGTTGGTGCTCATGACGATGTTGTCGTGCAGCTCGTTGTGCAGTACGCGGTTCTGGCTCGAACCGCGGTTGATGTGAACCCCGGCGGTGTTCCCGTCGGCGCGAGCGTTCTGAACGGTGACGTGATGGGCGCCACCCTGGATGGTGAACCCGGTGCGCCAAGCGACGGGTTGGTCTTCGCAGGAAGCGTCGACCGGCAGCGTGCCGGGTGTGGTGAAGGCGCGCAGGCTGTCGACCACCACGTACGAGCCCGAGATGTCCACGTGGTTCGCGCCCGAGTCGCGGATCTCGGGGCGAGGCCCTTCGCCGTACGCTCCCACCGTCACCGGCCAAGTGTCGTTCCCGCTCCATGGCACATGAAGCGGTCCTTCCCAGGTGCAGCCACGACGCAGCAGCAAGCGGTCACCGGGGTGAAGGCTCACGCCCGACAGTGGCCCGAGTGTGCGCCACGGTGCTCCGGCCGAGGTGCCCGCTGCATCGTCGTCGCCGTTGGCGCAATCGATGTGGTACGTGGCTGCTCCGGCGAGCAACTCGACCGGCGGCGTGCGGAAGTACACGCCAGACTCCAGTGGTTCGGCGTAGGCGACGGCGATGGTGATCTCGGCCCCGGCCGACACCTCGAAGGTGACCGAGGGAGGCGACGCCATGTACCGCACGCCGTTCACCCAAACGTCGTGCGCCACGACCTGGTGCGTGCCCGCACCGAGGTCGGTGAGGAACTCGCTTTGGGTGAGGTGCCTCTCGTTGCCGTTCGGTGTCACTACACGCACGTCCGGCGTGAGCTGGACGGCTTCGCCGCTCGGGTCCTGGGCGTCGACGTCGATGGTGACGAGTACGCCGGCGCCAACCGGGTAGGGCGGCGGTGGCGTGGAGGCGGTGCAACCCGGTATCAGCAGCGTCACCAGGAACCCCGCGAGCAGTCGCGGGACGACTGCGAGAAGGGCGCGCGCCCGGGTAGCGCGGCGCTCGTGGGATGGTTCGGGTTTCATCGGCGCGGGGTGAGCGTTCCCACGAGCCAACCCCAGGCGGTCGTCCATGCGCCTCCCACGATAGCAATCGATCTTCGGAGGCTCCAAGCGTCGCCCTTGAGCGTAGAACCGAGGTTGCGCAGGAGCGCGCCGGGCACGGTGCGCAGGACGTAGCTCGTCTCGCTCGACAGGCTGCTGCGTCGACCGGCGATCTTGGACAACACCGCCTTGGACAGTCCTTCGGCGTAGCAGCGGCGCCGGAAGTAGTCCCAGCTGAGGCGGCCGTCCGGCACGTGATGGTGCACGATGGCATGCTGCGCGAGCACGACCGATGCGCTCCCGAAGGTCGCGCCCACGCGGATGCACAGCTCGGTCTCTTCGCCGCCCACGGGAACTTCACCGACTCTGCCAAGGTCGGTTCGGAAGCCTCCGACCTGCTCGAACACCTCGCGTCGGAACAGCATGCTGGCGCCGATGACGTTGCGCACGGGCACGCAAGGAGTGCCTTGACGCAGGTGGCGGGGATCGAGTTGTCCGCGGTACGAGCAGCCGATCACCCAATCGAACTCCTCCGGGAACCAAGCTGCGCGCCTGGTGGCCCAAGAAGGCAGCACCGTTCCCCCGGCGACGAAGACGGCGGGGTCGGCGAAGCAAGCGTCGAGATGCTCGAGCCAGCGCGAGTCGGCCTCGGCGTCGTCATCGAGGAAGGCGATGAACTCACCGCGCGCGGCGTCGACGCCGGCGTTGCGCGCACCGGAGAGACCGCGTATGCCGCCATTGGGCACGACGACGACGGCCGGCCGCCGTCGTTGCACTTCGGCCGCCAACTCGTCGTTGTGGTCGGCGACGACGACGATCTCGGTCGGTGGCCGGGACTGCGCAGACGCCGAGTCGATGGCGCGTAGTAGGAGCGGCAGGCGCGCCATGGTGTAGGCGCAGATCACGACGCTGATGGAGGCTTGGGTTACCGCGTCGGATGGTGAAGGCGCGTGGGGGTGTTCGGCGGCCATCACGGTAGCGTCGCATCCCGGCCGGGTTGCGCGAGCGGCAACCGTCACCGCTACGCCGGCAGCCGGCCGCGCCGTTCAGTCGACCGGCGGGATCTCGCGGCAGGTCGTCGCGGAGGCGCCGCTAAGGTCGGTCGCCGTGAGGCAGAGTTCGAGCACGGCGCCGGGGCCACGGTCGGCGGCGAAGATGGTGCCGTGACCGCCGCTCGCTTCGGGCGGAAGCCCGTTCGCGGCGACCGCGCCGTCCTGGTGCACGTACAGCGTCCAGTGCAGGTTCGCCTCGTCGATGAAGGCGCCGCCAGCGTCCACCGCGTGGCCCGCGAAGGTGATGACGTCACCGATGACGTACCCGGCACTCGCGTCGGGGAGGTCGATGGTGGGGGTCGGCGCTCTGGCGCCCGTGCGGATGACGACGGACGCTTCGTGGGTTGCACCGGCTTCGTCGGTGACGGTGAGCTTCACGGTGTCTTCGCCGCGGAAGAAGTACGTCCGGAAGGTCGGGTCGACGGACAGAAGCTTGTCGTCGACGTGCCAGGCGTAGGTGAGTGCGCTGCCTTCGGGGTCGTTGCTGGCGCGGCCGTCGAAGTTGACCACCAGGGGCCCGATGCCGGCAGTTGCGGAGGCACGGATGTGCGCGGTGGGTGCGCGGTTGTCGGGGGCGTCCAAGTAGCGGATGCGCTGGAGCGAACCCGACCAGATGTCGATGTAGTACATGTGACCGTCCGGTCCGAGCCCGACTTGCACCGGGTAGTTCACGATCGCGAAGTCTTCGGCGGGCCCGGCGGTTCCGCCTTCGTAGAGCGGCACGGTGCGGATCCAGCGCTGGTAGTAATCGGCGATGAACAGCCGTCCCTCGTACTCCGCGGGGTAGACGCCGCCAGTGTAGACGTCACCGGCGATGATGGCCGAACCGACCCCTTCGCGTAGGAAGGCGTACGCGGGCGCCGTGACGGTGCCTTCCGGTTCGGCGTAGAGGGCTTGACAGGCCTGCATGTCTGCGAACGAGGGCTGCCTGAGGTTGCCTTGGTCGCCGCCCTCGAAGCACGGCCATCCGGAGTTCATGCCGCGGCCGATGTCGATCTCTTCCCAGGTGGCCCAGCCGACGTTGCCGATGATGGGCTCCCAGGTGATGGGGTGGAAGCTGAAGCTGTACGGGTTGCGTAGGCCGTAGTTCAGCACTTTGGAACGGTTGCTGGTGGGGTCGCCATCATAGAACGGGTTGTCGGGCAGGCCGTACCCGGTGATCGGGTCGATACGTAGGAGTTTGCCCGCAAGCGAGTCGAGGTCGAGCGCCCGCACGTGGTACGGCTGCGGCCCGTGGTAGTCGGCGCCGTCCCCGCTGCCTACGTAGAGCGCCCCATCGGGGCCGAATCGCACGCGACCGATGGTGTGGGAGTGTTCATCGGCGGGGAGGCAGTCTTGCACGTACGCCCCCACGGGCCCGCAGGACGGCTCGGTCGGGTTTCGCGCGGCAGGGTCGCCCATGTTCTCGAGTGTGCTGTTGCGCCCGAGGAGGATCACCTCGGAGCCGGGTAGTGCGCGGTTGTGGTCGTGGGCTGGGTCGGCGCTGACGCGGATCAGTTGAGACACGCGTGTGCCGACGCCGTCGGGACCCTCGTCGCCGCTGCGTCCTCGGAGCTCGGGTGGGTCGTAGGCGTAGGCGAGGTAGACGTACGGAACGTCAGGGAAGCGCGGGTGCACGGCCAAGCCTACGAGTCCTCGGTCGCCCATGTGGTTGACGCGATCGGAGATGTCGAGGAACGGCTCGGCGATGAGCTGGCCGTCTTGCACGACGCGCACGTAGCCGCTTTTCTCGATCAGGAAGATGCGGCCGTCGGGTGCGAAGGTGAACTCGACGGCGGCCGACAGGCCGCTGACGACGGGCTCGAGGACGAAGCCGTCGGGGACGCTAACCTCCTGGGCCGCGGCGGGCCTAGCCGTTGCGAGGAGGAGGAGGACGAGGACGATCGCTGCCCGGATACCCGTCGTGGTCACGCTGGAATCATACCTAGCTGTTCGGTAGCGGCGCAGCGCGTGTACGGTGCGCGTCAGACCCCGCGCGCCGTGGCGGCGTTGTCCCGGTACCAGGCGTAGGCGTCCTCGATGCCTTCGCGCAGGCCGATGCGCGCCTTCCAACCGAGGCTCTCGAGCAGGCTCACGTCCATCAGTTTGCGCGGGGTGCCGTCGGGCTTGCTGGCGTCGAACACCAGATCACCTTCGTAGCCGACGACGTCTTGGATGGTCTCGGCGAGCTCGCGGATGGTGACGTCGGTGCCGGTGCCGACGTTGATCGGGCCGGGGCGGGAAACGTGCCGTAGGAGGAAGAGGCAGGCGTCGGCGAGGTCGTCGGTGTGGAGGAACTCGCGCTTCGGCGTGCCGGAGCCCCAGACCGGGATGGTGGGGCTGCCGTTCACCTTCGCTTCGTGCGTCTTGCGGATGAGCGCGGGCAGCACATGGCTGGTGGCCAGGTCGTAGTTGTCGTGCGGACCGTAGAGGTTGGTGGGCATGGCGCTGATGAAGTCGGCGCCGTACTGCCGGCGGTAGGCGTCGCACATCTCGATGGCGGCGATCTTCGCCACGGCGTAGGCGCGGTTGGTGGGTTCGAGCGGACCCGTGAGGAGGTACTCCTCCTTGAGCGGCTGCGGCGCGAGCTTGGGGTAGATGCACGACGAACCGAGGTTGAGAAGCTTGCGCGTGCCGCTCCGATGCGCGGCGTCGATGACGTTCACGGCGATGCGCAGGTTGTCGTGCAGGAACTCCGCGGGGTAGGTGTCGTTGGCGAGGATCCCGCCCACCTTGGCGGCGGCGAGGATGACGACCTCGGGCCGCTCCGCTTCGAAGTAGGCGTCGACCGCGGCTTGGTCGCGCAGGTCGAGCTCGGCCGAGGTGCGGGTGAGGACGGTCGTGAAGCCGTCGCGCCGTAAGCGCCGGTGGATGGCGCTGCCGACGAGTCCGCGGTGGCCGGCGAGGTAGATGCGGGTGTCGCGCTTCAGATCGAAGGCGGGGCCGTCCGGCGAGGGTCCGGACGCTCCGCCGGGTTCGCGTTCGTGGTCTCGCTCAGACACTACCCGCCACTCCTCGTAGCGCCACTTCGTGGCCCGCGTCCCGAAGGGTTCGCTCCTGCTTGGCCAGTTCGAGGTCGTGCGTCACCATGCGCTCGACGAGTTCGTCGATGCCCACCCTCGGTTCCCAACCCAGCACACGTTTGGCTTTGGCAGGGTCACCCTGTAGGGCCTCGACCTCGGCGGGCCGGAGGTAGCGCGGGTCGATGGCGACGTACTGTTCGGGGTCGAGACCGAGGCGGCCGAACACCTTCTCGACGAATGACCGCACGGTGTGGCTCTCGCCGGTAGCGATGACGTAGTCGTCGGGGGCGTCCTGTTGCAGCATCAGCCACATCGCCTGGACGTAGTCCTGGGCGTGTCCCCAGTCGCGCTTGGCGTCGAGGTTGCCGAGGTAGAGCCTGTCCTGCAGTCCGAGCTTGATGCGCGTGGCGGCGCGGGTGATCTTGCGTGTCACGAACGTCTCGCCGCGGCGCTCGCTCTCGTGGTTGAAGAGGATCCCGTTGCTGGCGTGCAGGCCGTACGACTCGCGGTAGTTCACCACGAGGTGGTGCGCCATGACCTTGGCCGCCGCGTACGGCGACCTCGGGTAGAACGGTGTGCTCTCGGACTGCGGGGGCGGACTGCCACCGAACATCTCGCTGGTGCCGGCCTGGTAGAAGCGCACGTCGCGGTCGGTTCGCTTGCGGTAGTCGCGGATCGCTTCGAGCAGGCGTAGCGTGCCGAGGCCGTCGATGTCGGCGGTGTACTCGGGCTGCATGAAGCTCACGGCCACGTGGGACTGCGCGCCGAGGTTGTAGATCTCGTCGGGCTGCACTTCCTCGAGGACGCGGCGCAGGCCGGGCCCGTCGGAGAGATCGCCGTAATGCAGCAACATGCGCGCTTCGGGGCGGTGCGGGTCGACGTAGATGTGGTCGATGCGGTCGGTGTTGAAGGTGCTGGAGCGGCGGATGACGCCGTGGACCTCGTAGCCCTTCGCGAGCAGGAACTCGGTGAGGTACGAGCCGTCTTGGCCGGTGATGCCGGTGATGAGTGCGCGTTTCATGGTCCCCCTAGTCTGCGGGTTCGTGCTTGGATCGGTGTGGCATTCCTTGGCTTGCGCCGCTTCAGTCGCGGCCCCAGCCTACCCCCAGCAACTGCAACCCAGCGAAGAACACGAACCTGGGGTTATGCACCAGGTACCTGCGCCACAACCGCCGGGGCTCCACCGCCAGACGGAACAACCACTCGAGGCCACGGTCCTGCATCCAGGCCGGGGCTTGCTTCACGCGACCCGCGTGGAAGTCGAACGCCGCGCCCACGCCGAGCTGTACCAGCGGCAGGCGTTGCGCATGCTTGGCCATCCAGCGTTCCTGCTTGGGGCAACCGAGGCCCACGAACAGGATGCGCGCGCCCGAAGCGACGATGGCGGCAACGATGTCGACGTCCTCTTCCTGGGACAGGGACCGGAACGGAGGTGAGTATGCGTAGCGAACGTCGAGATCGGGGAAGCGTCGCGCCAACTCGGCCTTCAGGCCCTCCACCGCCTCCGGGGCGCCGCCGTAGAACCCCACGGGAACGCCTGCCGCGGCCGCCGCCTCGCATACGTGAAGCGTGAGCGTCGGGCCGTAGACGCGTTCGGCCTGTGGCAGTCCCAACCGCCGCAGCATCCAAACGAGTGGCATGCCGTCCGACGTCACCAGGTCGGCCCGGTTCACGATGTCGCGGAACGACGGGTCGTCGAACGCTTCCATCGTCATGTGCACGTTGGCGACGCAGACGTAACGAGGGCGAGGGTCGGTCGACGCGGTTGGGCTGACGTCGCCCGCCAACGCCCACGAGACGATGCGTTCGGCAGCGCTTCGATACGTGCTGGCATCGACCCGCATGCCGAGGACGTGGCGCGATGGGAATGCGAGAGCCGGGGTCGGAACCGCGTCCGGCCTCGCGTCGGTCACCGCGTCCGGCGCCGCGTCCCGCGCCGGCGCTTCCACGGGATCTTGCGATGTCGGACGGTCCCCGGCTTGCATGGACCGTTTCCTACCACGAAGGAGTCGGTTGGCGGCGTGCACGTGCGCCCGAAGTCGCCGGTAGCGTGCACGTGCTCGCCGTAGCGCCAACGGCGTGCACATGCAGACGCCCACGCAGACGAGGCTCCGGACGCCTCGTTCGACACCAGGTCAGATTCTCACCCCGGCGCTTCACTGCTACGTCGCTTGCGTCGTCAGCCGACGGTGCCCTCCAGGTCAAGCACGCTCGCGGCCGCCTCGAAGTCGAGTTCGCGCACGTAGACGATGTAGCCGAAGCGGCCCTCGCCATCCGTGACCCCGGTGGAGGCGTACACCTTCACGCCGGCATCGCGCAGCTCCTTGTGGATGTCGGCCAGCGCGCCCAAGCGGTCGTCGCCCTGGATCAGGAAGGCGCGGTACGGGCCCACCAGGTCGGCCCCGCGCGCCATGGCGGAGTGCTCGAGCGCCTTCTTGTCGACCGGGAAGAGCGTCACCTCGACGTGGTTCGGGCCGTACGGCAGTGCGCTGAAGGCCAGCAGGTCCACCTCCGCCGACGCCAGTTCCTCGAGCCAGGTGTAGGCGTGGTCGGGATCACCCTCGACACGGGCGTAGTAGTACGGAACGGATCGGATGCGCGCCTTCATGCTGGACCTCCGAACGCGAGACGCGGGACCTGGAGCCAACGACCGACGACGCCCGGCCCGAGACGACAGGGACGACGACGGGATCCGGGCGCTCGATTCAGTGCAGCACGGGCCGACGCGAAACGGGGTCCGTGAATCTCCGACCGTGCGCGCGTAGCCCCCGCCCTCAACGCCGCAGGTACCGCCCCCGTGCCGGCCCAACGATCGACCCGTCGTCGTACACCAGCTTCCCGCGCAGGAACGTCTTCTTCACGCGCCCGGTGAGTTCCTGGCCCTCGAACGGCGTGTAGCCCTGTCCCGACTCCGAATCGGCGGCGCGCACCACGAACGACTCGCGCGGGTCGAGCAGCA
>CAZOTV010000014.1:0-46405 GCA_964582795.1 uncultured bacterium
GGCAGATCGCCCGCCTTCTGGCCACGCTTCTTGATGCTGAACCCCGGCGGGTAGCGCGTCGGTTCCACCGCGAACGCGAGCCCCTTGAGCGCCTTGGCATCGTAGTCGATGGCGTCGAGGTCGCGCTCGAACGCGACCTGTACGTCGGTCATGTGCTCCTTGATGGTCGCTACGCCCTTCGCGCCTGCCAGAAGCCGCAGCCGCGTGAGGTCTACGAACGCCTTCACCTCCGGCGGGAACGGGCCGTACGCCTCGCGCATCTCTTTCGCGACGCGGTTCACCTCGGCGAGCCCGTCGGCCTCGGACAGGCGGCCGTAGTAGTTGATGCGAACGTCGTCGTCCTGGACGTAGCTCGGGCTCAAGCGCGCGTCGACGCTCAGGTCGATGGTCACCTGGGGTCGTTCCTTCGCCTTCTGCTCACCCTTGAGCTTGGCGATCTCCTCGGCCAACATCTCGGTGTAGACCTCGAGCGAAACGGCGCTGATGTGACCGTGCTGCTCAGGACCCAGCAAGTTGCCGACGCCGCGGATCTCCATGTCCTTCTCCGCCAGCAGGTGACCCGATCCCAGGTCGTTCAGTTCGGCGATGGCGTACAGGCGCCTTTGCGCCTGCTCGGTGAGCCGACCCGGGTAGAGCATGTACGCCCACGCCTCGGTCTGGCGCCTGCCGACCCGGCCGCGCAACTGGTAGAGCTGCGCCAGCCCCAGCCGGTCCGCGCGCTCGATGACGAGCGTGTTCGCCCCTTGGATGTCGAGGCCCGACTCGACGATGGTGGTGGACAGGAGCACGTCGAAGGCGCCTTCCTCGAAGCCGAGCATGATCTGTTCGAGGTCGTCGGCGTTCATCTGACCATGCGCCACGCCCACCCGCGCCTCCGGCACGAGTTGCGCGAGCGTGCGCGCGCGCAGGCTCATGGAGCCGATGCGGTCGTGAATGTAGAACGTCTTGCCGCCGCGTTCGAGCTCTGCCAGCACCGCTTCGCGCACCACCATCGGGTCGTACGGCTGCAGCACCGTCTGGATCGGCTTGCGCCCCTCGGGCGGCGTCATGATCTGCGAGACGTCGCGCAGGCCGACGAGGCTCATGTACAGCGTACGGGGGATGGGCGTAGCCGACAGCGAAAGCACGTCGAGGTTCGCCTTCAACCCCTTGAGGCGCTCCTTCTGACCGACGCCGAAGCGGTGCTCCTCGTCGACCACCAGAAGCCCTAGGTTCTTGTACGCGATGCTCTCGTTGAGCAACCGGTGGGTGCCCACCACCACGTCGACGGTGCCGTCCGCCAGTCCCTTCAGGGTGGCGCGGGCGTCCTTGTCGGAGCTGAAGCGCGACAGCATCTCGACGCGCACGGGCAGACCGTCGAAGCGCTGCCGGAAGGTGTCGTAATGCTGCTTGGCAAGCACGGTGGTGGGCACGAGCACCGCCACCTGCGCGCCGTTCCCGAGCGCGCGGTGGGTGGCGCGCACCGCCACCTCGGTCTTGCCGAAGCCGACGTCACCGCTGATCAGCCGGTCCATCGGCACCGGCCGCTCCATGTCGGCGAGCACGTCGGCCACCGCCGTGCGCTGATCGGGCGTGAGCTCGAACGGGCAGTTCCTCTCGATCAGTTCGTCCCACTCCGGCTGTTGCGGGAACGACGTTCCTTGGCTGACCTGACGTTGGGCGTAGGTCTTGATCAGCTCGGCAGCGAGCGCCTCGGCGCTGGCGCGGGCCTTCTCTCTCGCCCGCGCCCACTCGTTGGTACCGAGCGTCGATAGGCGCGGCGGGTCGTCGGTGGTGCCGGGGTGGCGCCGCAACAGCGGCAGATGCTCGACCGGCAGGTAGAGGCGGCCCTCGCCGGCGTACTGAAGCAGGAGATAGTCGCGCACCACGCCCACCACCGTGCGCGGCTCGAGGCCGAGGAAGCGCCCGATGCCGTGGTCGGGGTGGATCAGGTAGTCGCCCACGGTGAGCTGCGAGGCGTCGTGCACGCGTTTCCCAGGGAGCTTGGAGAGCTTGCGGCCACCCTGGTAGCCGTAGAGCAGCTCCTCCGTGAGCACGACTTCCATGCGGCCGGGGTCGCGATGCCCTCCTTGGACGTCGCGCGCCAACAGTAGCGACACCTCGCCCGGGTGCGGCTCGACGCGGTTGCGCCAGTGCGTCGTCACCTGGTCGAGAACCCGCTCGCGCAGGTAGCGGCCGGTGCGCTCGAACTTGAGCAGCAGCTGGACCGAGTAGCCGTCCTTCAGCCACATGTGTACGTCTTCGGCGAAGGTAGCGAGCTTGCCGCGGTAGTAGCCGAGCGGCTCGATGGGCGCCCGGACGTCCGGCAGCGTCATAGGATCGCGGCCGAACGAGACCACCTCGCGCCCCGCCAGGTGCTCCCACAGCCATGCCAGATCGCGTTCCCCGGTCTCGCCGGCGTACAACTCGGGCGCATCGAGGTACACCGTGCCAGGGAGGTGTTCGAGGACACGCGTCGTCCAAGCGTCCCGCTCGAGATGCTCGAGGGTACGCGGAGCCAGCACGTACGTCTCGACTGCCAGGCCATGAAGCGTGACGGCGTCGAGCTCGTCGCCGAAGAACTCGAGGCGAAGCGCGCCCTCCTCGTCGTCCTCGTCCAGATGCAGCGTGATGGTGTCGCCGCGGACGGTCACACCCGGTAGCTCGTCGCGTTGGTAGCCGTACGCGAGGAAGCGCTCGAGCAAGTCGTCACGGGCATAAGAGGCGCCTCGGGTGAGTTCCAGGGCGTACGTCTCCGGTGCGCGCGGGAAGGCCGCCAGCGCGTGCGCGAGGCTCAGCACGACCTTCTCGTGCCGCTCGTGCCACTCCCCGAGGCCCGGGTCGACGCTGCGGTGAGCCTCGAACACGTGGGTGGCGTCGAAGAGGGGCAGCCGCTCGCGCGTGGTGAGCAGCACTGCCGGCCCTTGGCTACGCGCGAACGTCGCCAAGCGCGTGATGCTCGGCAGACCGAGGGCGCGGGCGGGTGCGTGTAGGGCGGCCGGGGCGTCTGCGGATGGGGCGGTGGGCCCGGACGCTTTCGTGGCAGGCGAGGCGGTGGTGTCGGTGGGCGTCATGGACGTTCGTCTTCCGAGGCGCCTTGCCCGGGGTGCTCCAGCGCCAGTCGATAGGCGAGGTTGCGCGGCGCTCCCAGGGCGGTCAGCGCGTCGCGCAACAGCCTACCGCGGATCCCGGCGCCGGCGAGTCTCGTCGCCAGCTCCTCCGCGCCGACGCCGGCGAGGGAACTCCCGAGGCGATCGTCCGTGTCACGCTCGGGTGCCGGACCGATGACCACGACGACCTCGCCACGGGCTTGGTCGGCGTCGAAGCGTCCGGCCAAGTCGACGAGTGAACCGCGCACGGTCTCCTCGTGGAGCTTCGTCAGCTCGCGGCTGACGCTGGCGGGTCGTGACGCCCCGCAGGCCTCGGCAAGCTCGCGCAGGGTGGCCGCCAGCCGGACCGGGGCTTCGTACAGCACGGTCGTGGCGGTTCGCGCCGCGATCGTCTCGACGCGTCGTCGGCGCTCCGCGCCCTTGCGCGGTAAGAACCCCTCGAAGGCGAACCTCGCCGTCGACAGGCCCGACAAGACGAGCGCGGGCACGAACGCGGTGGCGCCCGGCAGCGCCTCGACCTCCACGCCGGCTTCGAGGGCGATGCGTACCAGGTCGGCGCCGGGGTCGCTGATGCCGGGCGTACCGGCGTCGGTGACGTACGCGACCCAACCGTGGCGCTCGAGCAGCGGCAGCGCCCGCGTTGCCATGGTGTGAGCGTCCAAGCGCTCGAGCGGCGTCGCGATGGCGTAGTGATCCAGCAGTTTGCGGCTATGGCGGGTGTCCTCGGCGGCGACGACGTCAGCGCCCGCCAGCACCTCGAGCGCGCGCCTGCTGATGTCCCCGAGGTTGCCGATGGGCGTGGGTACCAGCGTGAGGCGGGTCACTGCGGCGGCTCGGCGCGACCGAGGTAGACGGGCCGCAGTACCCGACCGCGACTGCGCCGCCTCGGGTTGCGCCGGAGCGCCGCGCGCAACGTCGCGCGGATCATCTCCGCTTCGCCGATGGTGACGGTCACCTGCGCCCCCTCCGGCAACCGGACGCCGGGTTCGAGCACGACCTTGCCGTCCTGAACCAAGCCTCTAAACGCTCGCATCGCGTTCCTCCGCCTCGAGCACCCCTCGCGCCACGGCCCGGTCGTCCGGTAAGGCCGCCGCGTTCACCGTAGGCCGCCTCTCCGACCGGCGCGCGGCGCGCTCGGCGCGTCGAGCACGCCAGTACCATACGCCTGCTGCGAGGAGCGCGGTGGCAAGGCTCACGGCCACGCCAGCGACGCGCGGGAGTCCTAGCAACTGAGCGGCGTGTGCCAACAGCGGCAACGTGAACGCGGCGGCCGCGACGACGCCCAGAAGCGCAGCGTAGTTCACGTCACCCACCTCGCGCCCATCGCCAACAAGGGTATCAGGTGGCAGGCATCCGACCGCGAACGGCGGAACTCGACTATACTACCCCCCGGGGGTACCCGAGCGCGCTCGCCTCGACCGTTCCCGCCTCGACCGCGCAACGCTCCACCTTCGATCGACCACCAGGAGTTTCCCGTGACCGACGACACCATCCCCTCCCCGTCCGACGCGCCGAGCGGCGCGGCCGTGCGCCTGGAGGGCGACGAGACGCGCCGCAAGATCCTCAACCGCCTGCGCCGGCTGGAAGGCCAAGTGCGCGGCCTGCAGCGGATGGTGGAGGAAGACCGACCGTGCCACGACATCCTCACCCTGATCGCCGGCGTCCGTCGGGCGTTGGACGCGACGGGCGACGTGATCTTGGAGAACTACCTCGACACCTGTCAGGGCGACCTAGAAGGCGGCAGCGCCGACTCGCGCCGCATCGTCGAAGCGGTGCGCCTGGCGCGCGGCTGAACCTCGCGCCGGTTCAGGGGCCCTGAGCGACGAAGCGCGTCAGCCCCGTCGAGGGGTAGTAGAACGCCAGGATGCTGCTGTAGTCATGCCCGGACGACGCCAGGGAACGCGCGCCGTACTGGCTCATCCCTACCCCGTGTCCCCAGCCGTCACCGCGGACGGTCAACCCGCCTTGCACCTGGAAGCGCATCGAGCGAAGGCCCCAGCCTCGCGCTAGCGTCCGAAGGCGTAGGCCCCGCAGCACGCGCATACCGGCCGTGCCGTGCACCTCGAGCTCGCTGACGCGGCCGGACTCGCTGAGCGCCGCGACGCGCACTCCTTGAACCGTTCCGACGTCCACCCCGACCGCACGCAGGCTCGCGGCAACGAGCGCCGGGTCCAGTCGGTAGGTCCATGCGCGATGCGGAGTGCTCGAAGCGACGTCCTGCATCGCGACCAGGTACGGCGACGGCTGACCCCAGACTTCCTGGCTGGACGCCACGACACCGCCGGAGTCGGAGTGGTAGTACGTCTTCGCGGTGGTTCCTTGGTACGTCACGACGACGCCGGCGGTGGCCGCGATCGCCGCGTCCGTGCGCGGGTGCTCCGCCTCCACACCCCGGTAGACTTGGCAGTCGACGGTGGCGCAAAGGTCGTACCGACCGCCGGGGTCGAGCGAGGCCAACGTGTAGCTGCGCGCCGCCACCGCCTGCGCCTTCAGCGCCTCCATCGGCCAGGACGCCGACATCTCCGAAGGCACCACGCCGCGCAGGTACGACTCGATGTCGAGCACGTTGAGGACCTCGACCATGTCGCCATCGGCGCGCAGCGAGATGGCCCCGCGGAACCGCCGACCGTCGAACAGCACGAAGCTGCCGTCGCCTTCGACGGTCAACCGCGTGCCGACCTCCTGGCCGTCCACCAAGAGCCGGCCGTCTCGCGCCGCGACCGGCCAAGCGAGCCCGAACGCCGTAGTGAATCGCGGCACCCCGTCCACGCTCCCGCGGTGCGCTCCGTCGGCTCCGACCATCACCGAGGGCGCCGTGGCCAGCAACACGCGCACCTGGGTGCGCAACGGCGGAACCGCCTGCGCGGTGACGCTGCCGAGCGTCGCCAGCAGCGCCAGGATGGCCGCTAAGAACCACGGCAGGAGACGACGAGACGACGGCACCGGGCACATGCTCTCGCTAGTATGACGCACCGAGCCTGTGGGGGACGAGAAACCGGCCGCACGTCCGTTCGCGTCCACGCGCGCGGTCGGCGGGCGTGGCAGCATGAGGGCATGTTCCAGGACGGATTGCTCGCGAACAAGGTGGTGTTCGTCACCGGCGGCGGCAGTGGTCTCGGCCTCGCCATGTCCCGGCGCTTCCTCGAACTCGGCGCGAAGGTGGTCATCGCCAGCCGGCGTCAGCGCTTGCTCGAGGAGGAAGCGGAGCGGCTGCGCGCCGCCACGGGCGGCGAGGTGCTCGCGCTGCAGCTCGACGTGCGGGAGCCCGACGGTGTGGCGGCCGCCTTCGACGCCGCCGAGGCGCGCTTCGGGCAGGTCGACGCGCTCGTCAACAACGCAGCGGGCAACTTCATCTCCCCCACCGAGCGGTTGAGCCATCGCGCCTTCGACGCCGTGCTCGGCATCGTGCTTCATGGCTCGGTCTACTGCACGCTGGAACTCGGCAAGCGCTGGATCGCCGCCGGCCGCGGCGGAGCGGTCCTGTCGATCGCGGCCACCTACGCCGAGACCGGGTCGGGGTACGTGGTGCCATCGGCGGTGGGCAAGGCCGGGGTCGTCTCGTTGACGCGTTCGTTGGCCGGAGAGTGGGGCAAGTACGGCATCCGACTCAACGCCATCGCGCCCGGTCCGTTCCCGACCGAGGGCGCCTGGAGCCGGCTGATGCCGACCCCTGAGATCGCGGACCTGTTCGCGAAGCGAGTGCCCCTCGGGCGTGTCGGTGAACACGGGGAGTTGGCGAACCTCGCTGCCTACCTGCTCTCGGACGGCGCCGGGTTCATCACCGGCGACGTCGTCTACATCGACGGCGGCGAGCGCGCCTACGGCGGCGGCGAGTTCAACGTGCTGGACGCCGTCACCAAGGAGCAGTGGGACATGCTCGAGGCGGCGCGGCGCGAGGGCCAAGGCTGAACGAGCGGACTCTCGGGTACGTTCGGCGTTCTAGAGGTCCTGCCCGCCGGGCACTTCCAAGCGGAACAGCCCGGTGGCGTCGGTGTAGCGCATCACGATGCGGTACACGCCGCCTCCCGCTTCGAACAGGCGGTCGACGGCGATGGTGTCGCCTTGGCGGAATGTCTGCTCGAACAGGCGCGTGTCCGCGCCGGCCGGCTGGTTGGTCTGGAAGCTCGAGGTGCGTTGGTGCCAGACCTCGATCGCCACGGTTCCCCGTCGCACCTCGCCGGTGAAGCGCACCGGCATGTCGTCACGCATAAGCGTGCGCCGCGTCGTCTCTGCGACGTGATCCTTCTTGTACAACAGGATCGGCGTCTGAGACGGAACGCCCAGGTACCAACCCCGCGTCTCCCCCACGGCGAAGAACACGATCGCGAGGATCAGCAGGAATCCTAGGAAGTCGCGCATGGCGCGAGTATACGTTGCTCGGGCCCGCACGTCTGGGACGCGTTTCACTCCCCTTCGCCCGCGTCGGGAGCGAACGGCGTCGCCTCGTCGCCGCGCGCGGCGGCGATGAGCGCCGCCCGCCATGGTTCCGGCCCGCGGCTCGGGTCGCCGCGGGCCGGAACGGGCCGCTTTCTGGTCGGTACGGAGCGTCGCCTCAGCCCGTCGTGCCCGCCCGTGTGGCGCGGTACATGCTGCGAAGCACCGTGTGGAGGATGCCGCCGTTGCGGAAGTAGTCGATCTCGACGGGCGTGTCGAGTCGGCAGATGGCGTCGAAGCGCACCTCGGTGCCGTCTTCCTTGACCGCGACGACGGGCACCGCCTGGCGCGGCTGCACGCTCTCGTCCACCGTGATGCTGAAGCGCTCCGTGCCGTCGAGGCCGAGGTCGTCGGCGTCCTGGCCGTCTGGGAACTGCAGCGGCAGCACCCCCATGCCAACTAGGTTGGAGCGGTGGATGCGCTCGAAGCTCTTCGCGATGACCGCCTTGACGCCGAGGAGGTAGGTGCCCTTGGCGGCCCAATCTCGGCTCGAGCCCATCCCGTAGTCGATCCCCGCCAGGACGATGGTAGGTACGCCCTCGTCGATGTAGTTCCGGCTGGCGTCGTAGATGCTGGTGACTTGGCCGGTGGTGAAGTCGGTGGTCCAGCCGCCTTCCGTGCCGGGCGCGAGTTGGTTCTTGAGACGGATGTTGGCGAACGTCCCGCGCGTCATGACGCGGTCGTTGCCCCGCCGCGAGCCGTAGGAGTTGAAGTCGCCTTTGCTCACGCCCTTGTCGATGAGGTACCGGCCCGCCGGCGCGTCCACGGCGATCGAACCTGCCGGCGAGATGTGGTCGGTGGTCACCGAGTCGCCGACCTTCACCAGCACCCGCGCGTCATGGATCGGCGCGATGACGCCGGCCTCCTCGGGCATCTCCTGGAAGAACGGCGGCTCCTGGATGTAGGTCGATTCGGCGTCCCATGCGAACAGCTGACCACCTTTGACGGGGATCGCGTTCCAGGCCTCGTTCGAGCGTTCGATGCCGTCGTACAGCCGCCGGAACGTCTCCGGGTTCATGGCCTGCTCGAGGAGACCGGTGACGTCGTCGTACGTCGGCCAGATGTCCTTCAGGTAGACGGGCTCGCCGTCGGCGTCGTGGCCGAGCGGGTCGTTGACGATGTCGATGTCGACCGTCCCGGCCAGGGCGTACGCCACCACGAGCGGCGGGCTGGCGAGGTAGTTGGCCCGGACGTGCGGGTTGATGCGCCCTTCGAAGTTGCGGTTGCCGGACAGCACGCTGGCGGCCACCAGGTCGCCTTCCTGGATGGCCTTCACGACCGGCTCGGGCAGCGGTCCTGAGTTGCCGATGCACGTGGTGCAGCCGTAGCCCACCAGGTAGAAGCCGACCTGCTCGAGGTACGGCATCAGGCCCGCGTCGGTGAGGTACTCGGTGACCACCTTGGAGCCGGGCGCAAGCGAGGTCTTCACCCAAGGCTTGGCCGTAAGCCCACGTTCGGCAGCCTTCTTCGCCACCAGGCCGGCGGCCAGCATCACCGACGGGTTGCTGGTGTTGGTGCACGAGGTGATGGCCGCGATCACGACGTCGCCGTGACGAAGGTCCTTCTCGAGTCCTTTGAAGGACAGCTTGCCGGTGCGCTCGAGGGCGGCGCCTTCGAGCGCGAAGCCGCGCTTCTCGACCGGCTTGCCGAGATCGTCCCGGAACTGACGCTGCATGTCGGCGAGCCGGATGCGGTCTTGCGGCCGCTTCGGTCCGGCCAAGCTGGGCTCCACCGTCGACAGGTCGAGAAGGGCGGAGTCGGTGAACTCCGGGTCGGGCGTGTCGTCGGTGCGGAACATGCCGTTCGCCTTGGCGTACCGCTCCAGCGCCTCGATCTCGTCTGGAAGGCGGCCAGTCTGGCGCATGTAGCGCAGCGTCTCGTCGTCGATCGGGAAGAAGCCGACCGTCGCGCCGTACTCCGGCGCCATGTTCCCGAGGGTGGCGCGGTCGGGCACCGTCATCGACGACAGCCCGGGGCCGTAGAACTCGACGAACTTGCCCACCACGCCTTTCTCTCGAAGCATCTGCGTCACCACCAGCACCAGGTCGGTGGCGGTGGCGCCTTCGGGCAACTTGCCGGTGAGCTTCACGCCGATCACTTCGGGGATGAGCATGTAGTACGGCTGGCCCAGCATCACGGCTTCGGCTTCGATCCCACCGACGCCCCAGCCGAGCACGCCGAGGCCGTTGATCATGGTGGTGTGGCTGTCGGTGCCGACCAACGAGTCGGGGTACACGACTTCCTTGTCCCCATGCGGCCGCGACTGCACGCCGCGGGCGAGGTACTCGAGGTTGACCTGGTGCACGATGCCGGAGGCCGGCGGCACCACGTTGAAGTTCCGGAACGCGGATTGGCCCCAGCGAAGGAACTCGTAGCGCTCTTGGTTGCGCTGGAACTCGATCTCGGCGTTGTGCAGAAGCGCGAGCGGGGAGTCGTACTCGTCGACCTGCACCGAGTGGTCGATGACGAGGTCGACCGGGACGTGCGGGTTGATCAGGTCGGGGTCTCCGCCCATGCGCTCGATGGCGCTGCGCAGCGCCGCCAGATCCACGACGGCGGGAACGCCCGTGAAGTCCTGCAGGATGACCCGCGCCGGCATGAAGGGGATCTCCTCCTGCACCGGGTTCTTCGGGTCGTACGCCGCGAGCCTGCGGATGTCCGCTTCGCGGACGATGTACCCGTCCTCGTTCCGAAGCAACGACTCGAGCAGGACCTTGACCGAGAACGGCATGCGATCGACGTTCCCGAGTCCGGCTTCCTGGAGCGCTGCCAGCCGGTAGTAGTACGCCTGCCCCGAGCCGGTGTCGAACACCGTCCGTGCGCCGAAGGTGTTGGGGTTCCTGGCGGTCGTGTCTGCCATGATGCGACTCCTCGTGCGAGATCGGTCGGTGCGCCCTCGTGCGCCGGCCGCGGTTCCGTGGGAGAGACGTACGCGCGGGTCACGAGTCCGGAGCGCTCCGAAGCGAGCGGCGGTGGTGCCGGGCCGGACCAGAACCCGTGCGGGCCGCGTCGTCCTCGACCGCGGCGCGAAGGATCGCCGTCATCATACCGGCGCGCGACGCCCTCTCTGGTCTCAGTCTGGCGGTACCCTAGGTGACATGAAAGACACGAGTTCACGTAGGGCGTCCGTGCCCCTGGGCGACGCCGAGGCCATGGACGCCCCCGAACCGAACACGTCGCACCCCGACGCACCGCCGACGTCGAACCTTCGCACCGTACGCGAGCCGCGGGCCGCCGAGGCACTGGTCGACCCCACGACGCTGCGTCATCTCGCGCCGTTCCTAGGACGCGACCGGAGTGTCGCCGAGGCCGCCCGCGAGACGGGCGAGAAACCGAACACCACGCTCCGTCGGGTGAGGCGCTTCGCGGACCTGGGTCTGCTCCGCGTCTGGCGCGAGGTCCCGCGGGCGGGTCGCGCCATCAAGCGCTACCGCACGGTGGCCGACGTGTTCTTCGTGCCGTTCGAAGCGACGGGAGCCGAGTCGTTGGAGACCGCTCTGGCCGAGCGGGACGCCTACTGGGAAAGGCTGCTGCGGCGCAACGTGGTGCGCGGCAGGATGGAGGCGCTCGGCACCTGGGGCACGCGCATCTACCGTGACGCCCGCGGTCGACTACAGATCCAGACGGCCGTGCGGCCGGACGTGAACGCCACCACGCTCGACCCGACTGCGCCGGCGGTGCTGTCCTTGTGGCGCGACGCGCTCATGCTCGACTTCGAGGATGCCAAGGCGCTCCAACGCGAGATGTTCGCGCTGGTTCAGCGCTACCAGAAGCAAGCGGGCGCGCAGCGCTACGTCGTGCGGATGGGTCTGGCGCCCGTTCTGACCGAGGACGTCTGAGCTACGGAACCTCGTCGTAGGGTCCGGCGCACGTTCCGAGCCGGGCCATCCGGGTCGCCGCGCCGAGGCGGCGGGGTCACCACCCGCTCATCGCCGGGCGGTACCATCGCACCATGACCTACGTACGGCAGGCTGCCCACGGTCCGCTGCGGCGCATCGCTTGGTTCGCGGTCTTGGCGGTGCTGCTGAGCGCATGCGCCCCCAGCGCCTTCCCCAGCGTCGGAACGGATCCTGCGGTGGTCGAGCTGCGACGCACCGCCGACATCCTGTACCACCGGATGGAACTCGGCTACCTCGAGACGGGGGTCTACACCACCAACGCGCTCATCGACGCACCGTTGCCGGAAGGAGCGAAGTGGACGTTGCTCGACTTCGCGCAAGACGGCTCGAGCTACGCCCTACTGCTGACCTCGACGCGGGTCCCCGACGTCGCCTTCCGGATCACGCCACGCGGCGTCGCGCGCGCTTCCGCGCCATGATCCGGCGCTCCGATCCGGCGCGCTTGCCCAGAGCGCTGACGAGGCGCCCTGACGAGGCGCCCTGACCCAGCCCCATGACAACGCGTCGAAGGCGCGTCTTCGAGACGCGCCTTCGACGACGAACTCCACTTGTCTTGCGGTACGCGATCGTCAGGCCCGAACGGCGCCCATGTGCTTGTTCAAGCGGGCGAGGTACGCGCTCTTCGGCTGCGCGCCGATCATCATCTCGACCGCCTGACCGTCCTTGAACAGGATGACCGTGGGGATGCTCATCACGCGGAACTCTTGGGCGACGCGCTGGTGATCGTCGACGTTCATCTTGCCGACCTTGAGCTTCCCCTGGAACTCGTTGGCCAGGTCCTCGACGATGGGGCCGACCATGCGGCAGGGCATGCACCACGGCGCCCAGAAGTCGACCAGCACGAGGCCGTTCTTGGTCTCGTCGGCGAAGTTGTCGTCCGTGAACTCCATCAGGTTGGCCATCGAGTCGATCCTCCTAGGTTCGGCGCCGGTGACCCGGCGGCTGTCGCCCAATCTACGTCGTCGGCCCTGGCCACGCATGTCATATGGTCGACACCACCGCGGCCCCTGGAGGTCATCGTCGCGGCAGCGAATCCGCCTTCGCACGTCACGAGCGATCTCGGGGCCAACTCACCAGTTCATCGGCCGACGCGCCGCGGGTGACACGGGGGGGCTGCATCCCGAGCGCCCGGTAGCCGCCCTTCACGGCTGCGCGGACCAACGCGCGCGCGTTGGCACGCGAGCCATGGAGCGTCGCGGCGAACGCCACCTCGGCGGTGACGTCGAGGTCCGGGCTGGAGCCACGCGAGTCGGTGCCGAACGCTACGTCGACCCCGTGCTTGGCGTAGAGCTCCCAGGGGAACCGGCGGCAACCGAGGGCGTCGTTCGAACGCGGGCAGTGCACCACCACGCAGCCGGCGCGTTGCACAAGGCGCACGTCGTCGTCGTCGTCTACCTCCACCATGTGCACCAGCGTGGGCGTTGCCGCAAGGACGCCAAGTTCGGCAAGGTAGCGCAGCGGTGAGACGCCCGTGGCCGCGAAGGGGAAGCCTGCTGCGCCCAAGGCAGCCGCAAGGGGCCCGTCACCCGTGAGGTGCAGGCGCGCCTCGCTGGGGCTCTCGGCGACGTGGATCGCCATCGGTACGCCTTCGTCGCGCGCCCAGACCGCCAAGCGCCGCAGCAGCGCCGCGCTCACGGTGTGGGGAGCGTGCGGCGAGACGCCGACGCGCATCCCGCCCGGCCGTTCGCGTTCGCGCAGCGCGTGCACGTGGCGCCGGGTGCGCTCGAAGACGGCGTCCGCGTCGGCCGGGTCGGGCGCGAACACCTCCCAGTACGCCACCCCTCGAAGCTCGGGCGCCTCGAGCAGCATCGTCATCACCTCGGGATCGGTGACGATGTCCCCCACCACGGCGGTTCCATGGGCGCGCAGTTCCTCGATCCCACGCCGCGCCGCAGCCACGCCACGGTCGCCGCCCTTGCCGTGCGCGATGACGGCCCGGATGAACGCCTCGTAGCTTCCCGGCGTGAACGCCATGTTCGTCAGGTCGAGGTGCGTGTGCGCGTTGACGGGCGGCGGCGTGATCGCGAAGCCGGCGTCTTCTTCCTCGGCGCCCGGATGCGCGATGCGCGCCTCGTCGAGCGCGGCGATGTCGACGACGGTGGCGCCTTGCGGCGTTCCCTGTAGGACCACCGCACCGTCAGCACGCGGCGTGCCGAGTCCGTTGTAGACGACATCGGCCCGAAGCAGCCTGCGCCGGTAGGCGTGCTGAGGCATGCCCACGTCGCCGTCGATGGTTCGCGTCGGCATCGGTCGACCTACGGCAGGGCCGCGCTCAGCGGCTCGAGGTGGAAGTGGCGGTCACGACGTCCCGCGACGCCGCGCTCGCGTCGGCCGGCCGGCCCCTCGCGCCCGGCTCGGACGCGGCGCCCACGGCGTCGCTCGCCGCTTCCGAGCCGGCATCGTTCGCCGGTACCTGGGCCAGGATCGCCTCGACGTCGGGCTCGCGCACGATGCGGTAGAGGCTGTCACGCTGAGCGGGGCGGTAGCCGGCATCGACGATCTGACGCACGATCTCGCGCTCGGGCGTGGCGCGGTGCTTCGCGCCGGCCTGCGACACGACGTTCTCCTCCAACATGGTGCTGCCGAAGTCGTTGCAGCCGAAGAACAGCGCGGTCTGGGCGACCTTGTAGCCCATCGTCGGCCACGATGCCTGGAAGTTCACGACGTTGTCGAGCAGAAGACGACTGACGGCGACGTTCTGGAGGTACTCGTGCGCGCCCGCTCCCGGCGCCTTGCCTTCGATCCGCACGCCCTCGGTCTGCAGCGTCCATGAGATGAAGGCCGAGAAGCCATTGCCATGCTCGGCCAGCGCGCGGTCCTGCTGGTCGCGGATGCGCATCATGCTGGCGACGCGCTGCTCATTCGTCTCGCCGAACCCGATGACCATGGTCGCCGTGGTGTAGAGGCCCAGCGCTTGCGCCTCGCCCATGATGCGGATCCAGTCGTCCGCGCCGATGCGGGCCGGCGCCACGTGCGGAGCGTGCCGCACCTCGTCGACCAACATCTCGCCGCCACCGCCGGGCAGGCCGTCGAGACCGGCCGCCTGAAGCTCCGATAGCACCTCGCGCGTCGAGAGCTCCGCGACCCTCGCCATCCCCTTGATCTCCTCGGGGCTGAACGCCTCGACGCGGATGCTGGGGTGGTTCGACTTCAGGTAACCCATCAGGTCCAAGTACCAGGAGAACGGCAGGTAGCGGTTGACCCCGCCCTGCATCAGGATCCGGGTTCCTCCCACCGCCTCGAGCTCGCGCACCTTGGCGCCGATCTCGTCGAAGGACAAGGTGTAGGCGTCTTCCTGGCGCCGCGTGCGGTAGAAGCCGCAGAAGCTGCAACCGACGGAGCAGACGTTGGAGTAGTTGATGTTCCGGTCGATCAGGTACGTCACGACCCCGGGTTCGGTGCGCTGCGTGCGTACGCTGTCCGCTGCGGCGGCCACGTCGAACAACGGAGCGTCATAGAGCGCAAGCGCCTCATCGGGGCGAAGACGCGCGCCGGAAGCGGCCTTGGCGAGCAGGCTCATGGCGGGAGCATACCACCGGCCCCCTTGCCGACTCCCGTCGCTCGCGTACGTTCCGGACTCCGCGAACGTGACGCCTGGCTGTGTACTTCGGCGAAGGCGCACGGGTAAACTACCTTCGATGCCCGCCGACGCGGCAAGCGACGCCACCCACCACGGCCCGAGCTCCGCCAAGGCCGCAAGCAGCCCGTGGCGCCCGATCTTCGAGGAGGTCCGGTCCGCCGTCGGCGACCACCGCGACGAGGTCGGCGTCCTCGGCAGCATCAACTGGCTGCGTCACGCCATGCAAGGCCGCGGGGCGAACCCGAACGTGGTGCGCAACATCATCTACCGCGACAAAGGCAAGCTGCCGGATAAGCGCGCCTTGTTCGCGATCCTCGACGAACTCTGGCGCAAGGCGGGCAACGGCCCGCTCGAGGCGCCCGAACTCCGAGCCCTGCTGGCGCCGAGCGCCAGCGCGGAGCAGGAAGTACTGATGCTGCTCGGGCGCGAGAAGCGTCGCGCGTACCGGCTCATGGTCGGCGGGGTCCGCGCGGGAGAAGCGCCCAAGGTCCTGGTGACGGGCAAGCCGGGGTCTGGCAAGACCCTCCTGGCCGACTACGTGCAGAACGGCCTCGAGCTACTGCAGAACGGCCCCGAGCGCATCGTGCGGCTCGAATTCGGTGGCGCGGACCTGGCGACCTCGCTCACCCGACTCGGCGTCGAGCTGGGTGCGCAGGCCGAGTTGATGGAGTCTCGGCTCGTGCGCATCGACACCGCGAGCGCCTATGCCGTGCAAGCGGACGCGCAGGCGGAGGTGGCGCGCATCATCCTCGATGCGGCGCGTCACGACACGCGCGAGACGGTGCTGCTGCTGCACGTATCCCAGTCGATCGCCGGGCAGGCCGTCCTGGGGCTCGCTCCGCTGCGCCTGAACACGCCGGAGGTGCCGCGCGTGACGGCTTCGGAGTGGCTCTGGGTCACGCTGTTCGAGCCGCTCGCGCGGCAGTCGCACCTGTCGATGCTGATCAGCATGTCGGACGTTCCGGCCCGGGCCTTGCAGCGCCTCGGTGCGTTCGAGGGGCCGATCAAGCTCTCGCTTCCCACCGCGGCCGAGGCGCGTCGGTTCGTGAAGGCGCGCGTGCCGCAGCTACCCGCCGCCCAACATGACGAGATCGTGGCTCGTGCCGGGCGTTCGTTCGAGGAGTTGCGTACGCTCACCCTCCTCGCGCAGGCGCGCGAGCCGCGGCCGGCCGACGCGCCGCCTGACGAGCACTCGATCGAACAGCTCAGCCGGCTCGCAGCCGCTGCCGGTGACGAAGACACGCGCGCGTTCCTCTCCGCCGTGGCCGTCCTCTCGACGCCGGAGTTCCCCGGCTTCGCGGCGAGCGCCCTGTGCGCCATCCGCGGAGCGGAGCGCGGCGACCTGACGCCCTTCGAGCTCTCGTTCCTCGATCCCGTTCCCGGACACGAGGCCACCTACCGGTGCTTCTCGCGTCAGCTCGCGCGCGCGGTGCAGACGCGTCTGGCTGCCGAAGAACCGGAGCGGTACCGGGAACTGCACCGCGCGGCAGCCAAGACCTACGGCGCCGCGGCAGAGGCCGAGCCGAACGGCGAAGCAGCCGCCAGGCACCTGCATCATCTGTTCGAAGCGCGTGACTGGGAGACCCTCGCGGCCTGGTTGGCGCAGCATGGAACGTCGCACGCCATGGTGCGCCGCATCTGGGCGGTCGCGGTCGCCGAACTGGCCGGCGCCTCCACCTTCGAGACGCTCGCCCGCGAGATCGCGAACCATTACGTCAAGCTCGGAGCGTTCGACCATCCGGACGCCGTCCGGGCGTTCGAAGCGCTCGCGGCATCGGAAGACCAGGACCTGCGCGCCTGGACGGTCGTGAAGCGCGCGGAAGGCGAGGTCGTGGCCGGGCAGTTCGAGCGCGCCCAAGTGCTGCTCGACGTCTGTCCTCCGACCGACGTGCCGCTGATCCGGGCGGAACTCGCGCTGGCCCGGGCGAGCGTCCTTCGGTGGCGCGGCGAACTCGACGCGGCCGCCAACCTGGTGCGGTCCGAGGCGCGCGCGGAGCTCGACCGGCTCGGACCGGACGCGAGCAGCGCCACGCGCATGGCGCGGGCGAAGGCCGCCGTATGGGCGGGCCTCATCGCCAAGGACCGAGGCGACCTACTCGAGGCCCTGACCGAGTTCGACCGAGCCGAGGCCGACGACGACCTGGTGCGTGCCCGGATCGCCTTCCAACGCGGCGACGTGGCGCGCAAACTGGGCTGCTTCGATCGCGCCATCGCCGATCTCGACGAGGCCGTCGGACTCGCGCGACGCTCGGAAGCATTGCCGCAGGAGCTCGCTCGCTACCTCGCGAGACGCGGCACCATCCTCCGGCTGCGAGGAGACCTCGCTGCGTCACGCATGGCGTTCGAGGAGGCCAGGGAGCGGCTCTCGGCCGCCGACCTCGACGAGACCGAACGCGCCTTCCAGCTGGCCAAGGTGGACGACGAAGGCGCCATGACCGCGCTGGCCGTAGGCGCCTTCGAGACGGCCACCTTCGCCCTCACGCACGCTCTGGCGGCATACCGCACGTACGCTCAGGAACGGGGCGTGGACGCCGGCTTCCGCTTGCTGCGAGGGGCGCTACGCCTGGCCGTCGCCTACGCAGGCCGAGGTCTCTCGCTGCCGCTACGGCCACCGCTGCCACTGCTGCGCAGCGGGACGAACGGACCGGACCTGCGGCACGCGCGCGCTCGCATCGACGAGGTGGTCGACGAACTGCGGTCCAAGAAGGCGGCCACCTACGATGGTGGCCTCCTGATCGACGCTCTGATCTACGCAAGCTACTTCGCCGCGGCCAGGGACACGGCGCTCCGGCGCGCCGAGACCGCCCTCGACGTCGCCGAAGGGGCATACGCGCGGGCGCGGACGTTGACGACCCGAGCGCAAGCGCGCCTTCGAGCGGGCAAGCATGCTTCGGCCCTGAAGGACCTCGATGAAGCACGCGCCGCGCTGCTGGTGAGCATCGCCCCCCTTCCACACCGCCGCCCGGACGTCGGCGAACGCGCGGATGCCGAGACCCCTGGCGCCCCGGTCGAAGCAGCCCCAGCGGGGCGCGAGCGAGGCGACCCTGGCCTGCGCGCACAGATCGCCTCGGTGACCACCGCCGCCCATCTGAAGGCGAGTCGAGCCGACGCCGCTGCCCAGACGTTGGCGAGGGCCCTCGAAGACGGCACCTTGAGGCCGTACCACGAGGGCCTGCTGCGGGCGTTCGGGGAGATGGCGGAAGATACCGGCATCACCGACGCTTGGCGGCGCCATCATCGTCTCCGGGCGCTCCTGGGGCTCGACGGCACCGGACCCAGCACGCCCGCGCGCTTGCCCGACGCCCTGGTCGCCTCCTGGCGTTCTCGACGGGCATGACACCCGGGCCCCCCGGAGACGCGCTCCATGAGACCGCGTCCGTGCGGGGGAGCGGCGCGCCACACCTGCGCGTCTGCATGTCGGCGGCCGAGCTCGGTCAGGCGACACCGCACCCACGACTCGACCGGTTCCGGCCGCCGCCGCTTCAGTTGCAGGCCTTGATCGACATCGCCGCCGACCCCCGTGGTTGCGTCACCGGCGCCCTGATCGAATCCGAAGCTACGGACCACGCTGGGTTCGCAGAGAGCGGGCGTCCGGTCTTGGTCGGCTACGCCGCGTTCCACCCTCCGAGTGACGTCGAGAGCTGGGGCGACGACCGCACCGGGCGCCTGGTCGAACTCGGCGCCATCGAGGTCGCGCCGGACCTGCGTGGCCGGCGACTGGCGGAACGGATGCTCGACGCCAGCTTCGCCGGCGGCCGCTTCAACGACACCGTGGTGTTCGCCACCCTGTACGTCTGGCACTACGATCTTGCGAGGACCGGCCTCGGTGACCTGGCGTACCGCCGCATGCTGGAGCGGCTCTACCGCAGCGCCGGGCTCGAGCCGTTCCCAACCAGCGACATCGAGGTGCGCTCCAGCGCCGCCAACGCCCTGATGGCGCGCATCGGCCCCGACGCGCCGGAGGAGGTGGTCGCGGAGTTCCACCGTCTTCGCAAGCGCGGGGCGTTCTTGCAGGTCGCCTCGGGCCCGAGCAGGATGGGCGGCGGCTGGTAGCATCGGACGAACCGAACCGCCCGGAACGGAGCCGACATGCTGGTGCAGGACATCATGACGCGCAAGGTCGTGGCCATCGGCCCCGACACGCCCATCCGCGACGTGCAGGCCCTGATGGAACTGCGCAACATCCGCCACTTCCCGATCCTCGAGGAGCGCGCCGAGGAAGGCGAGCCCGACCAACTGGTCGGCATCGTGTCCGACCGCGACCTGCGCCTGGTGGGCGCCGAGCATCCCAAAGCGCCGGTCGGCGTGCGCGCCGGGGATCCCGTGCGAGCGATCATGGTCACGCCGGTCTTGACCGCGCACCCCGAGGACCCGATCGAGGAGACCGCCAAGGTCCTGCGCGAGAACAAGATCGGCGCCATGCCGGTGATGGACGATGGGCACCTCGTGGGCATCGTCACGGGCATCGACATGCTCGACGCGTTGGTGCGCATGTCCGGCGTACACGAGCCCTCGAGCCGCCTGGAGGTGGAGGTCCCGAACCGACCCGGCGCCCTGGCCGGCCTGCTCGATCGCATCGCGAGCCGCAACGTGAACGTGTCGAGCGTCATGACGGCGCGTGGTGACGCCGAGACGGTCAGCTTCGTGTTGCGCGTCGGAACCGTCGGCGGGCATGCCCTTGCCGACTTCCTGCGCGAGCAGGGCTTCAGCGTGCTGTGGCCGCCGGAGAAGACCGCGGCGTGACCTCTGCGGATCAGCCGTTGGGCGACGAGCGGCCGGGGGCGCGCGCCGGCGCCGAGCGGGACGGGGCGCGCGCCGGCGCCGTGCGCTTCGTGTACGACCCGGCGTTGGCCGCGTTCGAGCTGGCGCCCGAGCACCCGTTCAAACCGGTGCGCTTGGAGTTGACCAAGACGCTCTTGGAGTCGGCCGGGCTCCTGGCTTCCGACGAGGTCGTGGCGCCCGCGACGATGGACGACGACGAACTCCTGGAGGTGCATGACCCGCGCTACGTCGCGGCGGTGCGCGCCGCGTCCCGCGGCGAGGTCCCGAAGGACGCCGTCGCGTTCGGCCTCGGCACCGGTGACAACCCGATCTTCGAAGGCATGCACGACGCCGTCCTTCGGGTGTGCGCCGGCACGCGCACGGCCGTGGACTTGGTCGCGTCGGGGTCCGCGACGAGAGCGGCGAACTTCGCCGGCGGCCTGCATCACGCCATGCGGGACCGAGCCTCGGGCTTCTGCGTGTACAACGATCTCGCGCTGGGCATCCGCCACGCCGTTCACCGGCATGGCATGCGGGTGGCGTACGTCGACCTCGACGCGCACCACGGTGACGGCGTGCAGTGGCTGTTCTACGACGACGACCGCGTCCTGACGGTGAGCCTGCACGAGTCCGGCCGGTACCTCTTTCCCGGCACCGGCCACACCTACGAGACCGGCCGTGGCCGAGGACGCGGGGCGTCGGTCAACGTTCCGCTCGAGCCGTTCACCGAGGACGCGTCGTTCCTCGAGGTGTTCGACCTGGTCGTGCCCTCCTCGCTGCGCGCGTTCCAGCCGGACCTCATCGTGCTGCAGGCGGGCGCCGACATGCATCGGCACGACCCGCTCGCCGACCTCGGGCTGAGCCTGACCGGCATGGCAGAAGCGTACCGGCGCGTGGCGGACCTGGCCACCGAGCTCACGGACGGTCGGCTGGTCGTCACGGGCGGCGGTGGCTACGACCCGTACCGCACCGTGCCGCGCGCATGGGCGCACGCTTGGGCCGCGCTCAGTGGTCGTGAGCTTCCCGCTTCGTTGCCGGCAGACTGGGTCGAGCACTGGGGTCGGCGGCTCGGGCGGCCCGTCCCCGACACGAGCCATGAAGACGTCAGCGCTTGGCCGGCACAACCTCGGCGCGAAGCGATCGCCCGCCGGAACCGCACGGTGGCGGAACGCGCCATGGCGACGCTGGAAGGCATCTGGCGCTCGCGAGCGAGCGACGAAGGACGAGCGACGGTGGACTCCGCGAGCTGAGTCGCGGGCCACGAGGGAGGACGACATGCGAATCGGTTTCATCGGACTCGGAACGATGGGCGCTCCCATGGCCCGGCGCCTCCTCGAGGCCGGTCATGACCTCAAGGTGCACAACCGCACGCGCGAGCGTGAGGAACCGTTGGCCGCTCTGGGGGCCACGCGCGCCGCGTCACCCAAAGCGTGCGCCGAGGACCGCGAGCTGGTGTTCACCATGGTGAGCGACACACCGGACGTGCAGGCGGTGGTGCTGGGGGACCACGGCGCCGCCCTCGGCATGGCTCCAGGCAGCGTGCTGATCGACATGAGCACCATCGCCCCGGCGACGACGCGGCGGATCGCGGCCGCGCTGGCCGAGCACGGCGTTGGCATGCTCGATGCGCCGGTGTCCGGCGGAAGCGAGGGCGCGGAGCGCGGTACGCTCTCGATCATGGTCGGCGGCGAGGCCGCGGCGCTCGAGCGGGCGCGGCCGGCCCTTGGCCTCCTCGGGAAGACCATCACCCACGTGGGGCCGGTGGGGAGCGGTCAGCTCACCAAGGCGATCAACCAGGTCGTGATCGCCGGCACGTACGCGGCCGTGGCGGAGGGCGTGGCGTTGGCGCTCGCTTCGGGCATCGACGTCGACGCGGCGCTGGAAGCGTTGGCCGGTGGCGCCGCCGGTTCGTGGGTGCTCGCCAATCGCGCCGGCAACATGGTCAAGGGTGACTACCCGCTCGGGTTCCGTACGCGGCTTCACCGCAAGGACCTCGGCATCGCCCTCGCTGCGGCGCGTGACCTTGGGGTCTCGATGCCGGTCGCGGCGTACGTCGAGCAACTCGAGACGAGCTTGGTGAGGCGCGGCTTCGGCGACGAGGACGTGTCGAACGTCGCCCGGGTCGTTCAGGAGCAGGCGGGCCTGACGGACGGCGATCGCGAGCGCTGAAGCGGGAAGGAAGGACGCGCGGCCGCCTCGCCGCTCACGGCCGCTTCGCCACCACCCAGACACGATCCGCGTCCTCGGGCGCCGGTCGCGCGTCGGGGTAGGTGAGGATCTCGACCTCGACGAACCCCGCTCGCGTCAACAGCGCCACGAGGTTCGCAGCGTCGTACCCTCGCTCTCGATGCACCTCGGTGAAGCTGCCTCCTGGCGTGTCGCAGTACGCCTCGACGGTGGCGACGTTCCGCTCCGGATCGTAGGTGTGGACCCAGCGGTAGTAGACGTCGTCGGCCCAACCCTCGGCCAGGCCGCCCTCCCACAGGTCTCGAAGCCCGATCGGCGTGTTGACGTCGAACACGAACAGGCCGCCTGGCGCCAGATGGTCGCGTACGCGTTCGGCGGCGGCCAGGAACGCCGCGTCGCTCAGGAGGTTGTTGAGCGCGTCGAAGACGGACACGACCATCGCAAACGTCCCGCCCACGCTGAAGCGTTCGAACGATCCCTGCACGAAGGTGACGTCCGGCAGCTTGGCGCGCGCCACGGCTAGCATGGCTTCGCTGGCGTCGACCCCCACGATCTCGTACCCACGTGCATGCAGCGGTCCGGTGGCGTTGCCGGTGCCGCAGCCGATGTCCAGCAGGCGTCCGTCGGGCAGGCCGCGGTCCAGCGCGAGCGCGAGGATGAACTCGGCCCAGTCGTCGTACTCCACGTCGGCCATGATCTTGTCGTACACGTCGGCCAGCGCCGAGTACGGAGCGGCGTCGTTCGCGGCGTGACCACCCACGGCGGGATCATACCGCTGGGGTCGACGCGCCTCCGATGACGGCGCGCGCCAGGAACCGACGAGGCGCCACTCCTGGCACGAAGCAAAAGCAGGCCGGGCACCTGCCGCGCAGGAGCGGCGTGGACGCCGAGGACCGGTCGGCGCCGGACGGCCTGCCGCGCGAGGCCGCGCCTGGCCGGCGCTACCCTCGTGTCGGGAAGCGAGGACGTCCCGCGCCCCCGACCGCCCCCGCGCGGCGCGGGCGTCCAGCGCCCCTACTCCGGACGTTCGGCCCCTGGCATCATGCTCAGCACGATCTTGCCGATGTTCTGGTTGGCGCGCATCCGGTCGTGGGCAGCCTCCACCTTCTCCCACGGGACGACGGCGTCGATCACGGGCGTCAGGGTGCCGTCCGCCATGCGCTCGGCGAACCTCTCCAGCAGCCCTCGTCTAAGGCGCGCCTTCTCCGCTTTCGGCCGGGAGCGCAGCCGCGAGCCGACGATCCTCGCGAGTCGGTCCATGAGCAAGAACAGGTCGAGCTCGGCCACACGACCACCGAGCGCAGCGATGCACACCATGCGCCCGCCGGTGCGAAGCGACGCCAAGTTCCGACCGAACGCGGACGCTCCGACCACGTCGAGCACGACGTCGACCCCCTCGCCGCCGGTGTGCTCCGCGACCGCTTCGGCGAAGTCCTCGGCGTGGCGATCGATGACCACGTCGGCGCCCAACGCGCGGCACGCCGCGACCTTCTCGGGGCCGCCCGCGGTAGTGAGCACCACGCAGCCGGCCGCCTTGGCCATACGGATGGCCATGGTGCCGACGCCACTCGCGCCGGCGTGGATCAGGACGCGCTCGCCCGCGCCAAGAGCGGCCTCTTCGAACAAGTTGAGGTACGCCGTGAACGCCGTCTCCGGGAACCCGGCGGCCTGCGCCATGCTCCATCCGGCGGGCACGGGCATGAGCATGTCGGCCGGTATCGCCACGTACTCTGCGTAGCCGCCGCCCGGCAACAGCGCCATGGCGCTCTTCCCCAGCCAAGCAGCCTCTTCGGAACCCTCGAGGTCCGGCGCCAAGGCGACGACCTCGCCGGCTGCCTCCAGCCCGAGGATCTCACTCTCGCCCGGAACGGGTTCGTAGCGGCCGAGGCGCTGCGAGAGGTCGGCACGGTTGACGCCGGCAGCGTGGACCCGCAACGACACCTCGCCGGGGCGAAGGGCCGGACGCGTCGTCTCGGCGATGCGAAGCGCCCCGCCCTTCTCGATTCTGACGGCACGCATGGTCTCGTCCATTCCCCCATGGTAGCCGTGCGGACAGGATCGGCGACCCCAGCAACCGAAGGCATCCGGCCATCCCGTCTTCCTGGTACGTTGGAGCCCATGATCGGCGTCGACCTAGGCACCACCAACGTGCGCATCCACGTCAAGGGCAAGGGCGTGTTGCTGCGCGAGCCCGCCGTGATCGCGGTCGTGAAGGGCACCACCGATGTCAAGGCGGTCGGCCAGGAGGCCTACCGCATGCTCGGCCGCACCCCCGGGAACATCACCGCCGTCCGCCCGATGGCCGACGGCGTCATCGCGGACTACACGCTCACGGAGAAGATGCTCAAGGCGTTCATCGGGAAGGTGCTGAGCGGGCCCGCGCGGTTCCTTCGGCCCAACATCATGGTCTGTGTGCCGTCCGGGATCACCGAGGTGGAGCGGCGCGCGGTGGTGCAGGCGGTGAACGAGATCGGCGCGCGCAAGGCCTACCTGATCGAGGAACCCGTAGCCGGCGCGATCGGCGCAGGGATCGCCATCGCCGAACCGATCGGGTCGATGGTCATCGACATCGGCGGTGGCACCACCGACCTCGCCATCATCAGCCTCGGCGGGATCGTAGTGTCCGAGAGCCTGCGCATCGCCGGGAACACGTTGGACCGCGACATCATGGCGTACGTCAAGGCCAGGCACAACCTCCTGATCGGCGACCGCACCGCCGAGGAGATCAAGCGAACGGTCGGCGCGGCCAAGGTCCGCGCCGGCGAGGAACGCAGCATGGAAGTGCGCGGCCGCGACCTCATCGACGGCATGCCGAAGAGCGCGACCATCACCACGGGCGACGTGGTCGAGGCGCTCACGCCTTCGCTCGAGAAGATCGCGGGCGGGCTGCGCACGGTGCTGGAGCAAGCGCCCCCGGAGCTCGTTTCCGACGTCATCGAGCGCGGCATCGTCATGACCGGGGGCGGCGCCCTGCTGCGCGACCTCGACGCCTACCTCTCCGACGTCACCTCGATCCCGGTCGCCGTGGCGGAGAACGCCGAAGACTGCGTCGTCCTGGGCACGGCCCAAGCGCTCGACATGGTGCACGTGTTGAAGGACGCCCACTTCAAGGTCTGATCCGATGCTCGTCGCGGGGGCCGCGGCGAACGGGGGTCAGCGGAAGCCCACCAGCCCCACGATGCCGCCCGCGACGATCAGCACGGCCGGATGCACGTTGAACCGAACCGCGAGGACGAAGGCGCCGATCGCCAGGACCCAGAGCCCCCAGTTCTTGAGCCACTGCGGCGGAAGCCCGAGCGCCTTCGGGAGGAACTCCCATACGACGAGCGCGAGCAGGGCGATTACCACGGGGCGGACGCCGGTCAGGAACGACTCCACGGCAGGATGCGACCGGTAGCGGGCGTACAGCGCCGCCAACGCGATCATCGCCAGGATGGTGGGTACCGTCATGCCGGCGAGCCCCGCTACCGCACCGCCCCAGCCCGCGACCTTGTAGCCCACGTAGCCTGCCAGCTTCGTGGCGATGGGTCCCGGCAGGGCGTTGCCGAACGCGAACGCGTCCAGGAACTCCTCGTGCGTCATCCAGGCCCGCACGTCGACGACTTCGTCCTGGATGAGCGGGATCATCGACGGCCCGCCGCCGAACCCGAAGATGCCGACCTTGGCCATCGACCAGAACACCTCGAGGATGCGCATGCGCTCGACTCTACTCCTCTCCTGCTCGGACGCCTCGCTCGTCGGACGCGCGTGCGGGCGCACCCTCCGCGGGGAGTGCGGCTCGGGCCAGACGACCGACCGCGAAGAACCCCACGGCGTACCCCGACATGACCAGCACGAGGAGAATCGCGACCGGCGCGCCTCGTTGTCCGGTCGCCAACGCCAAGGCCGCGAACCACGCGTTGGACGCGAGCATCGTGCCCGCCATGATGGCCGCGGTGAGCGCCGAGCGTCGTGAGGGCGCAGCCCCCATACGGGCGGTCACCAGCAAGGCGATGGGCATCTCCATGACCGCGAACGCGACCAACATCCACGCCAGTAGAGCGCTGGGGCTCCCAGCGCCGCCTGCGAGGGCGCGCACGGCCACCGCGACGAGCGCCGCGACCACGACCTGGGCGAGGAACGCCACGGCGTAGGTGAGGCGTAGGAACGACGCGACGCGCCCCGGCGCCAGTTCCGGCGCGCGCAGGTAGTCACGCAAAGACGCCGACACGAGAGTCGCTCGAGCGCGCGGGCGGCCCTGCCCCCACGCGCCGGCAGGGTCAGGCGTCCGGCTGAGGTTCGTGCGTGTTCGAAGCCAGCCACGCGGCAGCAGCGACGAACATGCCGGAGAACACGGCGATGGCGACGACGATGATGCCGGCGTTGCGGGCGATAACGAGGAACGTATCCACCAGGTACCTCCGGACGGAGTCTACCCCAGCGGCGCCGTGTTCGTTTCCGCCAGCGGCGCGACGCGAGTACGCCGCGCGAACCGTACCGTCAGCAGTACGGCGGCCAACGCCAACGCGGCGGCCAACCCGAGCCACAGGCCCCGCGGCCCGACGCCGAGCGGGAAGGCGAGCGCCAGGCCCACGGGCAAGCCGAACAGCCAGTAGGCCACGAGCGTCAACAGCATGGGAACGCGTGTGTCCTTCAGGCCGCGTAACGCGCCCGACGCCGCCACCTGGATCCCGTCGGCGACCTGGAACAGGCCGGCGATCGCCAGGAAGCGGACCGCGAATCCGATCGTCGCGGCGTTGGCCGGATCGTCCAGACGCAGGTAGAGCCCGATGACGAAGCGTGGCGCGGTCCAGAACACCGTCGCCGTCATGACCATGAAGGCCGCCGCCACGACGATCCCGAGGCTGCCGGCCCGCCGCACGCCGGAAGCGTCCTGACGCCCGGCCGCCTGCCCGACACGCACTCCGGTCGCGATCGCCACGCCGAGGGGCACCATGAACGCCATGGACGCCGACTGCAGCGCGATCTGATGGCCCGCCAAGGCGGACTCGCCGAAGCGCCCCATCACGAGCGCGGCTGCCGAGAACAACCCCACCTCGAAGCCCAACGTCAGACTGATGGGCCACCCCACGCGGAACAGTTCCACCATGGTGGACCAGTCGGGCGTACGCATGCCCGCGAACACGCGGTAGCGCCCGTAGCGCCACGACACCAACGCCGCCGCCAGAGCGAACATGAAGGTGTAGACGATGCTGGTGGCGTACCCGGTGCCCACCAGGCCGAGCGCCGGGAACCCGTACCGTCCGAAGATCAGCGTGTCGTTCGCGAACACGTTCAAGCCCACGCCGGCGAGCGCGATGAACATGATCGGTCGCGTGTCGCCGTGGCCCTCGAGGAACCCGCGCATGGCGGTGAACCCCACGGCCGCGGGGAACCCGAACGCGACGGCGCGTAGGTAGCCGGCGGCCGCTCCGGCGGTGGTCGGATCCATGCCCGCGGCGCGAAGCAGCGCTCCGGCGTTGGCGAAGATCACGATGCCGGGCACGCTGATCAGCAGCGCCAGCCACAACCCCTGACGCGCGGCCCTGCCGGCGTCGTCGAAGCGCCGAGCGCCGACGGCCTGGGCCACCTGTGGGCCCACCGAGAGCAGGACGGCCGCGCACATGATGAACACGGTGGACAAGATCGTGGACCCGAGCGCGATGCCGGCAAGCGCCGTCGTGCCGAGCCTGCCGACCATCAGCGTATCGACGAAGCTCATGCCGTTCTGGGCCAGCTGCGCCAGCACCAACGGCGCCGCGACCACCAGGAGCTGCTTGAGTTCGGTCGTCCAACCCTGCGTCACGCGCACCAACATACAGGTCCATGACCGGACCCGGCGCTCCTGTGGTCCTCTCACCGACCCGGGTTAGCATGGCCGCATGCGAATCGCCGCCGCTGCTGGGATCCTGGTCTTGCTTCTCGGCGCCGGGGCCTGGCTCTTCGGGCTGCCGCCGTTCGGCGACCGCGGACCGAAAGAGCCGCCCCGACCCGACCTCTTCGCCATCGTGGAAAGCGGCGACCTAGGTGCGCTCAGGTCGGCGTTGGGGATGTCGCTCGACGGCGCCGAGCCGGCCGCGGGAACGCCGGCGGACGCCACGCAGCCCGCCGCGACGGCCCTTGGTGACCTTCATGCCCGCAACGAAGCCGGACTCACACCGCTCATGGCCGCCGTCGCCACCGACGCCGGATCCGAGGTGCTGGACACGCTGCTGGCGGCCGGTGCCGACATCGACATGGCGGCAGCCAACGGCGTCACGGCGTTGTCGTTGGCGGCTGGTCAGGGCACCCCCTCGCAGGTGATCTATCTCCTCAACGCCGGCGCCGACCCGACCGTACGAGACGCGGAAGGCCGGAACGCTGCCGACCACGCCCGCCAGAACCCGGCGGTACGGAGCTCGGCCGTCTACCCGCTGCTGGACGAGTTGGCGGGATCGGCGTTCGTGCGCGGCTGGCCCAGCGCCTACATCGTGCCGGTCGCCGGCGCGACGATCAGCTCGCGTCGCAACCACCTACCGGGCGCCCCGCGTGCGTACCGCAACGGCTACCACGAGGGCTTCGACTTCTACGACGGCACCGTCAGTGTCGACATCGGGTACGGCACGCCGATCCAAGCCGTGGCCGATGGCGTCGTGATCCGCGCCGACCATGGCTACGTGGAGCACACCATGGAGGAGTACGACGCCCTGATCGCCGAGGCGAGCCGGCTGCTCGACACGCCGCCCGAGATCCTCGATCGACTACGTGGCCGTCAGGTCTGGATCCGACACGCAGGCGGCTTCGTCACGCGCTACGCCCACCTTGCTCAGATCGCCGAAGGCGTCGTGGTGGGAAGCCCCGTGCGGCAAGGCGACATCATCGCGACCACGGGCAACTCCGGCACGCTGGAGGCCGCTCAGCAGACCCGCGACGACCCGCACCCACACGTCGAAGTGTGGCAGGGCGACGAGACGTTCCTGGGCGCCGGCATGGAACCGGAGGAGATCTGGGCCTTGGCCGCGCAGGTGTTCGGAAGCAAGGCGCTGCCGCCGTACCACGACTGAGCGCGCGTCAGCGAGCGCTTGCGATCACCAGGGCAGGTTGAAACCGCCATGGTTCTCGCTGCGGTAGTACGACTCGATCTCGTCGGGGATCAGCGCCACGTCGTCGACCACCTTGAACAAGTGCAGGTCCTTCTCCGAGATGGTGCCCATGCGCAACAGCGTGCCCTGCAGCCACTGCAGTAGCCCACGCCAGTACTCGACGCCGATGAGGTACACCGGGAACGGCTTGATCTTGCGCGTCTGGATGAGCGTCAGCGCCTCGAAGAGCTCGTCGATGGTGCCGAACCCGCCGGGGAACACCACGAAGGCCGTCGAGTACTTGACGAGCATCACCTTGCGCACGAAGAAGTACTTGAACTTCAGACTGTCGGTCTGGTAGCCGTTGGGCGCCTGTTCGTGCGGCAGGTCGATGTTGAGGCCGATGCTGCGCCCCTGGGCGTCCATGGCGCCGCGGTTGCTCGCCTCCATCACGCCTGGGCCGCCGCCGGTGATGATGGCGTAGCCGGCCCGAGCCAGGTCGGCAGCCAGTTGTTGGGCCTTGCCGTAGATCTCGGCGTCTTCGCGCAAGCGCGCCGAGCCGAAGATCGTGACCGCCTTGCCCACGTCGGCCATCTCCTCGAACCCTTGAACGAACTCGCCGATGATGCGGAACATCCGCCAGGAGTCTTCGGCAAGGGCGTCGATGACGTATTGCTTCTCGAGACCTTGCATCCGACAAGGGTACCGCGCGGAACGAGAACGACGTGTGAAGCGGACGTGTGCCGGTTCAGTCGACGACCGCGAGCAGACGCGAGAGGTCCGGCTCGAGCCTGTCCGGACGAGCGCGGGCCAGCATGTCGCGATCGTGCGTTCCCCACGTCACGGCATACGTCCGCAGCCCGGCCGCCTTCCCCGCCTGCACGTCGCTGACGGTGTCGCCGACCATCCACGTGCCCCGTGCGCCAAGGGCGGCGATCGCCCGCAGCACCACGTCGGGAGCCGGCTTGTGGGGGATGTCGTCGGTTCCCTGGACATGATCGAGTAGCGGAGCCAGTCCCATCGCCTCGACGAACCGCTTCGCCATCTCGGTACGTTTCGTGGTCGCGACGGCGCGCGCGAACCCGCGCCTGCCCAGTTCCTCCAACAGATCCGGCACGCCGGGGAACGGTCGACTCTTGTCGCGGAAGTGGCGCGGATAGTGCTCCCGGTACGCCGCGGCGAGGTCGGCGACGGCGGCGGCCGGAGCGAAGGCGGCGTACATCTCTTCCAGCGGCTTGCCCACTTGGGCCCGCACGTCGTTCGCGTCGGGCCGCGGCAGTCCTAGTCCGTCGAAGGCGGCGAGGAAGCTCGCCACGATGTCGGGAAGCGAGTCGACGAGCGTGCCGTCGAGGTCGAACACGATCGCGGGTCTCACGGGCGTCATTCGCGCAGGTAGGCCACGGTCACGCCGTGGCCTCCTTCGTACGGAACGGCGTCCTCGAACCGCTCGACCAGGCGCTCGCCCTTCAGGTACTGCCGCACCGCGTCCCGCAGCGCCCCCGTGCCCTTGCCATGCAAGATCCGAACGCTCCCTACCTTCATGGCGTGCGCCTCGAGCACGAAGTCGCGGATCTTCTCGAGCGCCTGCTCCACACGCTCGCCCCTGACGTTGAGTTCGCGGTCGAAACTGCTTGCGCCGGTGGCGCCGCCGCCGCCCGCGTCCCCACCCGACGCGCCCCGCCCAGGCTTGCCCCCGCCGCCCGCCCGCACCTGTGCGCTTCGCGCGAGCTTGCCCCCCGGCAAGCCGGGGCTCGGCAGCGGCTCGACGCGCTGCATCAAGGGCCGAACATCGCGGACCGGCACTTCCACCTTGAGAAGGCCAAGCTGCACCAAGACGTGATCGCCGCGACGTTCCAGCACCGAACCCTCGGCGCCGTAGCTCTCGACCCGGACGGGCGCCCCGGGGCCGAGCGGGTCGCTGGTCGCGGCGCTGCCCTCACGCGGCCCGCCACCTTCGCCGGCGCGCTGGCGACGCGCCCCGTCCTCGCGACCCGCCATGCGCCGTGCCTCACGACGCAGACGCTGGATCTCCTCGAGCGCCTTGGAGCGTTGCTCCGGTTCTTGGGTCGCGGTGCGCTTGAGCTTCGCGGCGCGCTGCAGCGTCTCCTGCAGCATCTCGTCGGCCTTCTCGGCCGCGGCCGCCATGAGCTCTCGCTCCCTCGCCCGCAGGGTCTCGATCTGCGCGCGCAACAACTCCGCCTCCTCGAGCGCCTGTCGGCGGGAGGCGTGCGCGTCCGCCAGCTCCCGCTCGAGGCGTTCGCGCTGGGACTCCAGCGTCTCCAACAACGACTCGAGCCGCTCGCCCTCGGGTCCGAGTAGCGACGAGCCCCGCTCCAGGATCCCTTCGTCGAGCCCCAGCCGGGCGGCGATCGCCAAGGCGTAACTGCGCCCGGGCTGCCCCAGCACCAGCTGGTACGTGGGCCGAAGCGCGTCCAAGTCGAAGCGCATGGCGGCGTTACGGACACCGTCCTGCTCGCTGGCGAACACCTTCAGTGGCGCAAGGTGCGTGGTCACCAGGCCACGGGCGCCGCTCGCGAGCAGCCGTTCCAGGATCGCTTGCGAGATGGCCGCGCCTTCGTCCGGGTCGGTGCCCGAGCCCAGCTCGTCGATCAGCACCAAGACGTCATCGTCCGCGCGTTCGACGATCGTCTTGAGGTTGCGTAGATGGCCTGCGTAGGTGCTCAGGCTCGCCTCGATGCTCTGTTCGTCGCCGATGTCGGATAGGAGCGCGCGCACCCGCGGCAACCGCGGCGGCCGATCCGGATCCGCCGCCACGAACATGCCCGCGTGCGCCATGGTGGCGGCCAGCCCGAGCGTCTTCAGCAGCACCGTCTTGCCGCCCGCGTTCGGACCCGTGACGATCAGGAAGCGCTGATCCTCGTCGAGTTCGATGTCGTTCGGGACGCAGTCGTCGATGAGCGGGTGACGCGCGGCCTTCAGGCGCACGCGCCCTCGATCGTCGAACGTGGGGCGGGTCAGGCGCCAGTCGCGCGACAAGCGCGCAGAGGCGTTGACGACATCGAGTTGCGCCACCACCTCGAGGCTCTCGTCGACCCGCGGCTCGTCGGCGAGGCGCCGCCCCAACGCCAAGAGGATGCGGCGCACCTCGTCGCGTTCTTCCATCTCGAGCAGCGCGAGCTCGTTGTTGAGCGGCACCACCGATGCCGGTTCGACGAACACGGTGGCCCCGGAGTCGGATCGGTCGAGCGCGAGCCCGGGCACGCGCGACTGTGCGTTGGCTTTGACCGGGATGACATACCGGTCGCGCCTGAGCGTGATGATCGGGTCTTGCACCGCGTCGGCGTACGTCTCCAGAAGACGCGCCAGGCGGTCACGGATGCGCCCTCTCAGTGGGTTCAAGCGCTTGCGGATGTCGTGCAGCTTGGGCGTGGCGTCGTCGCGCACGTTTCCGTCGGGGTCGAGCTGCTCACGGACCAACCTGAGTGCGCCGTCGAACGAGCCGATCTGCACCGCCAACTCGGTGAGCGCAGGCCGGTCGGAGGCGACGATGCCCCGACGCAGCGTGGCCGCGCCGTCGAGCGTGTAGGCGATCGTGAGGATCTCGCGTCCGTCGAGGAGGTTACCGTCCCGGATGCGGGCGAGTAGCGGCCGCACGTCCTCGATGCCCCCGAGGGCGAGGTCGCCGCCGTCCACGACCTCCTGCACACGCTCGAGCGCGCGCTCGACGTCGGCCTGGTTCGCCATCGGCGTCACCTGCGAGGCCAGCTCGACCCCGAGGAAAGTGCCGGCTCGGTCGGCGAGCGCGTTCTGGACACGGTCGAACGAGAGCCGATCGAGCGTCGTGGGAGCGATCTCCATGCCGCAGCAGTATACGGCGGGTCGGCCCGTATCGTCCGTCCAGGGCGAGCCCGCGGCGGCGAGGCAAGGCCGTGGCGCTGAGGAAAGCCCAACCGGCCGGAGCCAAGCGTCGCCGACCCGAACCGAACGGTGCCCGCCGGAGCCGCGCTGCGGAGCGCGGGCGTCAGCCTTGGTCCGAGCGCTCGGTCCGAGCCGCTTGGATCGCCGTGAGCGCGATGGTGTACACGATGTCGTCGACCAACGCCCCGCGCGAGAGGTCGTTCACCGGCCGCCGTAGCCCTTGCAGCATCGGCCCGACGGAAACGACGTTGGCGGCGCGCTGCACTGCCTTGTAGGTGGCGTTGCCGGTGTTCAGGTCCGGGAAGATCAACACCGTCGCCCGTCCCGCAACGGGGCTGCCCGGCGCCTTGCTGCGCCCGACGCTTGGCACGGTGGCGGCGTCGTACTGAAGGGGTCCGTCGATGATCAGGTCGGGACGGCGCTCCTGGGCGATGCGGGTGGCCTCGCGCACCTTGTCCACGTCCGCCCCCTCGCCCGAACTCCCTGTCGAGTAGCTGATCATGGCGATGCGCGCGGGGATCCCCAGAGCCATCGCCGATTCGGCGGACTGCAGCGCGATGTCCGCCAACTCGTCGGGGTTCGGGTCGGGGTTGACGGCGCAGTCGCCGTACACCAGCACCTGTTCCGGCAAACACATGAAGAACACCGAGGACACCAACAGCGCGTCCGGACGCGTCTTGATGAGCTGCAAGGCGGGACGGACGGTGTTCGCGGTCGTGTGCACCGCGCCGGAGACGAGTCCGTCGACCTCGCCCTGCGCCAGCATCATGGTGCCAAGCACGACGTTGTCGCGCAGCTGGTTGCGCGCGCCGTCCGCCGTCAGGCCCTTGTGCTTGCGAAGTTCCACCATGCCGCTCACGTACCGCTCGCGAACGGCGTCGGTCGGCTCGACGATCTCGACGCCGGAGCCGAGCTCGACCCCTTGCGCCTCGGCGACGCGCCGGATCTCGGCGGGGTCGCCGAGGAGCACGCAGGACGCGATGCCGCGCTCGGCGCAGATGGAGGCGGCCCGCACCGTGCGCGGCTCGTCTCCTTCCGGCAGCACGATGCGCTTGCGCGCGGCCCGCGCCCGCTCTACCACGCGATAGAGGAACGCGGGCGGCGACAGGCGCGGCTCGCGCTCGATGGCGAGCCGGTCGAGCACCGGACCGAGCGTCAGGTGTTCGGCCACCGAGCTCATCACCCGCTCCATGCGCTCGACGTCGTCGACGGGCACCTCGAGGTTCATGGCGGCCGCGCGCGCCGCGGTGACGTACGAGTCGCTGGTGACGCGCAGGACGGGCAGTCCGGTGCCCAGTGCCTTCTCGCACAGTTTCATGACGTTCGCGTGAGGCTCCGTGTCTCCGGTCAACACCAAGCCGGCCAACGGCACGCCGTTCAGGGCTGCCATGCAGACGGCCAAGATCACGTCATCGCGGTCGCTTGGGGTCACGAGCAGTGCGTCCGGCCGCAACCGATGCGTCATGTTGGCGACGGTGCGGGCGACCAACGAGACGTCGACCACCCGACGTTTGGTCAGCTCACCCTCGACCAGCACGCGCGCGCCGAGGTGGCGCGCCACGTCGCAGGTGCGCGGGGAGACCATCGCCGGTTCCCACGGCACCGCGCCGAGCAGGTGGAGGTTCCCGCGCGCGAGCGCCGGCACGCCGCGCCGCACCGCCTCGGCGTCGAGCGCGACGTCCGGGCGCCGAGCGAGCGTGCGCGTGGCTCCCGGCACGTCCGTCACCGGCTCGTTGAGGCGGTTCACGATCGTCCCGAGCAGCTTGGGATCGCCGATCCCGCCGTACGCTTGCGCCGCCATGTCGATCCGGTCCGCCAATGCGTCGAGGTTCGGCTGTGGCGTGGCGACCAGGACGACCTCGGCATCGAGCGCTCGGGCGATGTCGGCGTTGACGGTGTCGAGGTTGGGGTGGTCGGCCGTCGCGGCCAGACCCTCGACGACGACCACGTCGGCGTCATCGGCCGCGCGCTGGTAGCGCCCCACCAGTTCTTGGAGGAGTTCGGAGGCCCTGCCGGCCGCCATCATCGCCTCGGCCTCCTGGTACGCCATCGCGTCCGGTGGCTGGATCGGCGTCGTCTTTCGGACGAACTCGGTGGAACGCTCCGGGCCGTCGTCGTCCCCCGGCTGCCGGATCGGCTTTAGAAAGCCGATGCGCAGCCCTTCCCGTTCGAGGGCACGCACCAACCCGAGACAGATCGATGTCAGGCCCACCCCCGGGCCGGTCGGAACGACGAAGATCGCGTGCGGTTGCGACATGGCGCCTGTCGTCGCCGTGGAGCGACGCCTCCGTCACCACCTTACGTCACCGTCGCCCGGCGCCCGAGGGACGGGCGCCCTGCCCGACATGTGCGCCACGGCGCGACCGCGCCGCACTTCGCGCGGCCTTCCCCGACCGCGTCTCGGAGGAAGTTCCGCACACGCGGGAAGCGCGATGCCCTACACTGACGACGCGCGACGCCGACGACACGCCGTCCGCGACACGGAAGGAGCGGGTACATGACCGACCAAGGTCCCGTCGACCCCACCCCACCTGCGCCCACCCCGCCGGCACCCCCACCCGAGGGCCAGCCGACCGGCAGCGACACGAGCGCGAAACCCGACGTCGGCAAGCGCTTCATCGCGTACCTGATCGACGCCGTCATCGCCGGGGTCCTGGGGGTCATCCCGGTGCTGGGCAGTCTGCTAGGCGCGGCTTACATCCTCGTCCGTGACGGCCTCGAGTTCGAGTTCATGGACGGACGTTCGGTCGGCAAGAAGCTCATGAAGCTGCGCCCGGTGCGCGACGACGGCGGCAAGATGGACATCACGACCTCGGTGATGCGGAACTGGCCGCTCGCCCTCGGCTCGCTGGCGGGCCTGGTGCTGTACGGCCCGTTCCTCGGCATCATCGCGCTGTCGTTGCTGCTCTCGTTGGTCGGCGGCATCATCGGGCTCATCGAGGTCTACCTCGTGCTGACCGCGCCCGATGGACGCCGCTGGGGCGACAAGCTGGCCAAGACGCACGTGATCGAGGTCGACGCCTGAGGTCCGTGTAGGAACCGGCGAACGACGCCCGGGTACGGACCCAGAGCCCGTTCACCGGTCGGGCGCGGCGTCAAGCCGCGCCCTTTCTCTTGCGGACACCCTTCGCGCGCAGTGTGTCGAGCGTGACGATGCGCTTTCGCATCGCCCAAGCGAACGTCAACATCGATGCGAGCACCAGCACGCCGCTCGCCACGAACAGCACGTGCGCGAACGCGTTGCCGGTCGCGCGCCACCACGGCTCACCCGCCACGCGCGCCACCAAGCCGAGCTGCAACAGGACGAAGGTGGCCGCCTCCCACTCCGTCTGCCGGATGCCGCCCGGCCGTGGCAACATCCAGAACGCTACCCCCATGACCATCGCGAGGAAGAACCCGACCGTCGCCATGTGGGCATGCGTAGGCGCCCACGCTCCGGTCAGGCCGGGCCGGGCCGCCACCGTCACGCCGATCGCTCCTGCGCTCACCAGCCAGAACAGCGCGGTGCGCAGGAACGCTACCTGCCAGCGGCTCACGCCCGCGCGCCCTTCTTCGTTCGACCGCGGTTCGGACGGCTCCGGTTCGAGCGGCCTCGCGCCGCTCGATGGCGGTTCGTGCGACCCCGGGTCGGCGGTTCTCGGCTCGTACGCTCTCCGGTCGTGCGCATGCGTCAGGCTACCGCGACGGCCGCCCCCCGCCTGACGGCCCGGGAGCGGACGGTAGGATGCGAAGGTGGCGTCGAGTTGGCAACGCACGGTCGCGGTCATGTTCGCCGCGCAGTTGCTGGCTTCCGTCGGGTTCTCCACCATCTTCCCGTTCCTCCCCAACTACGTCGAGAGTCTCGGGGCGCGCTCGGGCGGCTCGACGCTGTTCTGGGTTTCGGCCGTGTTCAGCGTGCAGGCCGTGGCCATGATGATCGCCTCGCCGATCTGGGGCGCCGTGGCCGACCGTTACGGGCGCAAACTCATGGTCGAGCGCGCGTTGTTCGGCGGGGCCGTCATCATCCTGGCCATGGGGTTCGCCCGCAGTGCCGAAGAGCTGGTGTTGCTGCGGCTGATCCAAGGCATGGTGACCGGCGTGGTCTCGGCCGCCTCTTCGATGGTGGCGGCCGTCACCCCGCGGGAACGCCTGGGGTACGCCATGGGCTTGATGCAGACCGCGCAGTGGGCGGGCGTGTCGGTGGGGCCGGTCATCGGCGGGCTGCTCGAGTACTTCGTCGGGTACCGCATGGCCTTCGTCGTCACCGCCGTGCTGCTCTTCGCGGGCGGTGTCCTGGTGCTGTTCGCGGTGAAGGAAGACTTCACGCCGCCGGAGGGGGGTCGTCGCGGCCTCGGCGGCATGTTCGCGGCGTGGGGCGCGATCGTACGGACCCCCGGCGTGGTGTTGGCCTACGGCTTGCGCTTCACTGCGTGGCTCGGACGCACCATGCTGGTGCCGTTCCTCCCGCTGTTCATCGCGACCATCACGATCCGAGGGGAACTGTCGGGCATCTACACCGGGGTGGCGATCGGCGCCGCGTCCGCCGCCGGCACCCTCAGCGGCGTCACGCTCGGGAGACTGGGTGACCGGATCGGCCACAAGTCGGTGCTGGTGGTGTCCGCGGTGGCCGCGGCGGCGTTCTACCTTCCCATGGCGATCGTGACAGGGATCTGGCAACTGATCGTCCTGAACACGTTGGTGGGCTTCGCCGTAGGCGGCGTCCTGCCGTCGATCAGCGCGCTGCTGGCACGCTTCACCGACGCGGGAGCGGCCGGTTCGGTGTACGGGCTGGACAACTCGGTCGGTGCCGCATCGCGGGCGGTGGCGCCGCTGCTGGCAGGCTTCGTGGTGGCGATGACGAGCGGCGCAGGCGAAGCCAACTACCGCGCGCTCTTCGTCGTGACGGCCGTGTTGTTCGTGGTCACGGCCGCGTTGGCGGCGTGGCGGCTACCCGGGAAGTCGCGTCCGACAGCCGTTGACGGCCGCCTGGTCAAGGGGTAGGTTCGAGGTGTCACCAGGGGTGTCCCGCACGACCGAACGAAGTGCGGGGCTGAGAACACACCCTCGAACCTGACCCCGATCATGCGGGCGGAGGAAGAGTGGCGCATCGACGAAGGGCTCGAACCTGCGGAGCGAGCAGCCCGCCCACGGCCCCCGGTCGTCGAGCCCGATGCGTCCGGTCCGGTGACGGAGAGGACGTACCCATGACATCGACGAGGTTCACGTTCGCCGCACGACTCGCAGCTGCGGCGCTCGCCCTGTGGTTCTCAGTGCTCGCACTCGCGCAGTCCATCACCGTGCTGACGCACGACTCGTTCTCGCTGCCCACCGAGTTGGTGGAGGAGTTCGAGCGCAGTACCGGCATCGACGTGGTGTTCCTTCCGGCGGGCGACGCCGGCGAGGTCGTCAACCGCGCCATCCTTACCAAGGCCAGGCCGCTGGCCGACGTGCTCTATGGCATCGACGACAGCCTGCTCGAACGGGCGCGAGCCGAAGGCATCTTCGAACCGTACGAGAGCCCCGAACTACAGCATGTCCCCGAGGCCTATCGCTTCGATCCGGAGTTCCTCGTGACGCCCATCGACGTCGGGCACGTCACCGTGAACCTGGACTTGGCGTGGTTCGCGGACAACGGCCACCCGCTACCGACTGACTTGACCGATCTGTCTACCGCGGCCTTCGCAGGTCTGACCGTCGTCGAGAACCCGGCGTCGTCGAGCCCGGGCCTGGCGTTCCTGCTCGCGACCATCGAGCGCTACGGGGACCCTGCGGCCGGGCTGACGGCCGCACCGGCCGCGACGACGGCGGCCGGTACGGTGTTCGGCGACTACCTGGACTACTGGGCCGCCTTGCAGGACGCGGACGTGCTCGTGGTCGACGGTTGGACGGACGCCTACTACACCGCCTTCACCCGCTACGGCGGCGACCGTCCGATCGTGGTGAGTTACGCCACCAGTCCGGCGGCCGAGGTGATCTTCGCGGAGACGCCGCTGGATGAAGCGCCGACGGCCAACCTGACGTGCCCGCGGTGCTCGTACCAGCAGATCGAGGCCGCCGGGATCCTCGCCGGCACGCAAGAACGCGCCGCGGCCGAGGCGTTCGTCGACTTCTTGCTCTCGCGCCAAGCGCAGGAAGCGATCCCCATGGAGATGTTCGTCTACCCCGTCCGCGAAGGCGCGGCGCTTCCCGACGCGTTCGTGCGCTTCTCGCCGTTGCCTGCGCCGCACAACGTCGCCTCGTTGGAGAGCGCCGTGGTGCAGGAGCATCAGAGGCGGTGGTTGTCGGAGTGGACGGCCGTGATGCTGCAGGGACGCTCCCCCGACGAGGTGCGCGAGCGGCGGCCGTGAGGTTCGGTCTGGCGGTTGGCGCGCGCCGAAGCCGGCCCGTGCCCTAGTCGGAGCGCGCCGGAGCTGTCACTTGCCGGTGCCGGCCCCGTCGTCACCGCGCCCGACAGCGGCAGGGCGTGCACCGGACCCGGCACACGCCCGAACGTGTCCCGCCCGGCGTGACGGTCGCGCCGGGCGGATGAGGGGTGTTGGGCGCGCGTGGCGCGCCCGGCTCAGTGGTGTCGGCCGCTCGGCCGGCGCTGGGACCAACGTTCCAGCACGGCACGCTCGGCGCGGATGGTGCGGGCCGGCATGCGTCCTCTGCGCGCCCGTAACGCCATCCGAAGGTTCCGTACCCATCGGAGCATGGCTTGCCTCCCTGCGCGTGCCGTTCGACCGCGGTCGCCCGGACGCCGCCGAGTGGTCGCTCGGGGCCGGACGGTTCCCGCGTGCCGATGAGCGGCATGCGCCAAGGCAAGATTCTGCTCCTCGATGGCCGTTCGGTGTGTGTCGCATGAGACGGCGAACCGAACGACCAGGGTGTAAGAACGCGACGTCAGTTCACCGCGGGCGCCGCCGTCACCTCCTCCGCCCCGTGCGGAGCGGCGTTCTCTCCCGCCCACGTCACCAGTTCCGGAGCCACGCCCGACACCTCTTCCAGGGTGCCTTGCGCCACGACCTTGCCTTCCTCCAGGACCACGACACGGTCGGCGCGCTCCAGCGCCGCCCGGCGATGCGAGACCACCAGGCACGTGACGTCGTTACCGGCGAAGAGACCGTCCCAGAGGCGCCGTTCCGTCTCGACGTCGAGCGCGCTCGAGAGGTCGTCGAAGACCAGCAGCTCGGCTCCACGCAGGAACATGCGCGCTGCCGCCGCGCGCTGCACCTGGCCGCCGGACAAGCGCACCCCGCGCGTGCCCACCTCGGTGTCGAGACCTTGGTGAAGCGCCGCCACATCGGGCAGCATGACCGCGAGGTCGAGGACGCGTTCCACGTCGGCGTCGGTGGCGCCGTTGCCCATGACGATGTTCTCGCGCAACGAATCCGAGAAGAGGCGGGGCACCTGACTGGTGTACGCGGTGCGTGGCGGCACGAAGAAGGTGGCCGGATCGTCCACCTCGCGTCCGTTCCAGCGCACGCTGCCGCCGTCCTTCGGGAGCAACCCGAGAAGCACCCGCAACAGCGTCGTCTTGCCCGACCCGATGCGCCCCGTGACGACCACGAACTCGCCGCGGCGCACTTGGAAGCTCACGTCCTCGAGACCGTCGGGCGCGCCGGGATGGCGGTAGCGGAGCCCCTCGACCTCGAGCGACCGGAACGGCTCGCTGGCCACGCGCTGCTCGCGGTAAGGCGCGCCGCCGCGCTCCAAGGACAGCGCTTCGGGGGTCACCAGCTCCTCCACCGGCGCGTCGACCATCAACCGGCCCAGCCGCTCGTAGGCGACCCCGGTGCGCTTGTGCTGCACGAACATCAGGCCCATGAACGACATGATCCCGGTCAAACGTGGCAGGTACGTCACGAACAGAGCGAAGTCCCCGACGCTGAAGCTGCCGTCCCGCAGGGCCGCCGCGCCGAGCAGCAGGATGATGCCGGTGGCGATGTTCACCATGTTGTCGGTGACGCTTCGGAACAGCTCGGTCAGCAGCGTGTCGGTCAGCGCGGCGCCGCGGCGTCGGTCGTTGAGGCGCTCGAAGTGGCGCAGGACGCTCGCCTCGCGCCCCGACGCCTTCACCGCCTGCACGCTCCCGAAGGTCTCGCCCAGGAAATCGGTGACGCGGCTGGTGGCCTCGCGGCTAGCGCGGCGAGCGTTGCGGATGCGGGGCCGCAGCAGGTTGGTGAGCACCAGCGTCAACGCCAGCGGCACGCACGCCAACAACGTCATGACGGGCTGGATCGACACCATCACCGCCAGCGCGACCAGCGCGTACGCGGCGAACCCCCAGAAGTCGGCCCAGTTCTCGACGTACTCGCCGACGTCGTTGACGTCGTCCCGGAACCGTGTGACGGCCTCGCTGGGAGAATCGGGCAGCCGGCGCGAGCCGGACGCCGTGAGCAGGTAGCCGAGGATGCGGTTGCGCAGGTGCAGCGTCACCTCGAGCCAGTAGCTGACCCAGGTGTGGATGCCGCCCACGAACAAGAAGATGCGGCCGACGTCGAGCGTGAGTGCCAGCGCCAAGTAGGTCCACGGGCCCCAGCCGGCGGGCTCGGCGCTGGACAGCGCATCGAACAGGCCGCGCACCAGCAGGCCCGTCAGGACGGGAAGGGAGTGGATCGCCAACCAGAACAGGCTGGTGACGATGAACAGCCACCTTCGTTGCCGCACCAAGCGCAACGTCAGCAGCAGTGGGTTGCTCGAGAAGGTCATGCGAGGTCCTCCAGCAGTTCGGCGTCACCGTGCTCCAGAGCGTCGGCGCGGCCGGCCAGGTTGAGATCGAGCGCCAGAGCGGCGCGCCGCAGGCGCGCGTAGCGCGACGCCGGGTCCGCCGCGAGCCGGGCGCGGGAACCGGCCTCCACCACGCGTCCGGATTCCATCACCAGGATCTCGTCGACGCGTTCGACCGTCTCGAGTCGGTGCGCGATGACGATGGCGGTCCTGCCCTGCAACAGCCGCTCCATCGCCGCCTCGAGCCGCTTCTCGGTGATCGGGTCGAGGCGCGAGGACGGTTCGTCCAGCACCACCAGGCCCGGGTCCTTGAGGAACACCCGCGCGAAGGCGATCAGTTGCGCCTCGCCCGCCGAGAGGTTCCGGCCGCCCGAGTCGAGCTCGGTGTCCAGGCCCGCATCTTGCTGGGCCAACCAGGGACCGAGACCTAGTTCCTCCAGGACGTGCAGGATGCGGGCGTCATCGACGTTCCCGTCGAAGAAGGTCAGGTTGTCGCGCAGCGTGCCGCGGAAGAGCTGGACGTCTTGTGTCACCAGCCCGACGCGGGAGCGCAGCTGCGCCACGTCGGCGTCCCGCGCGTCCACCCCGGAGAGCGTCACGCGCCCCTCGGTCGGGTCGTAGAGCCGGAACAGCAACCGGGTGAGCGTGGTCTTGCCGGAGCCGGTGCGCCCGAGCAGACCCATGCGGCGGCCTGGAGCGAGGTCGAACGACACGCCGTGCAGCGTGAGCTGGTCGGCGCGTGCGTCGAGGTAGTGGAACCGCACGTCTTCGAAGCGCACGCCGATGGGGCCTTCCGGCACGCGCGCCGAACCGCCGGTGGGCAACGCCGTCGTGGTGGAGAACAACTCTCCGATACGGCCTACGCCTGCCGCGGCCTTCTGTAGCTCCTGCAGCTGCTGCGTGATCTGCTCGATCGGGTTCTGCAGCATGAACAGGTACTGGAACACCATGTAGGCGGCCCCGACGGTGAGCTCGCCGCGTCGCACCAACACGATCGAGGTGCCAAGGGTCACGGCCAACCCGACGACGAAGAGTCCGTAGCTCGACAGCCACACCACCGACCGCAGCATCCACGCCCGTCGGGTGTCGTGATAGACGCCGCGCATGACGTCGCCGAAGCGGTGCATGGTGTACCCGCTGGCGCCGTTGGCACGTAGGTCGTCCAGCCCCTGCAACCGCTCCTCGATGAAGCCGAACAGGCGCGCGTTCGCCTCGCGCTCGAGCTTGGTGGCGGGCACGCCGGTGCGCCGCGTGATCGCGAGCGTCACGATCTCCAGCACCACGAACGCCGTCAGCGCCGCGCCCATCAGGGGATTCTCGAGCCACAGCGCCACCAAGATGCCCACCAGCAGCAGCAGGCCGCCGAAGACGCGCACGGAGAACTGCGACAGGAAGTTCGAGAGGCTGGTGACGTCACCATCGATGCGCTCGATCATCTCGCCCGACGTGCGCGCGTTGTGAAAGCCCATGTCCAGGTCGAGCGTGTGCTGCGTGAGGTCGCGCCGAAGCAGGTTGGTGGCGGTCCAACCGACCGCCGCGGCGACGTACGTCGCAGCCGCGTTCAGCACTTGGGTGAGCACCGCGGCGCCCAGGAACAGGAGCGCCAAGGTGGTGAGGAGGCGTGGCTCGGCGCCGCCAAGTGCACCGTCGATGAAACGGCGCAGCAGCTGGGGAACGAGCAGTTGGAGGCCGATGGCGGTGAGAAGCAACGCCGCCATGATCACCGCCATGCCGGACTGCGGCGCCAAGTAGCGCCCCAACAAACCGATCATGCTGGGGGTGGCCGGCGGCGTGCCTCGTGCTTGTGTATGCGTCGTCATCGGAGCCTCTCGATGGGCTGCGCGGTGGTTCGCGCGGGAAACGGTTCGGTGAGATCGAAGGTCGGGCGGGGTCTCGGATTCCGGCTTCGAGCCTGGTCGGTTCCCTGCGGGGCGGCCGCGCTGCGCGGGCCATGAACGAGAACGACCGTGGGCTCTTGGGAGGCTGCCCACGGTCGCGTCGCTTCGTAGCGAGTTGTCTGACGACGTCTAGGCAGTCCACTCCCGTGGCGCACCGACTCCGAACGGGGCGGCGAGGCCCAGGTGGATGAAGGGGCGGTAGTCTGCCATGACCGGCATGACTGTAGCCGAGCCGACGTTCGTTGTCAAGCGCCATCGTCCACTGCCGCGGGAAGTCCGTTCGGGACGCGTCTCGCGTGCCGGCAGCGGCGGCTTGGCTAGACTGGCGACATGCGCCGAACCTGGCTCGGCCACGCAAGCGGCGTCCTCGCGACAGGGTTCTTGACGGCGTTCTTGTTCGTGCCGCTAACTTGGATCCTGTGGCGGAGCATCGGTCCTGCTGCCGCGGACGGGTTCGGCGAAGTGCTGGCCCGAACCCTGGCCAACCCGTACTACCGCGAACGGCTGGCGTTCACACTCGGCCAGGCCCTGCTGTCCACGCTGCTGACGGTGGTGTTGGGACTCCCGTCCGCGTTGCTGTTCTCGCGCTACCTGTTCCGTGGCAAACGCGCGCTCACGGCAGCGTTCACGGTGCCGTTCGTGATGCCGACGGTGGTGGCGGGGATCGGGTTCCTAGCGCTGGTGGGGCCGCGTGGCATCACCGGCGTCGACCTGCGGAACACGCTTGCCGTCGTGCTACTGGCGCACGTGTTCTTCAACTACGCGGTGGTGGCGCGCTTGGTCGGAAGCTTCCTGGAAGGAGTCGCCCCGCGCCTCGAGCAGGCCGCTTCCACGTTGGGTGCCGGCCCTTGGAGATCGTTGCTGCGCGTGACGTTACCGCTTGCGGTGCCGGCCACACTCGCGGCGGCGGTACTGGTGTTCCTCTTCTGCTTCACCAGCTTCGGCGTCATCCTCATCTTGGCGCCCGACGCCCGCTTCGCGACGCTCGAGGTGGAGATCTACCGACTCACCGCGCGCTTGCTGGAGCTCGACTCGGCTGCCGTCCTGGTCCTGGTCCAGCTCGTGGTGGTCGGGGGCGCCAGTTGGGTCTACACCCGCCTACAGGCCCGCGTGGCGGTGGCGTTGGCGGCGGGCGGGGGAACCCGGCGCCGGCCGAGCGCGGCCGGGCGGGCGCTGCTGAGCGCCAACCTGGCCCTGGCCGCTGCGTTGATCCTGGCGCCGTTGCTGGCCTTGGGCCTGCAGGCGTTCACCGCGCCATCCGGCGCCTTCCCGTCGCTCGCGAACCTGCGCGCCATGCTGGACGCTCCGCCGTCGATCGGCTACGCCTCGCTCGGACGTGCCCTTGCGAACTCGTTGACGTTCGCGCTCCTCAGCGCGGCGTTGGCGGTCGTCGTTGGGCTAGGGTTCGCATACGCGGTCGCGCGCGGCGGCTGGCGCGCGCTCGACGCCGCCAGCCTGCTGCCCCTGGCAACCAGCCCCGTCACGCTCGGGTTCGGCTACCTGCTGGCCTTCCCGGCGTTGGCCACCACGTTCTGGGGCATCCCGCTGGCGCATGCCTTGGTGGCGTTCCCGTTCGTGGCGCGCACGCTGCTGCCGGCGTTGCGCGCCCTGCCCCCAAGCCAGCGCGACGCCGCGGCCCTCCTCGGCGCGGGGCCGGCGCGCACCTTCGTGCGCGTGGAGCTGCCCGTTCTGGCGCCGTCGCTACTGACGGCTGCGGCGTTCGCGTTCGCCATCTCGATGGGCGAGTTCGGCGCCAGCCTGCTCTTGGTGCGGCCGGAGTACGCCACCCTGCCGGTAGCGATCTACGACCGGCTGGGCCGGCCAGGGCCGCTCAACTTCGGAGCCGCGTTGGGCCTCTCGCTGGTGTTGATGACGGTCACGACGTTGGTGATGCTGGTGCTGCAACGGCGCGGCCGGACCGAGTTCTGAGCGAGCGGGCGTCGTTCCGGACGCGCGGGGCGCGCGCAGAACCCGTTCCGGGCGCGCGGAACCCGTTCCGGACGCGCGGAACCCGTTCCGGGCGCGCGCGGCCGCCGAGGCTGGCGGAGCGGCGCTGCGGTCGCGGGTATGATGCGCGCGACGCATGAGCCTGTTCCTGGACGCCCTTTCCAAGCGCTACGGCGACGTCCGCGCCGTCGACGGCGTGACCCTGTCGTTGGCGGACGGCGAGACCCTGGCGTTGCTGGGGCCAAGCGGCTGCGGCAAGAGCACGCTCTTGCGCCTGACGGCCGGGCTCGAGCCCCCCGACGCCGGCCGCGTCGTGCTCGACGGGCTGGACGTGACGGACATGCCGCCGCAACGGCGCCGGTTCGGAATGGTGTTCCAGGACTACGCCTTGTTCCCCCACCTCGACGTGGAACGCAACGTGGCGTTCGGCCTGGTCGAGCGCCGTAGCCCACCCGAAGAGCGGAGGCGCCGCACCGACGAACTCTTGAACCTCGTGGGTCTTGCCGGGCTGGAACACAGGCGCGTGACGGAGCTGTCCGGCGGCCAGCAGCAGCGCGTCGCGTTGGCGCGCGCGCTGGCTCCGGATCCGAGCGTGTTGCTACTCGACGAACCCCTCTCGAACCTCGACGAGGCGCTGCGGGCGGCGCTCAAGGAGGAGTTGCGCGAGATCCTCGGGCAGCTCGACACCCACGCGATCTACGTGACCCACGACCAGACCGAGGCGTTCACCATCGCCGACCGGGTAGCGGTGATGCGCGAAGGAAGCATCGTTCAGGTCGGCACGCGCGAGGAGCTGCTCGAACGCCCCGCCAGCGTCTGGCTCGCGCGCTTCCTCGGTCACGAGAACGTCTTCGACACGGAGGTGGCCGGCCGAGCCAAGGTCTTCCCTGGTGGGCCGGACGGTGGTCGCGCCCGTCCCGTCTTGCTGCGCGTCGACAAGACCCGGCTCCGCGGCGACGATGCACTGGCGACGACGGCGGCGACGGCGGCGACGGCGGCGACG
>CAZOTV010000014.1:46505-47699 GCA_964582795.1 uncultured bacterium
CGACGGCGGCGACGGCGGCCACCGTCGCCGTGACGCTACGGGAAGCGCGCCGCACGGGTGTCGCCTGGCGGCTCGAGCTCGACGTGCCGGAATGGCAGACGTCCATCGTCTGGGAGGGATTCGAGCGCGAGCTGCCGGGCCCGCCCGACGTCGGCGCGCGCTGGACCCTGATGGTGCCGCAAGACGCGTGGCACGCCCTGGAGGCACCATGAACGAGACTCCCCGCGCGCTCGTGTTCGCCGCCGGCAGCGTTCCCGTTCCACCGCAGCGGACCTCGGCCCTGGCGGGCGCGACGTTCGTCATCGCCGCCGACGGCGGCTTGGCGCACGCCATCACCCTGGGGTGGGAGCCCGACCTGGTGGTCGGCGACATGGACAGCGTGCGCGAGCGTGACCTGGCATCCGTCCCCGCTGGGCGCATCGACCGGCACCCGCGCGCGAAGGACGACCTCGATCTCGAGCTCGCACTCGACGCTGCGCGCGACCGCGGCGCTCGTCGCATCGACGTGGTGGGTGCGTTCGGCTCCCGCCTGGACCAGAGCTTCGCGGCGCTGCTCATCGCGGCGCGGTACGCGCGTGAGGGCATCGACGTGCGCCTGCACGGCGGCAGGTACGAGGCTCGCGCGGTTCCTCCCGCTGGCAAGACGACTCTGACGCTTCCTGCGGGAACCGTCGTCAGCCTGCTGGCCCTGACCGAGGACGTGGTGGTGAGCACCTCGGGGTTGCGTTACGCGCTCGACCGCGCGCCGCTCCCGTACGGAACGGGGCTGGGTGTATCCAACGAGGTTGTTGCGTCGCAGCAAGGCACCACGGCTGCGTCGGACGGGGGCACCGTCGGGCTGACGGATGTAACGGTGCAGGCTCACGACGGGTCGCTGGCGGTGCTCGTCGAACATCCCCGCGCCACGGATCCGAAGGAGGCGATCTGGGGCAGCCAGCGCGACCGCATCGAGCGCGGGCTTGCCGCGACCGATCCCGACCTGGCCGACCTGATCGGCCGGGTGGCGTACGAGGAGGTGTTCGCGCGCCCCGACCTCGACCTGCGAACCCGCGAGTTGCTGTCGGTGGCGATGCTGACCGCCATGGGTTCCGACCGCGAACTGCCGACGCACGTGCGGGGCGCGCTGCTGGTGGGGGCGAGCGAGCGCGAGCTGCGCGAGACGGTGCTGCATGCCGCCATGTTCGCGGGCTTCCC